>NZ_JAALXT010000001.1:370265-740530 GCF_011634775.1 Thalassoroseus pseudoceratinae
TCCGCTGGATGAGGAATTGACGATCGACTTCACGTTGGCTGGGCTCGCCGAGTTCGGAATCGATTACACCGTCGCCGGTGCCACCAACGTTTCCGCCAGCGGGGGATCAATCACGTTCGCGGCTAACAGCAGCACGGCCACGCTCTCGATCAATCCCATCACGGATACCAGTCTCGAAGCCGACGAATCGGTGGTCGTGATGGTTGTTCCGGGCGGTGGGTATTTGGTCGCGGATGCCAACCAAGCTGTCGGAATCATCGACAACGACGACACCGCTGTCAGCCTCAGCTTGGACACGCCGATCTCCGTGTTGGAAGACGGTTCCGACAACCTCGTTTACACCTTCTCGCGTGCGGGTGTGATCGACCAAGACCTGACCGTGAACTTCACCGTCAGCGGAACCGCCGTCTTCAATGACGACTACACCGTTCCCGTCTCCGGTTCGGACACCTTCGGTCAAGCTGCCGGCACCGTCACCTTCCTCTCAGGAAGCACGACGGCCACTGTCACCATCGACCCCACCGTCGATGGCGTGCTGGAACTGAATGAAACCGTCACGCTGACGTTGGCTTCCGGAACCAACTACGTGTTGGCCAACCCCGTGAGTGCCACGGGCACCATCATCAACGATGAAGTCGGTGTGGGTGTTTTGGTCGATCCGATCGAAGCGATCGAAGACGAAGCCGACACCCTCGTTTACACGTTCTTCCGTGTCGGGCCGTTGGATCAACCGTTGGTCGCCAGCTTCGATGTCGGTGGTGCCGCCATCTTCAATGAAGACTACACCGTCACCGGTGCGGCGTCGTTCGATGCAACCAGTGGAACCGTCAGTTTCCCAGCGGGTGTGACCCAAGTGTTGGTGACGGTCGATCCCTCCAACGACACCGACTTGGAACCGGATGAAGACGTCGTCCTCAGTGTTGTCCCGGGACCGGGGTATCAACTGCGAGACGAAGACACCGCCACCGGAACCATCCTCAACGATGAGACCGGAATCAGTGTCAACGTGAGCCCCGACAGCGTGGCGGAAGATGCGGGTGGCAACATCATCTTCACCTTCACGCGAACCGGGTTGCTCGACACACCGACCACAGTCAGCTTCCAGGTCGGCGGTTCGGCGTCCTTCCGAAGCAACGACCAATCCGATTACACCGTGCAAGGGGCATCCGGTTTCAATCCGAATTCGGGAATCGTGACCTTCGCACCTTCGGTCTCCACGATCGAAGTGATTGTGACGCCCGAAGCCGACACCGTCATCGAACTCGACGAAACCGTCACGCTGAGTTTGGTGCCCGGCGGCGGATACATCTTGGACACCCCCAACACCGCCACCGCGACCATCCTCAACGATGATGTCGAAGTCGGTGTCACCGTGGCTCCGGAAACCGTCTTCGAGGATGGCAGCGAATCGCTGGTCTACACGTTCACCCGCACCGGGTTGCTCGATGCACCGCTCACCGCCGACTTCACCATCGACGGAACCGCGTTGCTCAACGAAGACTTCATCGTCAACGGAGCGGACAACTTCAGTGACATGGCCGGAACCGTGACGTTCGCCGCCGACAGCGACACAGCCATCGTCACGCTCCAACCCATCGCGGATATGGACCTCGAAGACGATGAATCCCTGACATTGACCATCGTTCCCAACATGGATTACGTCGCCGCGACGGAGAACACGGCGACGGGAACCATCGTCAACGACGATACCACCGTGACCGCCGAAGTCTTCCCGGCTGCCGTCGACGAAGACGGTGCGGGCATTCTGATCTACACCTTCCGTCGTCAAGGGTTTGGTTTGGATCAGGCGTTGACGGTCGATCTCACGCTCTCGGGAACCGCCATCTTCCAGGTGGATTACTCACTCCGAGGCCTGGCGAGTCTCAATGGCCCGAATGCGACGATCACGTTTGCAGCGGGCAGCGACACCGTCGTCGTCAATGCCGATCCGCAAGTCGATCTCACCGTGGAACCGGCCGAGACGGTCATCTTCACGGTCGAACCGGGCCTCGGGTACAACACCCCGTCCGACAACGTCGCCACCGGAACGATTCTCAACGATGATCGACTGGTGGAACCGATCGATTTTGTGGTCATCACCGATGCTCCCGACGCACCGTCGAGTGTGCAGGGCGAAGCTCGGGTCATCACCGGGGACTTCGATAACAGCGTGCCCGGCCGAGACGACGCCGACGACATCTTCTTCTGGAACCCGATCACGGGAGCCAACGGGATTGTCTTCGGTGATGGTCGGGAACAGAACGCGGTCATTCCGCCGCTGTTGCTCAACGGGAACGATTTCGCCGAGTTCCTCGTCGGCAACTTCGATGCGGGTGGCGGGGACGACATCTTCTTCTGGAATCCGCTGACCGGTCGCAACCGTCTGATCCACTTCACCGGTGGAGCAGCCGGTACCGATGTGACTGCAACCGTGGAAACCGCCGTCATCGACAACTCCGCCATCAACGGCAACGACTTCACCCAAGTGGCCGCCGGCGATTTCAATGACGACAACCTCGACGAAATGTTCTTCTGGAACCCGACCACCGGACGCAACCGCACCTTCGACTTCATCGCCGAAGTGCCCGCGGCCGTCACCACGGTCGATTCGTTCCAAACCAACGCCGTGCCCGCGAGTGAAATCAACGGCAACGACTTCCAGCACATTCGTGGCGGGGACTTCGACTTCGGCGATCCACAAGACCTGTTCCTCGTGAACCTCACGACCGGGAAGAACCGAATCCTCACGTTCGACGCCGATGTGGTCGGCAGCGGCGTGTTGTTCGTCGAGAGCAAGACAAACCGCATCGAACCCACCGCACTCAACGGCAATGCCTACAGCAAGATTGCCATCGGTGACTTCGA
This sequence comes from Thalassoroseus pseudoceratinae, assembly GCF_011634775.1. Taxonomy (NCBI): domain Bacteria; kingdom Pseudomonadati; phylum Planctomycetota; class Planctomycetia; order Planctomycetales; family Planctomycetaceae; genus Thalassoroseus; species Thalassoroseus pseudoceratinae. The sequence goes on from NZ_JAALXT010000001.1 coordinate 373,131, forward strand.
TGACAACCGTCTCGACGACATCTTCCTCTGGGACCCGGCGACCGGAAACAACCGAACCGCCTTGTCCACGCTGTTCGACACCGATCCGTTCGTCATCAGCACCAACGACGTCGAACCGACCGCCATCAACGGCAACGATTTCGATCAGGTCGTTCCATTGTTCAGCGATGTCACCGGTCCCGACACCACCGGCCTGTTCTTCTGGGGAGCCACCACCGAGCGATCGCGAATGGCCATGCCGATCGTGCCACCGCTCAACCCGGTCGACACGATGGTTGCCTCGGAATTTGCCATCGCTCCGGTTGCAGACTCCGACAACTCGGACTCCACGCCGGAATCAACCCCGTTGGCCCTCGACTTGAACACCGATTCCGAATCATCAAGCCTGGACGAAGTCTTCGCCGACTTCGACGCCTTGCTCAACTAATCGGAAAAGGAACCAACCCCAGCCGAGCGATCACGCCCGATCGTTCGGCTTTTTTCGTGGTCCGCCCCGAACCTTCCCCGGCCAAAACCTGTCCAACTCCTACCCTTGCGGATTTCGCCGCGATGGATAAAATACCCATCCACCAATTGGTCCCGTAACTCAGTTGGCTAGAGTGCCACTCTTACAAAGTGGAAGTCACAGGTTCGAGTCCTGTCGGGACCACCTTTTTGATGAAAAATCCCTGGAATTCGCCCTCGGTTTGCCGGGGGCTTTTTTTGTGGGGCGGGTGTTCATCGGGTTCGCGGCAATGTGTGCTGGATATTCTGCAAAATGCCATTCCGTGCGTTCGCCGGGGGTTTCTGAGAATATTCAGAACGGTTTTCGAGCGAATGGCCATGGAACACCTGGGGGTTCACGTTGTAGGTGGGTGATGGTGGCCGTCCGCGTCCGCTGCTGTCGGTGGGACGCTGGCGGAGATAGTTGCGGTGGATCAGGGTTTCGATCGCCGAATTGATATCGTCCGCCTTGGGAAATCGGCGTTTTCCGTGCTGCTGGGCGTCCGTCTTCGTAAACTCCTTTTTGTCGTGACGTTTGATCCAATTCAGGATGTAGCGGGCATCGTCTTCGGCGGCGGAATCATTGGCGGCCATCAGATCGAAGGCGTGTTCCGCGTGCGGGATGAGATAGGTCGCCAACTCGATCGCCGCCAGGATCGTGGGCTTCTCGATCCGACCACTCGGCCTGCGATGCTCCGCACAATGCAACACCGCCGCCAACCGGAGCGTGGCCCCGGCGAGTTTGCCGCCCCAATCCTTGATCGACTCCAAAGGACCGTCATCGGCCAACATCGCCTCGATGGATTGCTCCCATTCGACCATCACAGCGGAGGCGTCGCCGGTTAACCGCAACACGTTTTCTCCCTCGATTGCCAACAGGCCACGAATTAGATTCCGATACGCTTCGCGGGTTGGATCGGACATCGGCGGTGGAGCGATCTGTCGGTGGCCGATCTTACTGCGGGGGATTGCATAGCCGAAGCGGGCGAGCAACCCGCGTCCACGGAACGCCGGATTGTCGGCGAGTCCCTGAATCACCGCCGGTTGAATCGTGTAGGCACACGTGAGGGCAGGCCGCTCGATCCGCACCGCTTCCCGCGTCACCCGATTGGAACGTGGATTCTCCCCCGCGTGGCCCTTCAAGTAGATCGTGAAATTCGTGCCACCGTTCTTGTTGTACTTCCCGGCCATCAAGTCGAACACACCACCCTCCGGCGAGAACGAGGCGATCCGCCCGCCTTGCTCCGCCAGAATCTGGGCGACGACTTCTTCGGTGGCATCGTCGATGATCAGGCAGGGCAGTTGCGGTTCGGGCATCTTCGCCAATTCTTCGGCCAACTGACCGGCTTCATGGCGGGCGTGACTGTCGCCAGTGCTGGCAAGTTTCTCAGCGGCTTGCAGTCGCTTTTCGAGTTGCCGCCGTTCCGACTGAGCACGGGCCACGGACACGCGGGCATCTTCGATCATCTCCGCTTCGATTTCTTCCAACGGCCGCATGGCATCGGAGAACACGGCCGACTTGCGATTCGCCGGATCGAGCACCACCACTATGAACACGTTGACCGGCTCCCGCCAACCCGGACGTGGCTCGACTTCCACCCGGCGTGCAATCGTCGAGGCCACCACCGCCATGACCAACATCCCCGCCAAATCCGGTGGTGTCTGCGTCGCTTCGGCTTCCTCCTCGACCCATTGCCGCAGCACGTCCGGCAGAACGTGCGTGGGAAACTCTGGCAGGATGCATTTATCGAGTGACACAATCGACGGCCACTCCTCGACCGTTTCCCGTGGCTCCCACGAACTTGCGGACCGAACCAGCTTCTGCAATTCTTCGACCGTCCCGTCACCGGCGAACCAATCCGACACGTCACCCTTGTCCGGCAGTCCGGGCAGATCGACGACTCGCACTTCGGCGGCGATCCCGTTCAAACTTCGGGCCACCGCTTCGGCGTGGGATCGGCCGGGATCATCGTTATCGGGCAGAATTACGACGTTCCGCCCCGAAAAGTGTCCTGTATATTCTGTAAAATCCTTTCCGGCTCCGCCCGCGTTCGTCGTGGCGATCAATCCGTGAGCGGCGAGACAATCCGCATCCTTCTCGCCCTCGACGACGAACACCCACCGCGTCGGCTCGGCCAACAACCCCGGCAACCGATACGGCACCCGCCGCACATCCTTGACCGACCAATCCCACCCACCGTTGCCGTCAGGCTTTCGCTGGCGGAACGTCTTCGGTTCACATCGGCAGACTTGGAACAACAACTCGCCAGCTTCGTCGTGGTAATCGTAAGTTGCTACGATCGTAGACTTCTTCTTCGGCGGCGGGAGTGAATCGGCTCGGGGCATCAAGTCATTGACCGTCAGACCGACCGCGTCACAGATCGCATCGACTTTGCAACCGGCGAAGCACTTCAACAACACCCGCCCATCGTCACCAGTCCCAATCGACAGACTGGGATTGTGGTCATCGTGAGCCGGACATCGAGTGAGATACCCGTCGTTTTTCGGCTCGGCTTTGTGTCCGATCGTTTGATCCAGGGCGTCGAGGAATTTCGTGATGGGGGTATCGGTCATTGATCGCCCCCCTTCGTGTTCGCCTCGATCCAGGCCAACAAATCCCGCACCGCGTACCGCTTCAAGCGGCCAACCTTCAGACAGGGAATCTCCCCCGCATCGGCCAATCCCCACAACTTGCGGGGTGAGATTGACAGCATCTCGGCGGCAGTCGGTTCATCGACCAACAACGGCATCGTCGCATTCTCATTTCGTTCAGACATCACATGTACCTCCTACCATCTAGGAGTCCGATGCGCGTCTAGACGAATTCCCACCACCCCATGCAGAGTCCGACCGCCCCGTTCTCGTCGACGCAACGCTCCCCACGGAGGTCGCAACCGCCCAGTCAAACGGAATGTGTGCTGGATATTCTGCAAAATGCCTTCCCGTGCGTTCGCCGGGGGTTTCTGAGAATATTCAGAACGGTTTGCTGCGGTTATCGGGTGATGACGGTGCGGGGGAATTTTGTGAGGGGGATGGTGCGGGTGCGGGGTTTGATCGGGAGTTCTACGGAGTCGGCCATGCGGGCGGCGTGCTGCTTGAACTGGAACAGATCGAGACGTTCGATCGCCAATTGCGAGACATCGACGGCTTGCGTTTTCCAGGTGTGAACGGCGACTTGGTTGCGGTCGTCTCGGCGGTGCGTGGCTTCGGTGATGGGAGCCGACGAATCCCATTGCAGCACGAATCGCTCGGCGGAACCGCGAGTGTTCCCGAACCGTTCGATCAAGGTGAAGGCTCCGTCGTCGACGCGAATCTGCCACTGAAGATTCGCCGGATCACTGGGGCCGATCGGCTGACCTTGCTGCGTTTTCGCGAGCATCGTGGCCCATTCGAATCGCTGAACCGACGGCTGTTCTTTCGGGAACCAACACGTCAAACGAACGCTGGCGGCGTCGCTCGGCCACCGCGTGATTGTCCACGAGTACGTGGGATCGGCCGTGTGCGGTTGACGGAAACTCTCCCACAGCACGATCGGATTGCCAATCGAGTCCCCATCGCGAGTTTGCGGAGTGGCAATCACGAGAAATCGGCCGTCCCAATCGAGATAAGTTTGGTCGACGTTCGAGATGCGAGCCGTCAACGTGAGCCGATCGTCATCCAACTGCGGAGCCAACCACCCGCATTGCCATCCGGTCGGTTGCGAATGGTTGTCCACAATCGGACTGACCCGAATCGGAATGGGCTGCGAACGCACGGTTTCCAGCGATTCGGAATCCGGGGAGTTCCGGAACGCCAACACTTCGTTGCCTCGAATGGTCAAATCGAGAAGTTGATTCTTCCATTGCAGCGTCCAGGTTTCCGGTGTGGATTTCGGTGCGGGAATCGTGACGGGTTGCCCGACCATTTTCTCGAACCGTTGCCCCATCGCATTGGCGATCGAGAACCGCGACAGATCGAACAGCCCCCGAAGTTTGGTTCGCAAGCGGTCGGCGTCATCGACATCAACATCACACGAACCGGCGGTTGCATTGGCGATTTGTCCGAACTCCACACGGGCCCGATCCCGTTGATCATCGGGCATGCCGACCCCGACGAGATGCACCGCAACATCCGCCGCATTCGCTTCGGTGATGACATCCGCAACCGTGCGCCGTTTGTCGGCTGCGGGATCGAACTGATAATTCCGTCCGTCCGTAATCACGACCACCGTGCGGTGTCGCATGCCGTTGAGTCGTCCGAGTTGCCGAATGGACTGCGTCAAGGACAGATGCAACGGCGTTTCGCCCCAAGGCAACAGCAGACGGAGTCGTTGGGCGACGAGATCGTGTTCCAGGGACCGAAACCGTCCGGGTGGCAGAATGGTTTCGACATCCTCATACGGACGAAGTTCGGCAGAGCAGGGGAACTGGGAGATGTACCGCCGTTGCCATTGCGGACCGGCCGCCGAGTTCACCCCCGCCGCCACCCGATGCCCGTACAACATCACACCGACGTGCAAGTTGTTGCGATCTTCCATGGATTCGAGAAGTTGCAGCAAGGCCGCCCGAGCCGCATCCAGCTTCCGCACTTCGCCGGTTTGTCCTTCGCGGCTGATGGACTCGGTCATGGAAGCGGAGCAATCCAGCACAAACATGATGGCCTGCTCCTCGAAGTCGCCCCCTTCGACGACCACTTGGGCCGGTCCGATCGGTGGTTGTCTTGTGACGACACTCACGCCGCCCACGGGTTTCAGCGAAAGCGAATCGAAGAAGTGATGACCGCGAAAGTCCGCAACCGCTCGCCAACGTGTGACGTCAACGCCCGTCGGATTCGTCCACTCGACGACTTTCGGTGCTTCGGTTCCTCGACGAATCGAAACGGCGGCTCCGGTCAGATGACGATTTTCATCGTTCAATCCCACGCCAATCGCGACCCGACCTGGTGGCAACTGTTGCTGGAGCAGGGGTGGAATGACCAGCGAGAGTTTGGTTTTCAGCGGGTCATCGGGCAACGCCGCCGGAACCGGGACACCGCGAATCGGCAGACCACTCGTGAGGACCGCTCGACGACGTTCCTTCCGACGATTGATTTCCGCCACTTCCCGTCCGTCACTGAGTGTCGGATGCAGCAACGTTTTGCCGACCGACAGCAACGCCTCCGCAGCCGTCTCGAACCACGGTGGACGCCCCGGTCGGTTGGCGGCGAGGAAATCATCGAGGGTGGAACGGGCTTGTCCGAAGCAGCGAACCGCCCAAGCTTGGTTGTGAACGGTCTGGGCAATTTGATCCGCTTCCGCACACCGCAGCCAAGTGGCGAGGGACCGAAACTTCCAGCCGATGCGTCGCAATTCGGAGATGTTATGCTTCTCGCCATTCGCTTGTCGGCGGCTAAGAGTTTCCGCCACACGCCCCAACCGTTCGCGAAAGATGACCAGTCGATGCCGGAACTCGGTCGCGGTGGGAACCTTGGATAAATCGACCAACGGCGTGCGTTCCGAGGTGATGGTATCGAACAACCAGGCCAACGGAAGATCGGTCTCCGAAACCGGCTCACGAACCCACGGGGGCAAGTCCGGATCGGTCGTGGGCAGCGGTTCGATGTTGTCATCCAACGCGATTAACCGATCGCGTAACGTTCGCCGTTGTTGCAACGGAGTGCGATTGAGCGAATCCACATGACTCGCGAGCAATCCCGTTTCGAGCAGGGTTTCGACCAGCTCTCGGTCCTCGGGAGTTAGCACTTCGGCGGTGAGGAATTGATCGTAGATGCGGTCCAGCGTCGCTTGCACTTCATTGCTACGGGCCACGATCTGCGAGTGCCAATTCTCGACTTGATCCAACCCGATCGAACCCGGTTCCCGCAGGCTGGCATCAATCGTCTGCAACAACTCGACAGTGCCACCCAAAGTCGCGGCGAACAATTGGCGAGGACGTCCCGTGAGCGTATCTTGCAGTCGCATGAGAGCCGGGATCGTGGCCCAAATCCGATCGCGATGACTGAGCAACTCCTGATGGAACTGCGTTTGTCGCTGCAATTCCACGAGGGTTTGTTCGATGCCAAGTTGACTCGTCTCGGCATCCTGCAAAATCTCCGGCGTGCCGATCAAGATCGCATCGAGCAAGTCACGACGAGCCGTCTCCGCATGGGTCAACACGGGAACCAACTCGTGATAATTCCGGGCATCAGCGGGTCCTTGAGCGTCCGAAACGCGAATGCAGAGCTGCGCGAATCGCCCGATCAGCTCATGATGTTCGCGACTCGCTTCAGGAGCCTCTTTGACGACGAGTTCCACCAACCGTGCCAGATCACACGGGAGACTGTCCGACGATTCCCGATACTGTTGCAACGCGGTTTGAAGGTCGGCACACGTGGTGGCATTCCAGACGCTTCGGCGGAACTGCTCGAAACATTGCACTTGGCCTTCGCTCCACAACCCAAGTCGCATGGCGATCGAAGCGTTATACAACTCGACATCACCAACGTTGAAACCACTCGTGACGCTGGGATTCTTCTCCAATTGTGCCAGGCCGATGGACAGATTCGCGTGGAGTTGCCTAGCGGAATTTTTCGTGTTGTTTCCGCCTCGGACCAACGATTCCAGGCGAATCAATTGTGTGGTCATCTCGTGCCAATGCACCGGATGCCGAGTGCACACGCCCAGGGCTCGTAAGCGTTCCCACTGACTCCACAAGCCATCCACCGCTTGCAAGCTGATCGGGTTATTCGAGGACGCGAGATTGCTCGCGGTGCGTTTCCACGTCGCCAGCGAGGAGGGCACCAGACTTTGGATCACCGCCAGATCACTTGGCCCCGCGTGCAACAGTTGGGGAATCTGCCGTTGACCATATCGTTGATGCGACCACAGATCGACTCGCTTCGTGACCCACGTCGACAATTCCTCAAGCGTGACGACATCGTTGCCGTCTCGGTCCGCCTGTCCCGCCAAACCGGATGCCACCGCGAACGCGAACGCCCGAGCTCCACGACCATCCGACACGGTCGCCGTTTGATCGGCAGAACCACCCAACAACACACTGAATTGCCGATACCGATTCTCTCGATATTGGGACTTGAGCCACTTCACTGTGACCGGGCTGAACCGATTCCGAACCATCCCTGCCACCAAGTTCGACCGCGAATCCGGGGCGTCGATCATCAGCAACGTCGAAATTTGTTCGGCGTTGTCGGGAAGTTCCTCCTGCAAACTGACTGCAACTTGGTCGAGAATTTCGGGCAGGGAAACCCAAGTGGTGCTGTCGAGCGGATCGCTTTTCGGTAGGAGAAACGCCGGTTCGTTGGCATCGTTGACACCTTTCGGGGCGTTCAACACCAAGACGAAACACTGAGCGGCGGCGATTTGTTGACGCTGTCGACGGATGACCTCCGCCAACCCGACCAACCCTCCCGAGTCGGCTCGATTCCGAACGGCCAACTTCACAACGCTCGCGGTTTGCCCGTCCAATGCGGCGAATCGTTGCAGGTCTTCCTCACCCCAGCGATTGGCCACCGCATCGGTCGCGTAGCCATCGACGAACACGATCGGCGTTTTCGCGGGAGCATCGAGGGCGGTCACGACGAACATCGCTAAGAACCCGAGAGCAATCAGCAAGCAGACCACGGCGAAGAACTTCGGAACCGTGCGGTTGCGACGCGGTGGCGGGGTTTCGGTTTGCCAATCGTGTGTCGGTACGTGTTCGGGAAGCTTGGTCGATCCCCGCCATGACGACGTCGGTTGCGGTGGGGACTGTTGCGTCGGAACCGGTGTTGCCATGGAATCGATGCCCGCCAAATGAAACGACCGCCCATCGGTTTGCACGCGAAGCATCAAACCAATGGGAAGAGTTCAACGGGAATGTCTCGCTGAACTCGTGCGGAGGTTGAGAGATCTCTTCAGTGCTCATCGGAGTTCCATCGGAGAGACTTGAAACACCCCCGCAGCGTCGGCAATGGCCGCAAACTCTGCCTGACCGTTCATTCGGAAGCAAACGGGAGCGTCAGAAACTCCAGCGGAAATCGAAGGTCATCCGAGCATCATCGAAACCGTCGTTGCCAAGCAGAAAGCCACCGGCGACACCGATCTCGAAGAGTCCCAAATCGCCCGGCGGTCCCCAGGCGTAGCGTGTGCCGAACAGCAGGTTCGAGAACGTTTCGCCATCGACATCCACCACCTCACCGGTGGGCGTGGTCTTCTGCCCCGTGGTGACGGTGTGAGTGATGACTTCCAAGGTCGGCATCATCGCGAAGCAATCGGTCTGGTAGGCGACGGTGCTCAAGCCGAGCCCGTATCGCAGGATTTCCCCGGAGTGCTTCGGGTCGGCTCCCAGCGGGATCCAGTACTTGAGTTCACCGTGCAGGTAAGTCGTTTCCGAGAGTGTGCGGCGGACGAGAATTCCCGGTTCCAACGCGGTATTCCCATTGCCGAGCCCCCGATGAATCGACCCGGTATTTAGGACCGTCGTCAAGATTTGAGCCACTTGCCATTTGCGATTCTTGGCGTTCGTGAGCAGGAACTTTTGCCCCACGATCACGTCGCCCAATCCCGTGGTGTTCGGATTGACGACCGGATCAATCGACAGCAACGGGACTTCCGTGAACACGCTGAACGATTCGCCGCCGATTTCCTGTCGCACGCTGTACCGCTGGTAATCGACGCTGTGCTCCGGAAGTTTCGGCCCTAATTCCGGCTCCGCCCAGAAGTATTCCGAGCGATCGGGAAACGCCAGACCGTAGCGGCTATCGAATCGCAATCGCAATTGAGACAACGGTTTCGCGGAGTCGATGTCGAACAGTGCGAACGGAACCTGTTGGCTGCCCAAACCAAAGTCGCCGGTTTGATGGTTCCAACCCCACGTTTCCAAGTTCGCCACCGCGACCAACCCAGGACCGCCCGGTTCCGCGAGCGGGTCGATGTAAATCTCATCCTGCCAGCAATCCGGACAATCGTCCGTGACCGCGAGCGTTGGTTCCGGAGCAAGTTGCGACGAGTCTTCCACCGCAGGAACGGGAGCCAACTCGAAATTTGGATTCGTGTTGACGGATTCCACTTCTGGGAGATACTCGCCTTCCTCGATCGGATCGGGCAACGGCGGCAACGCGATCGCGTGACTGGCCGTCATCACTGGTGCAACGAAACGCTCTCCCGAGACGTGTGCGTGTGCCTGCGTGACGGTCGCCGATGGTGGCGGTTCGTTGGCGTTCGCACGGGCGTCATCAAGCAGGGCGATAATGCGGTTCCGCGATGCTTCCGGTTCCGCCGCACCGCTGACACTCCATAGCGACAGCATCCACCCCGCCACCGCAAGGAACGGCAGCGTCCGCATTCGTCGTCGGTGATGGAGCCGTTCCCACATATTGATCGATTTCGTGAGGACATCCGAAACCGGCGGAATCCAAGGCAACCCTCGGACCACACACGTCTCTTCCACTATCGACCGTTCCGATGAGGGGACTGAGGCAAAGTTTGCGGAATTTGCGGCCGGAGGGAAATCAACGGGACAAACACGCATCCCGAACGACAGATTGCCTCAAGGTTTGAGCGTCGGCTGCCGCACTTCGAATCCGCAAAACCCGCACAACTGGCACACTTCCTCTGGATCCCGAAGTCAACGTCTTTTCTCCAGAGTTCCCGAATGAATCCGAACGCGGACCGGGAAAAACAGGGAAGACTGAAGTGTGGCAAAAACGCAACATCCGATGCGTTGCCAGCGGTTCGGCCAACGAAAATTGATCGGCTCGAATCACCGGCCATGCATCGGGGTGCTTCTCGTGATTGTTCGAGCCTGGTTGATCGATGCGACATCTTCCCGTTCATTGGCATGAAGGTCTGTTCCTTCGACCTCAACACTTTCAAGCGGCCGATCGGTTCTGGACCGAGCGGTTGCAAACGGCGGAGCAGTGGGATCATCCCTACTGTTACGGGTTGCAATCTTTGGAGTTCAGTCGGGATGCGTTGACGAACTCGCAACTTCAGATCGACCGGATTCAAGCCCGAATGCCCGATGGCACGCTGATCGCGCTCGAACAGGGTCAAACACCGGATCGGCTCAGTCTTCGCAACGCCTGGGCCGATGAGGACGCCGCGACCGTTGATCTTACAGAAGCCTTCCACACGTCGCCCGTCGTTCGTGTCTATCTCGGTGTGCCACGATTTCGGATGGGCACGACGAACGTCTCGCAACTCGGCCAAAGTGAATCTCGCACGCGATTCGTGGAACGCCAAATCGCTTTGCAAGATGAAAGCCAAGGTGGCAACGATCAGACGATCGGCTTGCGAGACCTCAACGTTCGTTTGTTGCTCTCGACCGACGATCTCGACGGCTACGATGTTCTCCCGATCGCTCAAGTGACAAGATCCTCCGCCGAAGGAAGCGTGCCGGAGATCGACTTCCACTACATTCCACCGTTGTTGTCGGTATCGGCGTGGTCGCCATTGGATCGGGACTTACTTCGCGGATTGCACGACCGCATCGCTTACAAGCTCGGTGTGCTGGGTGAGCAGCTTGCCAGTCGCGGTTTGCATATTCAGGCCCAAGAGCCGGGTGATCTCGATCGAATTCTGATGTTGGGGCAACTCAACGAAGCTCATGCCCAATTGACGGCCCTGCTGACATCGCGTCCTCGTCCGGTCGAAGTTTACCGGTTGCTCTGCGAGATCGTGGGCCGGTTGGCGTTATTCAGTCCTCAGCGAACAGTGGCCGACATCCCCGCGTACGATCACGACGACCTGGGCACCGTGTTCCGTCGTCTTCGTGAACTGATCGAAGCAGGCTTGGAGAACGTCCGCGACTACGCCTATCACAAACGTGACTTCCGTGGTTCGGGAGCCGGGTTAACGGCGGTCCTCGATCCACAGTGGTTCCAACCGGATTGGCAATGGTTCATCGGTGTGCATCGCGGTTCCTTGTCGGCGAGCGAAGTCCGGGAACTGCTCAGTCCGGGCATGCTCGATTGGAAGTTCGGTAGTGCCGGGCAAGTGGAATCGCTGTACTCGCAACGGGCATCCGGTTTGGACCTTGTGCCACTCAACCGTGTGGTTCGCGATCTACCAACGCGATCGGCGTGGAGTTTCTACGAAGTCACTCAGAACGAGGGACGTGTTTGGCGGGATGTCGTCGATTCGCAATCGATTGGCGTTCGCATTCGAGAATCGCTGATCGCCAACCCCGAAGAACTTCGTCACGGCGGAACCGAATTGCGAGTGCAAAACGGCCCGCGTGTGGTCTCGCTGCGTTTCGCGTTGTTTGCCGTCTCCGAACCCGATGCGTGAAAGGCGAACGCCCCATGACACCTCGATTCGCACTGGCTGTCGATCCGATTTTTCAGCGTGTACTCACGTTGCTCGATCAGATTGCGCAGGGTCGCACGCTTGATCCCTCCACCGAACAACACGCGATCCGAAAACTGATGGAACGTGGTGAAGCAATCGTCGGCTGTTGTCGTGAGTGGGATCTCACTCGCTATGCGTTGGTGAGTTGGATTGACGAAATGCTCGTCGATACGCCGTGGAACGGTGCGGATTGGTGGAACGACAACATCTTGGAAATCACGCTGTTCAATTCCCGTCTGAGTAGCGAACAGTTCTTCCACTACGCGGCGGAAGCATCGGAGATGCCGCAACGCAACGCGTACGAAGTGTTCTACAACTGCGTGCTGCTGGGCTTCCGGGGATTCTATCGGAGTGGCGAATTGGACCGAGAGTTTTCTCGGTCGATGTCGTATCCGCCCGATCTCGAAAGTTGGTTGCGACAAGCCGCGATCGGGTTGCGACTGCGAGACGATCGCCCCGAGTTGGGACCGCTGGAACGAACGCTACCGGGAGCGGCTCCGTTGACTGGTCGAAAACAGTTCGTTTGGTCGGTCTTGCTCGTGTTGATGCTCGGCATCGTCAACATTGCCGGTTACCACCTGTGGTATCAGCCGTAGCACTCGATCACCCGCTGAACTCCACTTCGCTCGCCGCCAACACCTCACTTGAGTCGATCCCTCTGGGAACACGTCCATGAACGTCCCACAACAGATTCTGAACGTCATCACGGCTCCCGCCCGCTGGGGGTTCCCGATCCGTGTGGGGATCAGCGTCGGCGTGATCTTGACGATCGTGACCACATCCCTGTGGATCATCTATGGTTTTGATCCGCGATTCGTCAATTTGGGCAACTACATGAGTTGGACCCGAATTGCGATCTTGATTGGGTTGCTGATCGCCGTTTCGCTTTCCACCTGGCTGACAATTCGCATCTGGTCTGGCGGCGTCTTTTTCCCTGACCGAGCCATCGACCGGGAAATCTCCGCAGGAGTTCGAGCGATGCGATCCCGTGGCATCACACCGGCATCGTTGCCAATTCACCTGCTGTTAGGCAGCCCGACCGCTGAGGAATCAACCCGTTTCGTCAGCCGTACCAACTCCGTCCTTCGCTCCGACACCAAGGCCGATTCTGCAGCCACGATTCAATGGCTCGCCAGTTCCCAGGCGATCACGCTTGCCCCGATCGACTGTGGTTTGCTCAACCTGACACTGCGTCGACTGGACTCCATCACGCAAACCTCAAGCGGCAAGTCGTCGGCGGACACGTTCGATCCGCTGCTGACAACACTGCAGCAAGTGGGTTGGGAAGCCGATGCGTCAACGGCGACGTCGGGCGGACACCTGTTGTCCTTCATTCAAGAACACCCCGGACAAGCCCTGACGAATTTGTTTACGGACGCCGAAGCATCGGTCGCCCAGAATCGGTTGCAACAAGTTTGCGAGCGATTGGTCAAGGTCCGTGAGCCGTTGTGCCCGATCAATCATCTCGTGATCCGACTGCCTGCTTCGATCCTGCTGCGGCATGCCGGTTATGCCGGTGAGATCGCGCGAGCATTGCGATGGGATTTGGAACAAGCCCGTGAGTCACTTCAGCTCGACGCGACGGTTTCTGTTGTGCTCGATGGTTGGCAAGAGCATCCCGGTTTTGTGGAGCTGATTCGCCGACTCGGACCGCACGCCGCCGAAAGTCTTCTGCCGGGTTGTCATTGCAATGTCGAGAGTCGATCGACAAAGACGCAGTTGGCATCAATCGCGGACTTGGCTTGTGCGGACATCGAGAATCACATTTACGAAATCTTTCAGCGTCCTGACGCGCTCGCCCATGCGGGGAATTCGTTGTTGTATCAACTGCTCAGCGACATCCGTGTGATTCTGCGTCCAACCCTGACGGAGATTCTCGTCGGAGGAATCGCCGAACGCGAGGACGATCCCGACCCGCACACCGCGTTGCCGGTCGCCGGATGCTTCCTGATGGCAACAGGCGAAACACCACCCGCTCTGGGATTCGCTGCTCCGTTTGGACGTCATGCCGAAACGCTGCAAGAACGCCTGGTTTGGCATCCGCGACAACGCACGACCGACCGAGTTTGCCGGTTCGCCAGTCGCACCATGCTGGCGATGTCCTTGGTGCTTGCGGTGACATTCCTGGGCATCGCGGGGCGGGCGATTCTTCAGACGGCGTCTCATGCCTCAACCGATCTTCCCGTGGAAGGAAACGTGCATGTCTCCGTGGATTGATGAACTCACACCGCTCAAAAATCCGATCTCGCAAAGCGACCCCAGCGGTCCGAACTTGGAATACGACGAACAGTTCGGCGACATGGAACGGGCGGCGTACGGTCGCAAAGAACAAGAATTCGGTGACACGCTGATCGAGGCGGAAGCGCCGGATTGGAAGTCGCTCCGATCCTTGAGTCTCGAACTCTGTCAGCGAACGCACGATTTGCGAGTGGGGGTGCGGTTGGCGGAATCCTTGGTGAATCTCGAAGGACTCCATCCGCTCCCGGCCGCATTGGATCTGTTAGCCGACTGGATCGAAACCGAGTGGGACACACTCCACCCGACGCTGGACCCGGACGACGACAACGACCCCACGATCCGCATCAACGCCTTCGCCGATTTGACTCATCCCGAGCGGATGCTGACCACAATCGAAACGGCTCCACTTGTCGAGGCGGTTGGCCATCGGCCGGTGTGCCTGCGGGAGTTGATCAGCAGTCAATCGTCCGAGGCAAGCAGTACCGATGCCCGGTCGGCAGCCGAAATTGACGCCGTGTTCCTTGCCTGCGATCGCGACGAACTTCAAACGATGCAGCAAACGGCACGCGAAAGTTTGGCGTCGCTCGATCGGCTTGAAGACCGTCTCGCACAGCGAGTCGGGTCGGTGAGCACGCCGGAGTTTGGTCCGCTGCGTCGAATGTTACAACGCATCGAAAGTTCCCTCATCGAGTTCGACGGGAAACGCGGACCGGTCGCGAATGCCGATTGCGAATCGAACAACGAAGATTGCACAGCCGAATCGCCTGCATCGGCGAGCGAACACAACGTTCCCCAGGCCCCGAAACACATTGCCAGTCCCGCCACGATTTCGTCGCGGCAAGAGGTCGTCACGGCATTGCGACGGATCTGCGAATACTACCAACGACACGAACCGTCCAGCCCGGTCCCTTTGTTACTGCAACGTGCGGAGCGGCTGGCGACGATGAGTTTCTTCGACATTTTGCAAGACATGGCCTCCGCAGGCTTGCCGCAAGCGGAGGAAGTGTGCGGCACGCGAAGTCACTCCGAGTAATTGTCTCCTTGATTGCACGGTTGGTCTGTAACGACCGTGCAGTTTGTTCTCTGAGGTTGTCACGTCTGTGAGAATTCCTATGCGTTGTTGCGAAAAATCAACGCGTCACGGACTGGATGACCTAGTCTTAGTCGACGTTGCAAAACGTCAACATCGCGTAACCCTTTGGCTCTTCCCCATCGGACAAGTCGTATCGGGCCCGCGAATCTTGTCAGCGAATGGTGATGTCGGATGCGTACCGTCAGCACCATGAAATCCCCTTTTAAACTGTGAGGTGCGTCTTGCCGGAAAGCAGCCAAAAGTTCCTCGCGCGGAATCGAGCCCCGCGAGTGCAAATTGAATACGATGTGGAAACCTATGGTGCCGAGAAAACGGTGCAACTCCCATTCGTGATGGGTGTGCTCGCCGATCTTTCCGGCCAACCGGAAGAACCTTTGGCTCCGGTGAGCGAGCGAAAGGCATTGGAGATCGACTGCGATAACTTCGATGAACGACTCAAAGCCGCCGCTCCTCATGTGAGCGTGCGTGTGCCGAACACACTGACCGACGAAGACGGCGAACTGTCGGTGAGTCTGAACTTCGAAAGCATGGACGACTTCTCTCCCGCCGCGGTCGCGACCAAAGTCGAACCGCTGAGCAAACTGATGGAAGCCCGTCAGCAGTTGTCCAGCTTGCTGACCTACATGGACGGCAAAGTTGGTGCGGAAAACTTGATGAACCGCGTGCTGACAAATCCTGAATTGCTCAAATCCCTGGCGGAAGCGGCTGACAGCTCTGCCGATGCAGACGCCCAGAAAGAGGAGAACTAATCCATGTCTGATACCGCAACCGCAGTTGCCGATCCGTTGACAGAATCCCCCACCGCCGATGCTTTGTCGGTCGTATTGGAGCAGGAATTCAAACCACGCAGTGAACAAGCTCGCGATCTCGTTGAATCCGCCGTGCAAACGCTCGCCGTTCAAGCACTCGCCGACGAGGAATTGGTTTCCGAAGACGTCGTCCGCACGATCGAAGCCATGATCGCCGCGATCGACAAAAAGTTGACCGAGCAAGTCAACCACATCATTCATCACCCGGACTTCCAGAAACTGGAAGGCACGTGGCGTGGTTTGTCGCACTTGGTGAACAACACCGAAACCAGCGAAATGCTGAAGATTCGCGTCTTCAACATCTCCAAGACCGAGCTGCACAAAACGCTCAAGAAATTCAAAGGCACCGCTTGGGATCAAAGCCCGATCTTCAAGAAGGTCTACGAAGAAGAATACGGCCAGTTCGGCGGCGAACCGTACGGATGCTTGGTCGGCGATTACTTCTTTGACCACAACCCGCCAGACGTGGAACTGCTCGGCGAGTTGTCCAAAGTGTGTGCGGCGAGCCACACCCCGTTCATCGGCGGAGCCGACCCCGGCTTGATGCAAATGGACTCTTGGCAAGAGTTGGCGAATCCTCGCGATTTGACCAAAATCTTCCAAACCGCCGAATACGCTGGTTGGCGTTCGCTGCGGGAAGCCGACGATGCTCGCTACATCGGTTTGGCCATGCCGCGATTCCTCGCTCGTCAGTCTTACGGTGCGTTGTCGAACCCGGTCGATGAATTCGACTTCGAAGAAGACACCGCTAGTGCAACTCACGAGAAGTTCACCTGGGCGAACAGCGCGTTCGCGATGGCCGCGAACATCACCCGCAGCTTCGCGTTGTACGGTTGGTGCTCACGAATCCGCGGGATTGAATCGGGTGGTGCCGTCGAAGGCTTGCCGGTTCACGTCTTCCCGACGGACGACGGTGGCGTCGACATGAAATGCCCGACGGAAATCGCGATCAGCGATCGTCGCGAAGCCGAGTTGGCCAAGAACGGCATGATTCCGTTGGTCTTCAAAAAGAACTCCGACTTCGCCGCCTTCATTGGCGCTCAGTCGTTGCACAAGCCAGCCGAGTATGACGATCCCGCCGCGACCGCCAATGCGAATCTCGGGGCTCGATTGCCGTACATCTTTGCGACCGCTCGGTTCGCTCACTACCTCAAGTGCATCGTTCGCGACAAAGTGGGTTCGTTCAAAGAACGAGCCGACATGGAGCAATGGTTGCAGTCGTGGATTCTCAACTACGTGGACGGCGATCCCGCCAACTCCTCGGAAATCGTCAAAGCGAAGAAACCTCTCGCTGACGCCAAAGTGGTTGTGGAAGACGTGCCAGGCAATCCGGGTTACTACACCTCCCGCATCTACTTGCGTCCGCACTACCAGTTGGAAGGCCTCACGGTTTCGCTCCGACTCGTCTCACGATTGCCCGCCGGCTGATCGAAATTTTGAACTTCGGTTCTCGAACTTCATTCATTTTCTCCCGGCGGACGAACAACCGCCGATTCGATAGAAAGGGTCTTTCATGGCCGTTGATATGTTTCTGAAGCTCGATGGCGTTCCTGGTGAAGCTCGGGACAGCGCGCACGAGAAAGAGATCGACATCCACACTTACAAATGGAGCGTCGAGCAACTGGGCGACTTCTCTCACGGTTTCGGCGGTGGCGTCGGTCGTGTGAACATCAACAAACTGATGTGCGTCAAGTCGGTCGATGCGTCTTCCGCGATGCTCACCAAGTGCTGCGTCAACGGACGTCACATCCCGACCGGCAAACTCACCGTCCGCAAAGCCGGTGGTGAGAAGCAAGTCGAGTACGTGATCTACGAATTCGAAAAGATCATCGTCACCAGCGTCGAAGTCAGCGTGGATCAAAAATCCGAAGGCATCGACGAAGTCGTTCACTTGTCGTTCCAGAAAGTCACCTTTAAATACCAAGAACAAGGCGACGACGGAGCGAAACTTGGCGGCGAGAAAGAGTTCAGCTACGACGTGGCGACCAACCTCGTTGCGTAGTACCAGACGATTCGCGGACTGGGTGGCACGTTCATCCAGTCCGTTTTTTCCATGCTGACGACCGCCTCCCCAGCCGAATCAGCGTGCTTCCCCCGATGGACCGTCTTGCTCCCAGCGACCTATGGAATTCACACATTCACAGGCTCGGTCCGCGTTGCAGCCGTCGTTGATTGATCGGCTCCGCGATGATCAGCCGCACAAGACCACTGAAGCCCCCGCACAACCGGCGTTCGATCCGGACCAAATCCGTGCGCGTGTGCGAACCGACTGGGCGACGTTGCTCGGCACCGTTCATCTGCACGCCACCACCGATCTCGACGCCTATCCCGAATTGCAAAGCAGCGTGCTCAATTACGGTATGCTGGATCTGACAGGTTCGCGAGCCGCGAGTTTAACCATCGAAAAACTCGCTCGCCAAATCCGTGATTCGCTGCTGACGTTCGATCCACGAATTGCACCGGAATCGCTGAAAGTCACGGTGCAACGGGATCACGAATCCTACGATACCACAGCACTCCGCGTGACGATTCAGGCCGATCTCATCGGTTGGTCGGCTCCGGTGACGATCGACTTTCAATCCAAAGTGGATCTCGAAACCGGGCGTCTGGGTCATCTCCCGGCTGGAAACTACGAGCGAGGCCTTCGATGAACGCGGAACTGCTCGGTTTGTACAATCAGGAGTTGCGTCATCTTCGCCTGATGGGTGGCGAGTTTGCCCGCGACTATCCCAAGATTGCCGGTCGACTCGGGTTGGATCAATTTCAGTGTGCCGATCCGTATGTCGAGCGGTTACTCGAAGGGTTCGCCTTCCTGTCGGCTCGCGTGCAGCACAAAATCAATTCGGAATACCCACAGTTCACGCAGCATTTGCTGGACGTGATCTATCCCGAATACTTGGCACCGGTTCCGTCCACCACGATCGTACACTTCACACCGGACCCAACGCGAAAACTCGCGCAGGGAATTCCATTGCCACGGGGCACGGTGATGCGTGCTCCGGAAACCCAGGCCGGTGGCACGCGGTGCGAGTTTCGGACGGCTCATGATGTCACGCTGTGGCCGCTCGAAATTGGGGCGGCCGAGTACGCTCCACGCGGCGGGTTTGCGGACCAACTCCCCGTGACGAACGGCGTGCAAGCGGTCCTCCGACTTCAACTCAACACGATCGACGGCGGTTCCTTCGAACGATTAAATTTGGATCGTCTGCCAA
The DNA here is from genome assembly GCF_011634775.1 of Thalassoroseus pseudoceratinae. Taxonomy (NCBI): domain Bacteria; kingdom Pseudomonadati; phylum Planctomycetota; class Planctomycetia; order Planctomycetales; family Planctomycetaceae; genus Thalassoroseus; species Thalassoroseus pseudoceratinae. The sequence goes on from NZ_JAALXT010000001.1 coordinate 392,271, forward strand.
TTTTTCTCAAAGGGAACAGCCACGCTCTGCTCTTGGAACAGCTTTGTGCGAATGCCATTGGCGTCGTCGTTCGTCCCGTTCAGACGGCAAAACCAATCCAGCCGATTCCGGCTACAACGGCGAACACATCCGAAGTGATTCTGCCGCCGTCCGCCATTTCGCTGCCAGGAATGGAAGACGAAAACGCCCTGTTACCACAACGCGAAAACGCATTCTCCGGTTTCCGTCTGCTCCGCGAATACTTCGCTTGCCCCGAGCGGTTTCATTTCTTCGAACTCGACGGCTTGGAACAAGCAGTCGAGTCGTGTGCGGCCACGCAGCTTGAGGTCCTGTTTCTGTTCGATCAATTTCAGTCATCGCTGGAACGGTCGATTCGTCAGGACGATTTCAGTTTGTTCTGCACGCCCGCAATCAATCTGTTCTCCAAGCGACCGGGACGAATTCACCTCAATCACGGACAGACCGAACACCATCTCATTCCCGACCGCATGCGGCCACTCGATTACGAAGTGTACGCGGTGCAAAAAGTGACCGGCATTGGCAGTCGTGAAGATATCGTGCAGGAATTCTTGCCGTTTTATTCCGCTGATCAAAGCCGATTGGACTCACCGCAAGACGCGTATTTTTCCGTGCGTCGGCGGCTGCGGCAAAACTCGCATATTGCCAATGCGACGCGGAAACCACATCGGAAAGGCTCCGAAGTTTTCCTCTCTCTCGTCGATGCCAACGAGGCTCCGTACTCGTCCGACATCCAAACGCTTTCGGTCGAAACGCTGTGCACAAATCGGCATCTCTGTGATGAATTGCCGATCGGAACACGCACGATGGAACTCACGCTCGATCAATACGCTCCGATTCTTTCCGTGCGCTGCGTGCACGGTCCGACATCGGCTCAGGATTCGTTGGCACTTGCCAATCCGGAGTTGGGTTGGCGATTGATCAATCATCTTTCGATGAACCACTTGGCGTTGACCAGTCACGATCCCCAACGAAATGCGAACGTCCTGCGAGACACGTTGGCTTTGTACGGTGACGTTTCGCTTCCAGCCGTTCAAAAGCAGATTCGTGGCATCACCGCGTTGGAGACAGAATCCGTTACAGAACGTCTTCCGCTGCCGGGCCCGTTGGCTTTCGGACGCGGTTCGCGATTGACCGTGACTTGTGATGAGGAAAGTTTCGTCGGTGCGAGTGCGTTCTTGTTGACCGCCGTCTTGGAACAATTCTTCACGCGGCTGAGTTCGATCAATTCGTTCACGCAAACCGTCTTGAAGACTCATCAACGAGGGGAGGTGATGCGATGGGCTCCACGCATCGGCCAACGACCGACCCTGTAAACACCCCCGACGCGAGCGAGCACGAAACTTGGAAAGACGAACTCCACGCCGAACCGTGGCGGTTTCAATTCTTGCAAGTGCTCCGTCGATTGGAGAATCAACACGCAGCGTATCCACGGTTGGGCACGTCGTCGCATCCGGCGGACGATCCAGTCCGACTTCGGCATTCGCCGGGGATGGAATTTTCACCGGCCAACCTCACGGAATTTCAACCGGCGGACACGGTCGACTCCGAGGATGTCCACGAGCAACCAACCACCGATGAACTGTTTAGCAAGTTCTTCGGTCTGCTTGGGCCGAACGGTCCATTGCCGTTGCATCTGACGGAGTACGCACTCGAACGGGAACAGCATTTCGACGACCCCACATTTCGAGCGTTTCTCGATGTGTTCCATCATCGAATGATGCTGTTGTTCTATCGAGCTTGGGCCACCGCACAGCCGACGGTTCAATACGATCGCCCCGATGAAGACCACTACGGCGTCGTGTTGGGGTCGTTGCTGGGAATCGGTTTGCCGTCGCAACGAAATCTCAGTGCCGTTCCCGATGCCACGAAGTTGCACTTCGCGGGGCACTTGAGTCGGCAGACACGCAACGCGGAAGGTTTGATCAGCCTGTTACGACATATCTTCCGTGTACCGGTGGACGTCGAATCGTTCACCGGCCATTGGGTCCGCATTCCCGAAACCGCACAAACGCGACTCGGTGAGGAATCCACGAGTAACCAACTTGGTGTCTCGGCCGTTTTGGGTGACACGTTGTGGGATCGGCAGTCGCGTTGTCGGGTGATTCTCGGACCGGTACCGGCTCCTTTGTTTCGACGATTGCTGCCCGGTGGCGATCTTCACACGTTGCTCGCCGACGCAATCACTGACTATGTCGGCAACGAACTCGCTTGCGATGTCACTTTGATTCTCGCCGGACGAGACGTGCCCCAAACGCGACTCGGCTTCGAGCCCGAACCGCCCAAGAACGTGGGCTGTGAACTCGGATTCAACACGTGGTTGCTGTCTGGTGAGGAATCGTCCGACCGCGATGATTTGACAATGAGTGATGAACTGCTCCGCCGCCGTACCAATGTCGTTCCATCGAAGGAGTGAGATCGCATGTCCGACCAGACGTTCACACAAGACGATCGGTTCGCCAAACTCACAACCGAATTCGGCAAAGACGTTCTCCTGCTGAATTCCGTTCAAGGGTCGGAACGGATGGGCGAACTTTTTGCGTATCGGGTCGTGGTCCAATCGCAGAACGAAACCGTCGCATACACGGATTTGCTTGGAACCGGTTGCACGATCGAGTACGGCGATGCGTATCTTCATGGCGTGATCACCGACTTTGAACAAACGTGCGAGAGCGATTCCATCAAGGACAATCCGCTCGACGAGTACACCTTCACATTCCGTCCTTGGGCATGGCTGCTCACGCAGACGAGCCATTGCCGCACGTTCGCGAACATGACGGTCAGCGATATCGTGTCGGCGGTCTGTGCGGATGCCCAAGTTGATGTCGACATCGCTGACACACCGAACACTCGCGTTTCCGATGCCCAATACAACGAATCGGATTTCGATTTCCTCTACCGTTTGCTGCAACGCGAAGGACTTACGTTCTTTTTCATCCATGCGGACGGTTCGCAAACGATGAAAATTGTTGCCGACCCCGCCTCGCTTCCCGACATTTCGATTGACGACCCTGAGGAAGTTCGGGCGCGTCATCACCTCTGCACGAACACTGTTCAGCAGACCGGCTACGATTATCAAAACCCACAGAATCTGGTGGTCCAATTGGATGATGGCGGTTATGGAACCGACCTACAGACTTTGCAACGCACCCTCGACTCGCAGGATGACTTGTCGCTGGACGATGCCGCCGAAACCTGCACACAGGCATATAATGCCACTTGGCAGAAACGCTTTGAAACGCTAACCGCTCGCAGCGATGACCCCACCATTCAAGTCGGTCGGGCATTCAATTCGACCTGGGTTGACCGCCTGAAAAGTGGCAGCGATTCCGGTGAGAGCGAGAAGGTCGTAATCACGAATGTGAACCTGAAAGTCACCAACTGCCGATACGAACCGGACGTCGCGACCAGCGACGATCTCGACATCGAGTTACAGTACGACTTTGTACGTGCGGATCGCCTGCCGGGTTTGCCGACGATTCCAAATCGGGCGCGGATCGATGGGATTCAATCCGCGAAAGTTATCGACAATGCCGACCCGCTGAACCTCGGCCGTTTGCTGCTGCGGTTTTTCTGGGATGGCCAGGACGACGAATCCGCCGCCTCGACGGCATGGGCGCGGGTCTGCCAGATGTGGGCGTCGAATAGTTTTGGCGGTCATTCCGTTCCGGAAGTCGACGACGAAGTTCTCTGCGGTTTCGAGAACGGAAATCCGAATCGGCCGGTGGTGATCGGTCGGCTACACAATTCCGCCAACTTACCACCGGATGGCGATCTCACGAACCAAACCATTCTGCAAACCCGCTCTGGACATCAACTCATTTTCACCGAGGATGACAGTTCGGAAACGCAAGGGATATTCTTTCACTCCACGAACGACTTTTCGCGTGTCGTCGACAACGATGACGAACTGAAAGTCTCCAACAATCGGACCGTCACGATTGATGAAGGTGACGACTCGCTGACGCTGAATTCCGGCGGCCGCTCCGTTGAAATCAAGGAAGGTGACGACGAACTCAAGGTGAATGCTGGAGACCGTTCCGTCGAGATTGCGGAAGGCGATCTGAGCGTGAACTGTGAGGCTGGCAATATCGTCCAGCAAGCCGGGGATTCGATTTCGCTGCAAGCAGAGAGTTCGATTTCGCTGCAAGTTGGGGGCAACTCAATCGAAATCACGCCCGAAGGCATCACGCTTTCGGTCGGCGGTAGTGCGATCGAGCTGTCCGAGTCCGGCGTTACGATTAGCGGTGCCCAAATCACGGTCTCCGCCGACGCAAGTTTGGAACTCAGTTCGTCGGCCATTCTCGAAGCATCCGGGTCCGCCGAAGTCACGCTCCAAGGTGGAATCGTGATGATCAACTAATTCGTCTTCGCACCGATCAAGTTCCATGTCCATACTGCTGAACATCCAAGACACTCGCGACGGAAACGCCCGGCGGATTTTCATTCGCGACGGGCAGACGCTCTCGTTCGGTAGTGATCCCTGGAACGACGTCACACTCAACGACGACGCCATCGCCGGGAAACATTTCACGATCGCCTGCCAACCGACCGCAGAGTTTCACGTTGCGAGCGATGCGACCGAACTCCAACTCAACGAAGTCGCCGCAGCGGACGGGTTGTTGAATCAGGACGATGTCCTCACGGTGGGATCGTTCACGATTCATGTGCTACGCACGACGAACTCCAATCCGACGGGAGACGACTCGGACTCATCCGATTCGGCATCGGCATCCGTTCCGAAAATTGCACCACAGGCGACGACGAGCGAGATTGTCGCCGGCTGTCGGTTGACTCAGGAACAGACAACGCGATTTGCCGCCCAGCCTGATCCGCACGCATGCATCGACGAATGTGTGGCCGATGGGGATTGGAACTCCGCCGCGATGGTGTTGCTTGGGTTGATGACGGAAATGCAACGACTCGATTGGCTACTTCCGTTGTGCTTCATAGTTCCCACTGTCAATGACGAGACAACCGCCGAAACAGTCATCGAGCGTCTGCGAAATTTCCGCGAACAGCCCGAAGAATCGCTTCGCCGGGAATTGAATCCGATTGCGTTGGCCACGTCGAAAAAGAATGCTTGGCGGTGGCTATTGTGCATGGTTTATTGGGCAGGGGATTCCCTCGGTCCGTCCGATGTCGAGCCGATCCCACCACCGGAGCACTTGCCGATCGTGGCCGGCTTGCAGGTCTTGCAACTCTTGCCCATCCCAGCCGACGCGACTCCAACGGATGTCCGCTTGAAGTGGGTGGGCGAAGGACAAACGATTTTGCAATCACCATCTCCCGCCGATCCGAAAGAGTCGGACTCATCGGTGTTGCTCGGACAATCGGCTTAATCGGAATGAGTTTTCCAATCGAACGCGATCTCCAATGCTGGTTGCTCGGAACAGATCAAGCGTTCGTGCAACTGAAGACGATGAGGAATTCCAATGGGACAGCCCGCTGCTCGTGTCGGTGACATGCATGTTTGTCCGATGGTGACTGGAATTGTTCCGCACGTGGGTGGACCAATTTCGACGCCAGGGGCTCCGACGGTGCTCATTTCGAATATGCCGGCGGCGACTGCGACGTCCATGTGTGTCTGCGTTGGGCCTCCGGACTTGATCGCCGCAGGATCGGGAACCGTCCTTCTGGGTGGTTTGCCGGCAGCGAGAATGGGTGACCAGACGGCTCATGGCGGGACCATCGTTTTGGGTACGCCGACAGTTTTGATTGGCGGTTGATTAGGAACAAAGGCGACTTATGGATACCGTTGCCGACTCCAACACTCCCCCCGTCGAAAATCCGCCCGAAGACCAACCCGATTCCCCAGTCGAAGACGCCCCAGCCGCCCCCGTCACGACTTCCGATGAGCAAGCATCCGACGCGGACGAGAAGCCCACGTCCACCACACCACGCACTTGGCAACTGGCCGGCTCACCGCAGTACCGTCGCAATCGCCGCTGGCTGTTGTTGTGTTTGCTAGTATTGGTTGGCAGTCTTTCGGCGTTCGTTTGGACGATCGTCAGTCCGTTCAATCGGCCAAAGCACCAGTTTTTGCTCATCAGCACGAAGGCACTCCCGAGCCAACTCGCGGATGATCTGTTGACGCGGACAATCACCTCCCTTCGTCGGCCGCTTGACGATGTGTTCGCTTCGCTTCTTGGAGCAGAGCAGGACACGGTCGCAGTCCCCAGCGAACTGATCGCCCCCTCGTCAACAACGAAATTGCTTCCGATGATCCGTTCGACGTTGGCATCGGCCAGGTTGTCGGCTCACGATCAGGTGATCTGCATGACCGAATTCCCCTTGGCTTGTCGCGAGGGGATATTGTACTTCTGCGGACACGTAGACCCTTCAGATCCCGAGCAAGGACTCATCCATTTCCAGGACGTCTCGCAAGCGTTGGCGGAGTCCACCGCTGCTCGTGTGACGTTGCTTCTGGACGCGGAACAAGTCGTGATCGACGCGCGGGCTGGTCTGCTGGTCAACGAGTACGAATCAGTCCGCAGCCATATAGCGCAGGCGATTGCCGATTGTCCGAACCTGCAAGTTGTGCTGGCTCGTCCTCAAGACATCACCGAAAACACGGAACCATCGGCGGGGCTTTTCGAGATTGTCGCGGCGGGTTGGGGCGGGGCGGCCGACTCGGACGCTGACGAGGTTATTGATCTGCAAGAACTCCTGCGATACGCCAGCCGATTTCGAGACGTGGAAGTACTCGACAGTCGCGGGCTGATCCATGACGAAATGCCCGTTCAACCCGCGTTACCAACGATAGTGGCTAAACCAGCCGATGCGGACGACGATCAAGCCGGTTGGCAGATTCCCATCCAGGACGCGAAACCGTTGGCGGACGGCTCCTCACCCGCTTTCACCGACTTGACGGCGACAGAACTTCTCGCGAAATGCTGGCGGTATCGTGATGACTTGAAAACGTTTCGCCCCAGTGACTCGCTGCGTCGCCGACGTCTGAAGTCACAACTCGCCCCCGCGAGTTGGCGTTGTCTGGGTGATCGGCTGATCTCATTGGAGCGAGTGGCCGCTCAATCGCGTTCGCATGTTACCAAGTCCTTGAAGCCATGGTTGCTGAGTCGTTGTGAGGATCTATCGATTCTCGCAGGCGGCACAGGAGAGTTGTCATTCACTCCCCAATGGACGCAGCGATTCGCCTGCCCAATTGGTGATCAGTTGGCATGGGACGAAACCCCGTGGCCGTTGGCATTGGCAGAAACGGCGGCCGGTCTTTCCAGCGAGCAACCGACGGTCGAGACAGCGAATGCCCGCCAGTTGCTCGAGCAAATCTCTCAGGACGACACTGGCAAAAGTCTTACCGAGACAACAATTGACCCCAAACTCATCAAGCGGTTCGCCGAGTGTGAGTTTCTCAGCCGTTTAAAACAGAACCAGCATCTCACTGCTCATCCAATTCGACTCGCCATCAGAACGCATCTTCTCGCGGAACGCTTGGGCGCTTCGAGTGTGGCGGTCCATTGGTTAGCTGACGACATTCTCGCGATTGACCGATTGTGCGTTCGAGCAGATCGTTTAATGCTGTCGCACTCTGGTCAAGATGATCCCCAGGGGGCCATCGAACTGTATCAAGAGTGTGAATCGCTTTTCCGTTCCCTCGCCATGCAAACGAAGAACCTCGTCACGGCTTACGAGACGTTGGATTCAAACCTCGCTCGAGTGCTCGACTATCGCAAGCTCATCAACGAAGCTCGTGTCCCGAACCCGTCGCTGACCGATGCGTTTCTGGATTACATCGATCACATCCAGCGTACAGCGGTGCTGCTTGCGTCGCAAGATGTGAAAGCGATCCCCGAGATCGGGCGTAGCCGTCGTGCGATCTTAGCCGCTGAGACGCGACTGCGGGGACTGCTTGGTTTGGATGAGGACCACGCGATCAACCCATATTTGCAACCAGGTCAATTGCTGGCCGATCTCTATCCGACAGACACGCGACTTCAGAAGTGGCAGGCGTGGTTGACGGCTCATGAGGCGAATGAATCACGACTGATCGAGCCATTGCATGTGGCGACGCAGACTCAACAAGTCGATTTCCAGCCGGTTTCCTTGGCCACGTTGTTGGGGCGGACTCGTCGAGAAGTCGCGTTCGCCGGTCTGCTGCGGCCGATCTCGAAAATGGACGGGCAAGCCGACGAAGATTACCGTCAACTGCAAGACGCTTATAGCCGACTGGAGCAAGTCGCGACGACTTGGCAATCATCGAAGGATCGCTCCGCCATATCGAACCTCCGCAAGTGCGTGAATCAATTGACCGAACAGTTGGAAGCTCGTTCGGCTAGGATTCCCACGGTGTTGGCGACCGTCGCCCCGGACGGGGAAGCGGATGTCGCTCATCTATTGCCGTTGATGGACCCGCGGGAGAGCTTGCCCGAATCTGTCGAAGCGATGACGAAACGACTTCGCAAATCCGACTGGGAAAGCATTCTTCGGTTTCAACTACGCCGACGTTTGTGCTTCGATGCGGACACCGCTCCCGCAGAACGCCAACGACTCCGGTGGGAACAACAAGAACTGGCGCAAACGCTGTTGCGTCTCGATTCTCAGATATCCATTCGGTTGAGCGAACCGTCTTTGAACGCATCGATCGAAATCGACGATGACACCGACAGCGCGGGCGGTGGGATCACGTGGCGATTGCAACTTCACAATCGTTCGTCGACGGTGTTGCCGGTCTGGTTCTGGATGTCGCAGCTTCCGCAAGAGGTTCAATGTGCGCTCTCACCGGAGTTGGCCACGCAAACGATCGATCGCAGTTCCATCACGTTGTCATTTCCTCCCTACGCGACAACTCCCCCTGACATGACACCGAGTTTGATCCTCGATGCCGACGAGCGACGAGAAGTGATCGGTACGATCCGAATCACGCCCGGCTACGTCACGCCCGGCCAAATGGTGTTGCGATTGGTCACTCCGTCGAACGCCGTGAACTCGACCGACGGGCTTCCACGGGATGCGTTTCGAACGGATCGCCTGGAAATTCCCTGGTTCGCCGAAAGCACGGCATTGGCGTATTGGGCCGAATCGCCCAATGCAACCGTGAGCCAAAATCGATCGGTGCAGCACGTGGTTGGTTGGCCGAACCAATCCCAGCGAAGTATTTGCCGACTTTCCAATCCAACCCCGAATGATCGAACGGTCGAGGTCCGTTGTTTTCGACATCCCGGCGATGATGGGATCGCGATTCCAAATCACAAGCTGACACGATCGGCCGCTGATCAACTTCTATTGGCGGCCGAGTTCGCAGCCCCGCTATGTGTCATCCCGAAGATGACACTTCCGGCGGGCAATACCGACATTCCGTTGGTCTTCCCGACGACGAAATTTAAACAGCCCTGGGACATTTCTCAGGGACTGCTCGTGTTCATACGCGATTTGGCAACCGGAGAAGCGTCGTGCTTGTCGTGGCACGGTCGTCCGCGGAATCCTTTGGAGAGCGTTGCGACGATGGTCGACTACAACGCGAGTCGCCGTCAGATTTCCGCTCGCGTTCGTTGGACCGATTCGTTACCGATCCCCGCGAACGGAATTCCCGTGCGGATTTCATTGGCGACCCCGACCAACGGTGACGTTTTGTCCTACCGTTCCACGGTGCTGAAGCCGGATCACCGCGAACAAACGCTCGTGATTGATGCTCTTGACGATCGCTGGGAGAACTATCGCGTCACACTCGACATTGCGGGATGGCCTCGGATTCTCCACTACGATGTGGACGCGAATCGCAGCACCGTCGATCTACCGCCGGTAACTGGGCCGCCGACAATTCGGCTCCTGTCTCCCGCCAACGACACGGCTTTCACGTCCAAGAGCCCCGCATTGCCGGTTCGCATGCAAGTCGATGCTCCACGTGGTCGACACGAAGGGCAACCGTTGCGTTTGTCGATTGGACTGGACAACGCCCAAAATCGTTGGCCGGAGAATCAGGTGTTGCATCTGCAAAGTGATCGTCAGATCCGTGCGATGTTGCACGGTGTTTCCGAGGATGGGCAATTGGATTGGGAGACCCGTGTCACGGATTTTGACTTCCTGATGCCAGTTGTTCCCACCGGTGAGGAGCGGGTCAATTTGGTTGCTGTCGTCAGTCGTGCCGGACAGCAGGCGAGGGCACTGGTTCCCCTGATGTTCGATGACAACGGGCCGAAAATTCGCCAAGTGGACGTTCTTTCTCCCGCCGAACTGCTTTTGGATTCAACGGTCTCGTTAAGTATCAACGCCGATGACGCCGGGCTTGCCGGCACCGAACATGTGGAAGTGGTCGTCGATGTCGAACGGAATGGGCAATTCCCGAAGGGTGTCAAACCGAAACTCGCATTACTTTCCGACCAAGGCCGATGGATTGTCCAAGTTCCGCTCAAGGGATTGCCAGCGGGTGTGGTGAATCTGCTGGTCCGCGGGATTGACGCGGTGGGCAACATTGGTCCGACTTTCTCCAAACCACTCGAGATTCTCGATCCAACGACCGCCGAAATTCGCCGCGAAGCCCGTCTGCCGTCCGTGACTGGTCGTGTGGTCTACTTGAATCGTCCCATTGCGAATGCGGACGTCAAAATGACACCCACGCCCGCCAAGACCAGTGACGACAGCACGGACGACCCTCGCAAGCCACTCTCGACGAAAACGAATGCCCAAGGTGCGTTCGACTTCCCCCATGTGCCACCGGGAACGTGGACGATCCATGTGAGCGGCTCGATCGGCGGGTTTCGCAGCGAACGCGATTGGCCCTTGGAAACCTCATTGGAGCCGGTTTCGCAACCGTTGACACTCGATCTAGGAAGTCCTTCCGACGCGGACGACACGACATCGCCTTGATGGCACAAGGATTTCACTTGTCAGAAGTCTCGACACGATCCGACTTTGCGTGGCGACGGAATTGCGTTCATCCTTCTGGGGCGACTTTGCCGATAATTCCGATTAGGTAGAGGGCCATTGTGAGGATGAAGGACCATCCGTTGCGATTCGCGACCAATTCTTACCAGACAATCAAGCAGAGCAGCGGCGAAGCCATTCGTCGCGTGTCGCTCGGAATTTGTCTGGTGGCAAGTTGGTTGACGGCATCGGGGTGCGTGAGTCCGCATCCGCCTCCGAAGTTGCCGACAGCCCCAGTCTGCGAGCCTCGACCATTCACGATTTGGCAATTCTTGGGGCTTGAGAAATGTGTTCAACACATCGGTGACAAGACGGAACACGTAACCGCTTTGGCGGAACATCATATTCCGGGATTGAAGCCAGTCTCGCCGCTGAAATCGCTTGTCCATCCTGACTTGGCCCATTCTCCCAGCGATTCCGTGCGGCTGGCGAGTCAGGTCGCGAAGAAGAAAGCCCAGGTTCCACAAATCAAAGCGGCGTTGGCGAGCGTGGCCGAGTCCGGTTGTGCCTGTGACCCGGCTGCCGAACAAGCACTGCTCGCCGGGCTGGAGAACTGTTTCCCGGAAGTCCGTAAGGCCGCTGCGGAAGCCGTCCGTGATAGCGTGGAACACGGCGAGAACTTCTGCGACGCAAAAACTTGCTGTTCCCCCGCGATCCGTAAACGACTTCTCAAGATCGGTTGGGGACGACTGCCGAACGGTTGCCCCCTTGAACCGGTTGGGGAAGTGCGGTTGGCGGCTCGACAAGCGTACCGGGCCTGCGGTTGTCCGCTTCCAGATGCCTCCTCCCTGGCCCCCGCGATTCCGCCAATGTCTGCCGAACGTCCAACGCCGGAAATCATTCAGGAAGCGATGGCCGAATAATCGTTGCTGAACGCTTCCCGAACGTAACCAAGTCTTGAACTGCGACCGGTGTGCATTCCCAGGCTTATAGCTCGGGTGGTGTCCACTGCGGAATTCCCCGCTCGCGGAGTTGGCGTTGATATCGAACCGCCTGCGGCTGTTGCTTGGCATACGGAGCGTCTTCGTTAACCATCAACGGCACGGTTTTTTTCCACCAGGCGTCATATTCCTGACGAAGTTTGGCGACCACTTCTGGGTGTGCGTCGATTACGTTCGTCGACTCGTACGGGTCATTCGAGATGTCGTAGAGTTCCTTGTTGTTGACCAGACGCCATCGCTGCGTGCGGACGGCACAATCTTTCAACCGACTCTTATTCGGATCGGCGCCTTTCTCCCAACGCCCCTTGTGAACGAACAAATGACGATCCGCCCAGTCCGCATTGGGATCTTCCAGCAACGACATGAGTGAACGTCCATCGATCGGCTGAATGCCGTTCGGGATTTCGGCATCGGCCAACTGGCAGAACGTCTTGTAAAGATCGATGTGAGCCGTCAACGCCGGAATGTCCACGCCTTCCTTGAGCTTTCCCTTCCATCGCCAAAACGCCGGCACATGAGTTCCACCTTCATAGGGCGAACCTTTCCCGGTTTTGAATCCTGCGGTGAATATGGTCGTCCGCTTGCCGTTCAATTGAGCTCGTCGCCCCGCCTGACCGTTGTCGGTCATGAAGATCACGAGTGTGTCGTCCCACAGTTTCCATTCGTCTAGCTTTTCCATCAGACGACCGAAGTTATCGTCGATGTTTTCGATCATCCCGTAACGTCCGGCGGTATTCTTATCCCAGCCCATATCGAGGAAGCGACGCTTATACCTTTCCGGAGCGATCATCGGACCGTGCGGCGCGTTGGGGGCAATGTACGCGAAGAACGGTTTCTCATGATCGTGTTGTTGCTTGATCCAACCCAACGCCGCCTGGAAAAACACATCGGTGCAAAACCCTTTGGTCTGCACGATGGTGTCGTTGTGCAAAATCACATTATCGAAGTAAAGCCCTTCCTTCTCGCGGTTGGGTGGGAAGTCCGCACAGCTACTAGGATACGCCTGCCCGATTCCGCCGGCTCCATGAATGAAGGTCTCACTAAACCCGCGGTTGTACGGCTGATATTCGTCCTCATCCCCCAAATGCCACTTCCCAAAAATGCCGGTCTCGTAACCAGCTTTCTGAAGAAGTTCGGGGAAAGTGGTTGTTGAAAGCGCCATCCGTTCGCGTTCTTTGATCGTGTGAGTCACGCCGTTCCGGAATTCATGTCGGCCACTGAAAATCGCGGATCGCGTTGGTGCACAGGTGGGACTCACGTGGAAGTCGGTGAACCGCGTGGACATCGCGTGAAAACGATCGAGATGCGGCGTCCGTAGGACTTTGTTTCCCATGCAGGACAAGTCCCCCATCCCCTGATCATCCGTCATGACCAAAATGATATTCGGACGGCTGCCTTGGAGCGAATCCGCATAGGTCGAACTTCCACCAATCACAATACAGGCTAGAGCCCAGAACAAACCACGTTGGAGCGACATCGTTGGCCTTTCGAGAAGAGAATTCCGAAGAATCTCAAGCATCACCCATTCCGATTGCGATGGCAAGCCTACCGAATTTAGCGGCGAAGTTGACCTACCGCAGTCAGACTTGGATACTCAACAATCTCAGAAAACCCATTCAGAAAATCGCTCTTTCGGAAATCCCTTTATGTCCCGCAAACAAGGCTTATGCCGCCCGAGATGGACGACCAATTTCGTCGCGTTGACTGGCCTCGCGGTCATGGTCGTTGCATTGGGTCTCTTGCAGACAAGCACCAAAGCCGCAGAAAAACCGCAGTCGCCGAACGTCATCGTCATCCTGGCGGACGATCTCGGTTATGGGGATTTGAGTTGCTATGGTGCTCCGGATTTGCAATCCCCTAATTTGGACAAACTTGCCAGCGACGGACTGCGATTCACGAATTTCTACGCCAATTGTCCGGTGTGTTCACCGACACGGGCGGCGTTACTTTCCGGCAAATATCAAGACAGGGTCGGTGTTCCGGGGGTGATCCGCACGCACGCAAACAACAGCTGGGGATGGTTGTCTCCCGAGTCCACGTTGTTACCGAAGGTTTTGAAGACGCAGGGGTATCACTCGGCCATCATCGGAAAATGGCATTTGGGGTTGGAGTCTCCGAATACACCAAACGAACGCGGATTCGATTGGTTTCACGGCTTTCTTGGTGACATGATGGACGACTACTACAAGCACCGTCGTCACGACGTCAATTACATGCGACGGAATCAAGAGGTGATCGATCCAAAGGGTCACGCGACGGATTTGTTTACCGATTGGGCATGCGACTACCTGAAGTCTCGGGGCGACGAGTCTGAACCATTTTTCCTGTACCTGGCGTACAACGCGCCGCACACACCGATTCAACCGCCGGCGGAATGGGTCGAAAAAGTCCGTCAACGCGAAACGGGAATCTCGGAACGACGGGCCAAGTTAATCGCACTGATTGAACATATGGATGCCGGGATCGGCAAAGTGTTGACGTGCCTAGAGTCCACCGGCCAAGCCGACAACACGCTCGTGATTTTCAGTTCCGACAACGGCGGGCAAATCAACGTCGGAGCGAACAACGGACCGACACGGGCGGGGAAAGGAACCGTCTACGAGGGCGGCTTGAAAGTCCCCACGATCGCCAAATGGCCGGGCGTGATCGAACCGGGAACCGAAACACAATTCACCGCCATGAGCATGGATATCTTCACCACGATCGTCGATGCCACAACTGCGACGAAGCCCACCGATCTCGACGGACGAAGCTTCTTGCCCACGCTCAAGGGGAAGGCACAGGAGCCATTGCGGCCGATCGCGTTCTTCCGTCGTCGTGAAGGCGGTCTGCAATACCAAGGCAAAACCATCGATGCCGTCCGACGCGGTCCATGGAAACTGCTTCAGAACAGCCCGTTCGGCAAGCAAGAGTTATACAACCTCGACGATGATCCGCTCGAAGAGCGAAACTTGTTATCCGAAAACCCTCGCGTGTATCGAGAACTCGCCAACAAATTGCAAAATCAAGTTCGACTCTATGGAAAGATTCCCTGGCAAGCGCCGGAATCGGACTGAACCACCACGCAATTTGATTTGAGTTCCAGTCTCGTGGGGAATCGACATGACAGCCCTCGGAAAGATGGTAAAGTGCACAACAGGGAAATTGTAGCAAGAACACTTCAACTGACTCAGCTCCCGGTGAGCGTTTTCAATGTTGAGTTTGGTTCGCTGGGAGTTTTTCGATGCCGGTGAAAATTCGTTGTCCTGAATGCGAAAAAGGACTGACACTTCCCGATAAAACCCGTGGTCGGGTGATCCGTTGCCCAGCTTGCGGCGGCAAAGTCAACGTGCCGGGTGGGGGAGCCAAGAAGTCATCAGGCCCTCGTCGCAAACGCAGCGGAGCGTCCTCGCCAAGTGGTGGCGGCGGTGGCGATGTCGAAGACGTATTGGCCCGGATGGATCTTTCGCGTGTGGAGGATGCCAACACCCGAATCTGCCCGAAATGCGGTGCGGAAGCCGATGAGGACGACATCGAATGCGATAAGTGCGGAGTCGACCTGGAAACCGGACAACTCTCGGCACGCAAAAAGAAGCTAAAAAAACGCGGCGGCCCCGACCCAGCCAGGTACTTCAGTAAGGGCGTTCCCGATGCGTGGAACTTCCTGCTGGAACACAAAAAAGTCGCGTTTCGGACGATGATCTATCATGTCATCTGCGGATTGCTTGGGTTGTTGAGCTTGTTCATGGTGCTGTATTGCAGTCGCGGCCCATTGAAAGCGTTCTGGGTGCTGGTGACTTGCACATTCCTGCCGGTGATCCCCGGTTGGCTGTGGTTGCTTCACACCGAAATCATTCAGTTCACACACGACACCCGCCGGAAAGTGTGGAAGCATCCTCGATTCGATTTCTTCTTATCCGCTGCCAACGGATTCAAATTCGTCGGTTGGATATTGATCGGCGGGTTTCCAATCATCATTGGACCGCTGATTTATGGCATCATGCAGATCAACGATCTGCAACTGATCAACGGGCTGGGAATCATTTTACTGGGGTGTGTGCCCTTGATCCCGTTCTTCCCGATCGCCATGTCCCACTTCGCCATGCCGCAAGAGTGGCCGGGATGGTGCTTCTGGAAGACGATGCCGCCATTCTTTACCAAGGGCGTCGCGAAGCCAGCGATGCATTGGGCGATGTTCTTCGTCCTGACCATGCTGCCCGCCATTTTGATGATGACGGTTCTCATTCTGAATTTCGGCGAGGGACTCACGACGATCATCGACGAAGTGGAGATGAACGCCCGACGTGGTGCTGTCGAAATCTTCGAGGAACCGAAAACCGGCGGCGACAGCGAAGACGGCCCGGCAATGCCCCTTTCGTATAAGTCGAAGTCACCGAAAGGGTTCTGGTTTGATACCGGCGAAGGCGAGATGATCGCCATGAAGGCATTTCTCACGTCCGAAGGTGAAAACGCCTACACGGAAATCGACTACAAACAACTTCTGGGCCCGTTGGCGATGATCTTAGGAGCCATCGCGTTGATGGGAATTCCCGCCTTGTTCCTGATGCGGTTGAACGGATGGTTGACATATTACTACCAGCCCGATTTGGATCTCATCACGCAGGAGAAAGAGACCAAATGGGAAGGTCCGTCTGTGAAGGACCCACACGCTCCCGACGCCGAGGACGACGATAACAACACCACAAAAATTGTCGGTGGAGTTGTCGGTCTGATCGTCTTCTACGTGATCGTGAACGTGATCAGTTACTTCTTCGACGGTCCTGTATTCATGCCCCGTCCGCTAGCTAGGCTTCTCAATCTGATGCAGGAGTAGACGGCAGTCCAATTCGTTCAGCTCAGAAACAGGTGTCTTCATGCGGATTCTATTTGTGTTGATTTTCGGTTGTCTTCTTCAGCCGGTGCCGTTGGCCGTCGCGGCGGAGAATCCGCGTCCGAAGCGAGTGCTCTTGCTCGGGCAAAAACCGGATGGGCACCCATTTCGCACGCATGAGTACATGGCGGGCGTCAATCTGATGGCGGAGATGTTGCAACCGTTTGAAAACTTGCAAACGATTGTCGTTTCCGCCGACGACGCTTGGAGCGAAGGACCGGATCTCATCGACGGTGCCGACGTGGTTGTCGTGTTCCTTTCCCAAGGAGCGAAGTGGCTCAGCGCGGATGCGAAAAGACTGGCCGCCTTCAAACACCTTGCCCAGCGGGGTGGTGGTTTCGTCTGTCTGCACTGGGGCATGGGAACCCGTGATGCCGAGGATGTTCCCGCATACGTTTCCTTGTTCGGCGGTTGTCATGGCGGACCGGATCGCAAATACAAAGTCGTCGAGACATCCGCCCGTCCCGCGACGATTGATCACCCGATTCTTCGCGGGATCAAGCCGTTCAATGTCCACGAGGAATTCTACTATCGCTTGAAGTTTCCAGCCGAGCGTGAGAACCACGTGGGTCTTATCTTCGCCGACATCGAAGACCGTGAAGAACCGGTCGCATGGGCATGGGAACGTGAGGACGGCGGGCGTTCGTTTGGCTTCAGCGGCGGTCATTTCCACAAGAATTGGAAACTGCCGGAGTATCGGCGATTGATGGTGCAAGGGATTCTCTGGACCGGACACCAACCAATTCGGCAAACCGGCATCGCGGTCGATGTGAAGCCTGCTCAATTGCAACTAGAGCCCCGCTGAATCGATTCGTTTTCGCAACTCCGCCAACACACGATCGGTTAGCTCGCCATTGGAAGTGATCTTGAATTTCCGACTCTCCGGCCCGGTGACGGTGATATCAATCCACAGCCGATCCACGGGCAAAATCTCCTCAACGCGATTCGCCCACTCGATCAGGCAAACCCCACCGGCGGAAAATAGTTCGTCGACGCCAAGTTCCAAAAATTCGTCTTCGTCACGGAGTCGGTAAGTGTCGAAGTGAAACACCGGCAACCGTCCGGCGTATTCATGGATTAGGATGTATGTGGGGCTGTTGACCATTTCAGTCGGCACGCCAAGTTCACCGGCAACGGCTCGCACAAACCGAGTCTTCCCAGCGCCCAGATCCCCGACCAATCCCACGACCAAATTTGGCACGCAAACCGTACCGAAGACACACCCGAATCGAGCGGTTTCCGGTTCGTCATTTGCGATGAACTCAACTGTCGCCATGTTTGTCTCAGTGTTCTTTGAGTTTTTTTCCATTGTTTGTGGACGGTACGCTTCGAAGCGGGTTTTCGGCTCCGTCGAGTGGATCACCAGTCTTGATTTGATCTAACCGCTCGCTGGCCCAACTTACGTAGTCCTCGCTGATCTCGTACCCGAGATACTGACGACCAAGTTTCTTCGCAACCGCCAACGTGGTGCCACTACCCGCGAACGGATCGAGAACGAGATCACCCTCGTGGGAGCAACTTCGGATAATCCTGGCGAGAACTTGCTCCGGCATTTGACAACCGTGCCATCCTTTCCGCTCTTTGAACGTGCCGGCAACCCGAGGCACATACCAGGTGTCTTCACTGGCTTGAAAGCTCTCCGGGACATCCTGCGGTCTGAGAACCCATCCCTCGTGATCGCGAAGAATAGGGGGAGCAATCCAAGTGTCATCCGGAAGCCGACCTTTGGGATTGGCCCGTTTGTCTTTGTACACAAGTTGTCTAGCCGAAGGCACACGGACTGCGGGGTCGTCCACGTTGAAGACGAACTCCGCAGGGTCCTTGGTCATGTACAACAGATGAGCATGAGAACGGCTGAACTTGTGTTTGCAGTTGACGCCAAACGTGTAGTACCACACGACCCAACTTCGGCAGTGCATCCCCAAGGTGCGTGTCAGTAACACTTTGAGTTCAGCGGCATATTCATCACCGATCGCCAACCAAAAGGTTCCGTTCGGCTTCAACACCCGCACGACTTCCCCCATCCACTCCTCACACCACTGCTCGTATTCATCGGAGGGGAGATTGTCGTCGTACTGATCGTAACTGTAGCCAATATTGAACGGCGGGTCGGCAAAGGCCAAATCGACCGATCCGTCCGACAGTTTTTTCAGTTCGGTCAGGCAGTCTCCATGAATCAAGCCGGTGCTTGGCGGTTTGGGCATTGTCGTTGTTTCGCCTCTTGGAAGTCACTTTTGGGGAAGCAAGCTCGGGTCTTCGGGCAGGGGAGTGTTCGTGAGTTTGACATCATAATGCCGACCGCTGCTCACGCGCAAGTCCAAAAGACCGATTGACGAAGTTTCAATGATGTCCTAGAACCCTCGCGACGCTGACGATTTTACGCCAGCATCCGACACTCGAATGGACTCGCACTCGGAGCCTCCCTCATGCAACGACGAACGACTCTCTGGGGCATTGGCCTCGCCGCCGTAGTGGGCGTGTTGGCTGGCGGATACGCGTATCACCAGCATCACCGCTACAAACACCTCGCGACCCACGACGAAGGTTTGGTCTACCGAGCCGCTTGGCTGGAACCCGATGTCCTCGATGAAGTCATCGAAAAATACCAAATTCGTTCCGTGGTCAACTTGTGCAATCCCGGTGAAATGGGCGAACCGCGTTGGGACGGTGAACGAAAGGCTGTCACCAATGCCGGTGCGCGTCTCATCGAACTTCCGATGACGCTTAACGTCGAAGCGGATGATCCGACGATTACCGATCATCTCGAGATCCTCTCCGACCCCAACAATTATCCGATGCTCGTTCACTGCCAACATGGCGTGACACGAACCGCCAAATTTCTTTCGCTTTATGACATCAAGTATCGCGGTTTGAGTGCGGAAGAATCGCTCGCCAAACAACCGCTGTTCGGACGTGACGATCACAACGTCAATGTGCGAGCCTTCGTCAAAAACTTCGACCAAGAACATCGCCAACTCTACCCAACCGCATCCGCGGAAGACATTCGTGTCCTTCGGCAGTAATCGTGGGGCTACCAATACTGCGTTTTCACCGGATGTTTTGTGAAGGTCATGCATTAACGTCAAGGGTCGAGATATGGGATCGGTCGGTCCACGAATTACCATTTGTATTCCGCATTGGCAGGTCGAGGAATACGCCAAGCCGTGTCTGCGGTCAATTCGCCAGCATTCGGAAGACTACGATCTAGAAGTGATTGTCATCGACAATGGCTCGAAAGACCAAAGTCTCGACTATCTCCGTTCGCTCGATTGGATTCACCTCATCGAGCGTCCGGAAGAAACCTCCGACAATTGGCCAAAGAATGTCTTCACCGCTTGGGACCAAGGCCTGCAAGTGGCGACGGGCAAATACTACGTCACCATGCATTCCGATGTGTTCGTCCGCCGAGATGCGTGGCTCGACAACATGATCGCCATCTTGGAACAAGATGATCGCGTCGCGGCGTCCGGTGCGTGGAAACTGGAACTCGAACATCCCCTTTATCTGTGGCAGAAACGAGTCTTTGGCTTCGCTACCAATCGTTTGAAATCCGCATTGGGATTGAAAACGGCGGAAGCATGGAAGCAGCGGCACTATCCACGTGATTACTGTGCGATGTACCGTACGGAAACGTTGCGAACCCACGGCTTGTCGTTCCATCAAGACGGGATGAAAGGCGGTGGCTACGCGATCGCCCGACAAATTTGGGATGCCGGTTTCCAGACGGGACTGGTTCCCGTTCGTACGATGGCCGAAGACGTGTTCCACGTGGCTCACGGAACAGCAGGGTTACGTCCTGAGAAACCTTTGAATCACCGTCGTGCACAGAAGAAAGTCGAAAACAAGGTTTCCGAATTGTTTGCGGAACCGTGGATTCAACACCTCGTGACCGAAAGTTCTTTGGATGCCTCTCACAGAAACACTCGCGCGGCCTAGTTGGGCATTTCCCGTACAAACCGATTGGCCGTCACCTCTCCGCATGAGTTGGCCGTCACCGTTCTCGGGCTCCGCGATTTACGAATCGTCCGAAGCCCGCGAGATCATGCATCGCAGTGGGCTGACGAATCTCGATCGTCTGTTTTCACTCACTCGCTTGAGTGTGCACGGTCATCGTGGTCGCGCCGTGATTCCCATGGCACTGCCAGGCCTCAAGAAAGCCGTTCCGTCGTTCATTAAATTGAATTGGGGACGGCGACGGGTCTGGCCGAGAATGACTGATCTCAAATCTGGTCAATTCCTCAAAAGCTTCCCACACCGGGAGTGGCTGGGAATTGAACGGCTGCAGGAAATCGGTCTGCGTGTGCCGGAGCGAATCGCGTTGTTGCGTCACGGCATGTTGCGATTTCGCGAAGCGGTCATCTTGAAGGAAGTGCCACCGCCGCACTCCTTGCACGAGCTCTTCGAGAATGGCGGTTGGCAACGACTGAGCAACGAATTGCAAACCGAATTGCTGGCGTCGGTTGCGAAGACGCTTTCCAAAATTCACCGAGCCGGTCTGGCTTGGCGTGGTGTCTGCACCCGTCACTTTTTCCCGTCGCTCGATAATGACGGCACATGGAAATTGTGGCTGATCGACTGCGAAGGCGTGCACAAATCGTACGCCGCCAAAGACAGACGTCGCGATCATCGGAAGATGATGAAGGCGATGAACTGCTCGGCGGCCGATTCTCAAACCAAGGACCAAATGGCACGACTCCTGAAGACGTGCCAAGTGGACCGGTGAGCGGTTACTCTTCGCAACGATCGCAGGTGCCATCCCCATCAGAATCGCTGAAACAGTCCTCACAGCAGCATTCGCATTTGCAACGTTGGTCCGGAGTCCGGTAGTAGTATGACGGACCATATCCGCTGACCGGTTGTGTGAGCACGGCACGGTGATAGTCCATCCGCTTCGGGGTATCCGGTTCCACGAACAAACGTCCGAACCCACGGGGGCGGAAGGTGTCTTTCTTCGCACACCGCAGAGACTTCGTCCAGCCGAACAACTTCGGACGATACCAAACGTCGTAATGCTTCTTGGGCAAATCGTAGTTGGGATGACCTGCTTCAGCACTCGGCGGGTACCCCTGATTGGGATACTCTCGGTAGTAGTCATACCCGTTGCCGATGGGGCCCACCGCTGGCATGGCGGGGGGAATCGGTTCGGCGGCTTGAACCGAATTCACGGCCATCATCATCACGGTGGCGACCGATGCAAAGCATCCCAGCATCTGACTTCGATTCAGCATTCCGAATCCCTTTCCAACGAACCTCGATTGGCACGTCCCTTCTCATCGGATCAAGAGCCGGTTTCGCAATCGGTTGCTCCTTCAAAATGCGGTAAACCGTGCAAACCGGCACACGCCGACTCCTAAACATTCTCCAAGGATGAATGTTTCGCCAGTCTTCCTATTCCACCTCGTCGCTATTGTGATTCCCCAAAATCGGTCTTGCGGCGGCTAGAAAATTTCGCTAGAAGTTCACGATTCTAGCAGGCGAACTCCGCCCGCTCCCTCATAACTGCCAAACGCTGACCACTCCGGAAGGGACTCCAGGATGGGATCTGTTCGACTTGCGACGTTGGCCAAGGAGCTTTCTGCGAAGCTCGTCGGTAACGGTGATCTTGAAATCACCGGTGCCCAAGCAATCGACAAAGCCCAACCTACGGACATTACCTTCGTCGCCGATGAGGCGAACCTGAACCGTCTCCGCGACTCCCAAGCCGGTGCGGTCATTGTGACAGAAAGCTTGGCCGATTCTCCGCGAATGGATGGCTGCACGAAGCCGAAACTCTTTGTGGAAAACGCCAAAAGTGCGATGAGCGTCGCGTTGACGATTCTCCGTCCATCACGGCAGCGTCGCCAAATTGGAATCTCGAAACATGCAAACGTTTCCGAATCGGCCCGCATTGGCAGCGAAACGAACATTCATCCGGGCGTTACGATTGATGACGATGTCGTGATTGGCGATCGTTGTGACATCCATCCCGGCGTTGTCCTCGGTGCAGGGACCAAAATCGGTGACGATTGTGTGCTCGACGCCAACGTCGTGTGTTACCCGGATACGGAAATCGGTGACCGTGTGCTGATTCATGCCGGAACGGTGATCGGCTGCGACGGATACGGCTACCGTCAGGTCAACGGCCGACACGAGAAAGTCCCACATTTTGGTTCCGTCCGCATCGAAGACGATGTCGAAATCGGAGCCAACGCCGCGATTGATCGAGCCATGATCGGCGAAACTGTAATCGGAACCGGAACGAAGATCGACAATCTCGTTCAGATCGGACACAATTGCGAAGTCGGACGGCACAATCTCATCGTCTCACAGGTCGGCATGGCAGGCTCGGTCACGACGGGGGAATACGTCGTGTTGGCAGGGCAGGTGGGCGTGGCAGACCATGTGCAACTTGGCGATGGCGTTGTTGTGGGTGCTCGTGCCGCAATCAATAAAAATGTTCCAGCGGGCGAAACTTGGATCGGGCATCCGGCGATGAAAGCCGATCAATCTTTTAAGGTCATGATGGCCTCCAAGAAATTACCGGAAATGCGAGAGACGTTGCGATCACTTGTCAAACAAGTGAGGAAGTTGGAATCGAAACTCGAATCCAACGACGACGTCTCCGAACGACGAGATGCGGCTTAGTTCTGAATTCGAGATCATTCAGATTTTGAATTTGTTCGAGAAACGCACTGGCAGGATGCCAACGCGGAGTAGTTGAAGAGCAATCATGGACGGTACGATTCCCCTGCTCGGAAGAAATCATACACGCAAACCGCAACGGGTCGGGTTACTGGCCGGCGGTGGGCGGTTTCCTATCTCGTTTGCGGAAGCGGCACGCCGTCAAGGTTTGTCCGTATTCGCCGTGGGTGTTGTTGGGATGGCTCCCGACGAACTCGGCGAAATCTGCGACGACTTTGTCACCGCGCCACTCGGACGCATCGGCAAAGCGATCCGTCTCTTCAAGCGGGCTGGTATCGACCGCGTGGTGATGGCGGGAAAAGTCGAAAAGACGACGCTCTTGGCCCGTTTTCGTGTGCTGCGTCATCTGCCGGATTGGCGGACGATCCACATGATCTACAACTACGCCGTGAAAGATCGTCGAGACGATACACTGTTGTTAGCCGTCATTCGCGAATTCGGGCGGGACGGCATTCATTTTGATTCAGCCCTGGAATACTGCCCGGAGCTGCTCGTGAAACACGGATTCCTCACTCAGCGAAAACCCACGCCTGCCCAATGGCGGGATATTAAATTCGGCTGGGAACTAGCCAAGGAAATGGGTCGGCTCGATGTCGGTCAAACGGTGACCGTCAGCGATCAGGCTGTCGTTGCGGTGGAAGCCATCGAGGGAACGGATGCCTGCATCCGACGCTCGGGCCAACTCTGCAAACGTGGCAAGTTCACCGTCGTCAAGGTGGCGAAACCGCATCAAGACATGCGATTCGATGTTCCCACCGTGGGTGTGCAAACCATTCAAACCATGCGTGAAGCCGGTGCCAGGGTTCTGGCGATCGAGTCTGGTCGCACGATCCTGCTTGATGAAGCCAAGGTGATCGATCTGGCCAACAAGGTCGGTATCACATTGGTCTCGTTGAACGCCGAAGAATTGCAGCTGAAAGTCGCCTCGTGAAGTGCGATGTGGCCCTTTAAACGGTGAAGTCCACGCGTGAGTTGTCGCGAACCGACAATTCTCTAGAATCGGTTCCTAAGGATCGATTCATAGCGTTCAGACTTCTCGTACGTTGAAAGGGTTGGATGCAATGCGTTTGACAAACATTGCAGTCACGGTTTTGTGCTTATCCGCTAGCCATGTCGGATTGGCACAGATGCCGGAAGCGTTGCATTCGGATTTGAATTGGTATCGCGGTCCGAATGCCGAGATCCGGCCGATTCAATCGCTCGATGATTGGCAATCACGTCGTCAATCCATTCTCAAAGCGTTCCAGAAAGTCACGGGACCACTTCCCGATCGCTCCCAATTCCCACCGTTGGATGTGAAGGTAACGTCGAGCGTCGAAACCGACGATTTCGTTCGCCAAACGATCTCCTATGTGGCGGACGCGAACGGACGAGTCACGGCGCATCTCTACTTGCCGAAGAACATCAAGTCTAACGAAAAACGCAGTGGCATTCTTGCGTTGCATCCAACGGGAACCGCCGGGAAACTCATCGTTGCGGGCGAAGCCAACCGACCGAACCGCCAATACGCCGCAGAACTTGCCAGTCGTGGACACGTTGTGCTCGCTCCGGATTATCCGCCCTTTGGTGACTTGGTCGGCTACGATTTCACCGCCGATGGTTACAAATCCGGCACGCTGAAAGGACTCGTCAATCACATTCGGGGCGTGGATTTGCTCGTCGCACGGCCGGAAGTCGACTCAGAAAAATTGGCTGTCATCGGCCATTCACTCGGCGGACACAATGCCATTTTCGTGGGGATGTTTGATCAACGGTTGAAAGCCATCGTTTCAAGTTGCGGTTGGACGCCGTTCCACGATTACTACGGGGGCAAAATCGCAGGATGGACGAGCGATCGTTACATGCCCGCATTGCGAACCGAGTACGACTTGAATCCCGATCGTGTGCCCTTTGACTTCTACGAACTCTGTGCCGCCCTCGCACCCCGCGGATTCTTTTCAAGCTCACCACTCGCCGATTCCAATTTCGACTTTCGAGGCGTGAAAAAAGCCGAACCGAAAATCCGCGCCGTCTTCGAACGGCACAAAGTTTCAGATCGGCTGCAAATCGTCTATCCCGATTGCCAACACGATTTCCCGCCCGAAATTCGGCAAGCCGCTTATGAGTTCATTGAGCGGATCCTCGATGACAATTCCGAGTCGTGATTCGTCTCAGTTGGT
This sequence comes from Thalassoroseus pseudoceratinae, assembly GCF_011634775.1. NCBI lineage: Bacteria > Pseudomonadati > Planctomycetota > Planctomycetia > Planctomycetales > Planctomycetaceae > Thalassoroseus > Thalassoroseus pseudoceratinae. The sequence continues at coordinate 417,821 of NZ_JAALXT010000001.1, forward strand.
GGCGTCGTCCGCTTCGGGTTCATTCTCTGGAGCAAGAATCGGCAGAATCGGTTGCTTCTCAGGCGATTGGTAATACTTCGGGAACTCCGAACCAATCTCTTTGACAACGGCCACCAAACCTCGACTGGTCGCCATAATCAAGCGATCCGTCCGGTCATTGTAGATGATGTTATCGTACCGGTTCAGCGGCAAGACGCCTTCGACACCGAGCGTTTCACGATTCACCAGCACAACATTCCCCGTGCGATCCGTCATCATGTAGAGATTCTCAGTCGCAGCGACGAACTTGTCGAGCCGAGGCCAGTACCCATTCGTTCGTTGTCGACCGGTGACGGCATCCAGCAGATACACCCCGGTTCGTTCGGGAGCGATGAATAAGTCGTCTAGAATGACGATGGGCGGCTTGCGGATTGGCAATCCAGCGACAAATCGCCAACGAATCTGACCGGTGACTTCATCAACCGCGTACACATTGAAGTCTTCCGAGGCCAAATACAACAGCCCATTCCCGTGAGCCAAACGAGCCGTGATTGAGGCATCGGTTTCCAATTGGAACTTCAAAGCCCGGTCCTTTGTGGTGACTGCATACAAGGAACGGTCTGCACTTGCAAAGAACAACGCCGGCTCGATTGGTACACCCGGTGTCGCGACAGCACCATCGGTTCGGAAGTTCCACTCGATGGTTTGATAGGACCACTCAGGAAGTTTCGCATCCTCGAAGAGTTCCTGAATCTTCTTCAAGTTGTACGCGTACATCGTGCCGTCAAGCATGCCGATGAACATCCGCCGTTCGTCGAGCGTCGGACTCGTGGATGGTTGGCTTGGCAAACGAATCTGCCAAATCACGATGCCCTTCCATTTGTCGATTGCAAAGATATATGAGCCCGTCGTGACCAATGCCAACTTGGCGTTGGTGGTGATCGGGTAACTCGGGGCGTCGCGATAGCCGAGTTGAATCGCCCAAAGTTTGATGCCGTTATCAGCGTCGAAAGCCGTTACGGTTCCGGCGGTCGACTGCACAAAGACGATCTCTTCGTCAGCCGTCAAATGGGCGACCTCATCACGTGCGGGATCGAGCACCGCCCGATTCCACCAAGCCAACTCCAAACCGTAACGGTTGAGAATCCTTGGCGTCGGCAACAACGGCTGTCGTCCGCCTGGTTGCGCTTGCACGCTCGGCGGTGCCAAATTCACGATGATCGTTAAGAGAATCGGGTAGAGGAAACGACGCATGGCGATACACAACTTTCCGGGAATAGTTCGAGATGCGTTACCAGTTTAATTGGTCGTTCGATTGTTGTCCGGCAAATTCCCGGTGCTTCGCTCGGGTTTTCCAAAGCGAATGTCAAATCGGTCGTATTGTCGCGTTCAGAGAATAGTTGCCGGATGAATTCGGTCGGAACGGCATCGAACCCGTTCAATCCTCATCTTGACCATAATCGCTACGAGACATACGATGTTCAAAACTTGAACGTCTTCTCCCGGTCGGCCCGACAGTGTCCCGCCGGTGCCTGAGAAATTCTCAATCACACTTCCCTGCGGGAAGGAAACTGCAATGGCACGCAAAAAGTGGATTTTCATGGGCGTGTCTTTCGCACTGCTTGCGATGGCGGCTTGTGGCGCGATTTTCTGGGCGTTGTGGCAAGTTCCCGAATTCTACACCCAAGCAGCTTCGACAGTTCCCAGCGATCCCAAAACCCGACAGCAGGAAGCGAAGGAACTCGTCCAAACGACGACGGGGTTGGTCAACGACATCAACCATAGCGATCGATGGACAGCGACGTTCGAACAGTCTCAAGTTAACAGTTGGGTCGTCGAAGAACTCCAACGGCCGGAATTTGCGAAACTTGTTCCGGATGGGATTCGCGATCCGCGTGTGCTTATGCAAACCGATGTTCTGCGACTCGGTTTCCGTATGAAATACAAGGCATGGGACGGCATTGCGAGTGTGATTGTTCGACCTTGGGTGACGTCCGACCTCCGGTTGGCGTTGGAAGTTGAACAAATTCGAGCAGGTCTCATTCCGATTCCCCTCGAAGAAACGCTCCACGAGTTAACCCAAGACATTGAGGAAGCTGGTTTCGACGTTGAGTGGCGTCAATCGAATGGCCACGATGTCGCGATCATCGATCTAGCCAGCAATCCGAAACGAGCGATCCAATTGGAATCGGTCAAAGTTGTCGACGGTGCGGTGCAGATTGTTGGCGGTCTGGCAAACGCCCCCAAAATCGCCAGCCAACCCCAACCAAGTACGCACGAAAAACGCAATTAAACGGTATTCCGGGCCAGGGTCATTGAATCTCGCAGACACCGTAGTCCGCTGCGATCTATGACGATTGGAACCGGCAGGCCCAGTCGTCGTCGTCAATGTGTCGCAACTCACAACGGCCACGGAATTCAGTGCTCGTGAGATGCACCTCGATGATTGTTGCATTCGCGTCGCCCGTGAGCCAGTCGAAATGACCGGTCACCAGCTTAGTGACAGTTCCTCGGTTTCGGCTGACGGGTCCCGAGTAGTCCAAATAGATCAACCGGTGACTTGGCAACTTCTTCGCGGCGATCGGCTCCTCGACATCCAGCGGATGCGTTAGTCGCCAGGTCAGCAATTCTTCGCCGTCTTCCAGAAAGAAATCCCAGTGGACTTCCGGATGGTCGTGCCGCGAGATGGTAAAGCGTGGCATTGGTCGGTCTAAATTACCGGACCGGATGGCTTGGATCGTGTGGGTTTCGGCTGCCTCGGTCGTAATTGCAGCGGAATGGTTTGCCCGCAATGCGGACAAGGAATCTGCAAGTTCATCGTGATTTTCATGAGCGTCTGAAAATCCCAATTGACGAACACCAAGTTGCCATCGGCGTCGAAATCGAGACCAATCGTCCCCTTTGGAACCGTCGCGAAGATACGGCCGGTGCCCATTGGATCGACATAGGTCAGTTCCGTGCCGCCGTAATTAGTGACGATGAGATGCCCCTGCGAATCAAACGCCAGATCCGATGGCACCGTGAGTCCTTGGCAGACGATGAACCGATTGCCCATCGCATCAATTCGGTAGACGGTGCCTTCCGTTGAGCTAGCGGTGTAAAGATAGCCATGTTGATCGAACGCCAAGGCCGCCGGTGTGGGAAGTTCGTCCACGAACGTTTGGGAGTCGCCGTCTGGCGTAATCCGAACGATCCGATCTCCTTGGAAATCCGCCACGAAAAGTGTGCCTTGGGGATCAAACGCCAAACCGGTCGGGCCGCAGAGTCCATCCGCGAACACAATCGGCATTCCACCGGGAGAGATTTTCACAACCGTCCCTTCCCCGGCAATTCCCGAGGCGTGATTCGCAACGTACAAATTTCCCGCCGCATCCCGTGCCAAGCCCGCCGGTTCGTGCAAGTTGCTCGCGAACACAGTGACTTCCGATGTCGTTGTGATCTTCAGCACCACATCGGCCCCCCAATCGGCAACCAGCATGGAACCGTCGGGGCTGATCAAAACTCGACGCGGTTTGGATAACGCCACATCGAATCGAGACACAATTGGTCGTGCGTTCAAGCGAACCGGGTGGTGGTGATGGGTTTCGCCGTTGTCCAGTTGAGATATGTCGCGAGTCGCCTCGGCAATGTTCGAATAAATTGACGAGGGATTCTGGCGTTCAAACGGAACGTGCACCTCGATTTGGGGAGGGTCGGCAATGGCCAGGTCGAGTAAGCAAAGCCACATCGGAACAAACGCAGCAAGAATCTTTGCGTTGGGTCGGAGTGTCCTCAAGGCCATCACGTTGTCCTTTCTCGATCCGTCTGCAAGTCGAATCAACGCGAGCACTGAAATCCAGAGAATTCGCCGACTCGATGAAGTAGTGCCGCAGCGCCTACGAGCAATTCCATTGTGATGACTGAGAGGTCATTGTCAATCATTCGTTGACCGTTTGTTACCTTGGAGAGTCAGCACTAATTTTCGCGATCCCGCTCGGTTACGGTGTTCGCAGAGATAAATCCCTTGCCAAGTTCCGAGATACAATCGCCCATCCCGCACCGGAATACTCAGGCTGCTTCCGGTCAATGTAGACTTCACATGGGCGGGCATATCATCGGGGCCCTCACATGTATGGCGATACGGAAAACTCTCCGGTGCGATCGCGCTGAGCGAGCGTTCCATGTCGATCGGGACATCCGGGTCGGCATTCTCGTTGATCGAAAGCGAAGCGGACGTGTGGAGGATAAAGACGTGCAATAAGCCAACACCAACCTCCGCCAACTCGGGGCAACCATCAACGACTTGCCGCGTCACAATATGACAACCTCGCGAGTACGCGGGGAGCCGGATTTCGTTCTGAGCCCAGATCATAGTTCTGCCATTCGATCAACTTCAAAGCGGTCGGTTTGAACTCCGATTCTAGAAGGAATTGGCGTGGTCTGCCAGCGGCGGCAACGCGATTGCGCCGGGTGCTTCGTTGTCTGGCCACAACGGAACAACAACCGTTACACCGACTCCCTCGACCTCTTGCATCCCAGAAGAAGTTATAGAGCCGACTTGATCTGATTGTCCGGACATCGGGAGTTTGAATCCCCGACCGGCGATCAGGGGAGGATCGCTGTAATCGACCCAGAGTCGATTGTTCCGCATCAAGGAAGCTTGCTGCATGCCGTCCGGGAAATAGAGAAAGTCGTCCCAGTACCAGGGGTCTCCCGGTGTCAAATCCGGCGGCAATTGCTCGGCGACTTCGACAAGGGTTCGGGGATAGTCACCAGTTTCGCGTGCCGCATCTGTTAGCCAACATCCAATGATTGCCATGCGAAAAGCCATTTCTCGATCGGTCACCTGACGAAGAATATCCTCGCTGCCCGGGACGGGAAAATCGTCAGCCATCGGGGAAGACGCCAGCCAGGCTTCGATGGTCTGGGAACTCACGTCGGCCATTTCTGACGAGTCAGCTTGCAACGAAATTAAAGAGCCAGTTGCATTGGTACCATAGGCTCTCCAATGTGATTCGTGAGTCAATCGGTCGAACAGTCTTGCATATCGGCAAAGCAGAATTCGCTCGGCACGTGCTTGTTCGAACGGCATCTGCAAGTAAACCTTCCCGCGGATATCACCTAGGAACCTTGAACCGTCGTAACGGGACGGCACTTTGGCGATTGGCCAATTTCGCAGGGCCGTCCATGCCGACAACTCATGCCATTGCACGCGGACGGTGTTGTTCAATGCGAGTGCCGCAGTCGGAAACTTGTTCCACTCTTCGACCAGCCGGACGAGTGCTTGCCGAACACGGGTAGAGCGTTGCCCCGCCGCCATCACCCACCCCGGCAGCCAGCGAAGCAGATGAGTCTGACGCAAGTTGCTTTCTCGCCATTGCCTCCATGTTTGGCCTCTCGCTCGAAGCCGCGCAATTTTCAAGACCGTCAGGTACCGATCGAAGGCGGTATTCAATTCGCGGTCGGCTTCAAGACGACGAGCATCGCAACACAGTAGTGTTCGGATCACTCGCAAATTGACTTCGGATACCGTGGCAGTCTCGAACCGAGTTGACGGAGCCAACGAGGAAGACGACTCATCCAGAGCGGTTATGAGCTTCTTGATAACAGATTGATTATCAGTGACAAAACTCTGCTGTTCCCAAGTGAGACTGGCCCATGTCGGTGGCAGACCGTCGATGGCGTGCACGTGTTGAAAATCGCGAAAATTTTCATGCTGGAGAAGATCGTCTTGAGCGGTTCGGAGCGTGTCATCAATCGCCCGATTCGTTGAATTCTGCACAGGGAACCATCCCGCCTGGAGTGGTTGTGTCGCGATCGCGGGAATGGTTTGCACACGCGAAATCGCCCAGATAGTTGCAAGCACACCAAACGGAATGACGACCGCACCAGTGAGTCTTAGTCGTGCGACACGCCCGGTCTGTTCCGAAAGCCAGTCGCCGGTTCGGACGTAGCTAATGATGAGCGTCGCCAACCAAATCGCGGCTACGAACATCATGGAACCATGAAGAAACGCGACTTCCTGCCAGATGAATGCCGCCGTCGCGGCGAACACCAAAGCCATGAACCATGCCACCACACCTCGCGAGAACAACAGCGAACACAATTGCCCGATCCCATAAGCAAGCAGCGTCCAAATGACTATCCCGCCCGGCAGATATCCGCCAGTGATCAACGATTCGGGCCCCCCCTCGGTCTGGCTTCGTGACGTCATGACAATATAAACCGCACCGTAGAGCAGGGCGGTTGCGATCAGCGTTCTTGTCATCCAGACATACTGTTTACTGATCCAGATCCAGCCGGCGGAAACACCGCGATCATTGAAGAAACGAAACCGTGCTTGTCGCTGTTCTGCCTGGAAAACTTTCAATCCTGAATGGAACGGCGTGTAGATGAGCAGAAACATCATGACGACGGTGCAAAACTCGAATAGATCACGCGGGCCAATCAAAGCCAGCAGCGAGAGGCAAAATTGAAATCCAACGGCGACAAACAAGAAACGAGATTCCTGACGCTCATGCCAGCAAAGCCGTTGCCAAATCCGTCGTGCTGGGTTGGCCACCTCGGTCGTTCGCCATCGCCATTTGCGACGACGGTCGACCTTCGGTCGTGACGCCTCCACTTGTCGCCACCAACCCGAAACCCGACCGGGTTCGGTTCGTAGCCAAACATCGACCATTACGATGTCGATGGCAACCAGCCCAATCGTGAGGAAATAGTGAATCGGCGAGAACACTTCCGGCGACACAATCGTGAGGAATGTCCAAGTCGCAAACGTCGCTGAAACTCCGAGGACAACAGCCGTGAGTGCTGTGCTGGCTAACATTGACGCCAATATGCCCCAAGCAAGCAATTGGATCGAAAGACAAACTCCGCGCAATAAGTATCGGTAGAACGTCTCCGCGACCGTGTTCGTTCCCAAGGCCCCCGCGATGGCCCACAGCAAACCGCTCATCAATAACATACTGACAAGTAGGAACAGAAATTTGCTCGTCCACACTGGTAGATGCGGAACGCCACGCAACCGTAAGAATTTGTCGGTCCCTTCTTCCCGTTCCCCAGCGAATGCGGTCCCAGCGGCACCGAGTGCGTAGAGACAGGGCATTGTCATCGCGATGACGATCATCGCCCAGTCACTGGTTTCGGTCCGAGTCGACAGCACCTTGAACAAGACCAGAAAGGCCGCGCTTGAAACCGTCACCGAAACGAAGAACGATGTTTGCGTGCGAAGTTCTTTCCACAGCAATCGAATCGCTAATGCGGACTCGTTCATGAAGTGGCCTCCTCCGTTTTGCGTTCCCAAGTCGCGGGGTCGGCCCAATCATCGGATCGGGTTTGGCCATTCTGCGGTTTCGGTTGCATGACGCGAACGAAGATTTCCTCCAGGTTCGGTGAGTCAGTCTGCAAGCTCGTAAAATGTGGATTCTGCTCGCGAAACAGATCAATGTGTTTTCGGTCACCCCGCACTAACCATTCCCGATGATGACCTTCGTGCCGAGCGCTCAGAATTTTGAGATCGATCGGCCAACGCACGGGGACTTCGACGGTGGTTGCTGCCGTGAGCATCCATGTTTCCGACTTCAGTTTTGCTAACTCTTCCGACAGCACCAAGTGACCGCCCCGCAGAACGGCAACCGTGTCGGCGACTCGCTCGACCTCGGCAATCTGATGGCTGCACAAGAACACGGTGCGTCCGGTGGCGGCGACATCGACCATGCTTTCCAGAAACTCCCGGCGGACAACGGCATCCAATCCGGATGTTGGCTCGTCCAAGACCAACACCTCTGGTTCGTGAGCCAGTGACAACGCCAATGAAACTTTGGCCCGCATTCCCTTCGAGAGCTGTTTGATCGGCCGATCCTCCGGCAATTGATATTGCTTCACCAATGAGGAATAGGCATCGAAAAATCCAGGGGCGTACAATCCCGAGGTGAACCAACCAATCTCCATGACGGTCATCCAGTCATACAGAGCTGGTTGGTCCGGCACGTATCCGACTCGACGACGAATCTCCTGACCATGAAGCTTGCTGTTCATGTTCAACACGGATGACCGTCCGCGGTCTGGCGAGATCAACCCGAGTAGAATTTTGATAGCCGTGGTTTTGCCGGCTCCGTTCTCGCCCAGCAATGCGACAACCTCACCTTCATGCCCAGTGAGCGAAAAACGATCCAATGCGATTTGCGAACCGTAAGTCTTCGTCACCTCATCAAAACGAAATGTGGCAGTCATGCGGTCTCTCCTTCCGACGACGTGGCGGAATCGCGCGCATCTGCCTGAGCAGCGTGAAATTCCTCGTCGATTAATTGGCGAAGTTCATCGGTGCTCAGTCCACTCTCGACGGCTTCACGGAGCGATTGGCGAACCCGTTCGCCGATCAATCGACGACGGTCTGCTTGGCAGTAGGCTTGAGCTTGTTCCGTCACGAACAAGCCTTCCCCTCGCATCGCCCCCAGCACACCTTCGGCTTGCAACTCGCGGTAGGCTCGGGCAACCGTGTTCGGATTGACGGCCGTTCGTTTCGCGAGTTCACGAATCGACGGCACGCGCCCCGGTTCCGGCAACACTCCGGATGCAATTGCGAATTTCAATTGCCGAGCAATCTGTTCGAAGATCGGCAAGCCGTTTTGCGGATCAATGCGTAGAAACATCATGCCAGCCACTGTACTACCACGATAGCACAGTATGCAACAACAATTTAAAAAAACTTTTCACAACTCTAGAGATCCATGCAGAAGATTAGGTAGACACTCTGGGTTCAAGCAGGGTTCCCAAAGTATCGCGGCGAATCCGCTGATCGCCGTGCGCGATGGAGCGAAGCGGAATTATCGACGTTCGCCGGCCAACAGAGCGACCAATTGGGGAATCAGTCGTTGCATGGCACGGGATCGGTGTGAGAGACAATTCTTGACCAGCCCACTCAGCTCACCGAAAGTCCGATGATATTCGGGAATCGAGAAATACGGATCGTAACCGAAACCGTTCTCCCCACGCGGCTCGTCGATGATCATTCCGCGACACGCACACTCGACATCCAACCGAACGACACCCTCAGGATCGGCCACCGATACGTGACAGATGTATTTTGCTGTCCGCCGGTCTCGGGGAATGTCTGAAAGCTCACGAATCAGTTTCGCATTGTTGAGCGAATCCTGAGTTTGCCGATCGACAGACTCACCGTCCGGTCGATCCTCGTGAGCATATCGGGCCGAGTATACACCCGGTGCACCGTTGAGGGCATCGACACAGAGTCCACTATCTTCAGCGATGGTCCACCGACGCACCACCTGGGCAACTTCGGCGGCTTTCTTCTGAGCATTGCCGATAAATGAATCTCGGTCTTCGTCCACTTCCGGGACGTTCGCGAATTGATCGACTCCGACGACTTTCAGTCCGTACGGTGCAAGCAGGGCAGAGATTTCCCGACTCTTCTTCGGGTTACGACTTGCGAGGACCAGCGTGGTGTCGGAGGGATGTTCGGGCATCGACCTGAATTTCCGTTCGGCACAACAACAACTGATGACACTCAACTGCGATCCAAACGGGCCCGGTTCATATCAAGCTGAACCAGAACACCGACGACATCATTCAACGGCAGCCCCCAGTCGATGGCCCAGTTGATGATGTCCAAATTCTCATGACCGGCGAAGTATCGGTCAAGAATTCGATCAGCCAACAGATCACCCTGAACAATCAGAGTGTACAGATTTCCGAAGTCTTCCGAGCCGAATTCCCGCCAACAACGAAGGCCTTCGAGATGTTCGATTCGCTTGAAGCGGCAATAGGCAGACCAGTAACGGTCGTACCATTCGTCGATTGCATTTTCGCCGAGATCGCAGCCACGTTTCTGGCTTTCGATCCATTTGTGGCGAAGTGCTTCTTGCAAAGCCTCGTCGTACAGACTTTCTACGGCTGCCGGTTGACCCGGTGTCAGTGAGAGTTCTCGAGCGCTCATGCCCCATTCCCGTTTTTTCTTCACGGAAAACTGCATGGACTGCCGTCGTAGCAGTCCAACTTGTGGAAGCAGTTAAACTGCGGCAATGGGTGGTGAAGGTACTTTACGATCGCCTCCCATCGACATGACCCAATTACTTATACCTTTGCATGAGGATTTCGGCAACGGCGATTCGGATTTTTCCCCATATTGACAAATTGCCCAGCAGGGAAAATACGGTCGATGAAAACCCCAACTCATCAACGGTTCTCGATCAATGCGAACGAATAGTCAGTGAACTTCTGCCTGATGCCCATCAACGCTTGACCTCAACTCATTGGGAAAACTACGCTCGTCTTCAACGATAATCTCACCCGCAGAGTTCTCGCGGAGCAAACTCATATGGATTCGGATCCGGAATTGACACGCAAGGTTTTCGTTCTGGACACCAACGTGTTGCTCCACGACTCAAGTTGCATTTTCAATTTCGAGGAACACGACATTGCCATTCCGATCACAGTCTTGGAAGAGCTGGATCGATTCAAGAAAGGCAATGAGGATATCAACTTCCACGCGCGGGAATCGCTGAGGAAACTCGATGCACTCAGCGGAGATGTGCTTTCCAAACGTGGGGCATCTTTAGGCGAAGGGCTCGGGCGAATTCGGGTTGTGTTCGGCAGCAAATTGACCGACGAAGTCCAGCGTGCTTTTCTGCAAGACAGTCCGGACCATCGCATTCTGAATACCGGACTAATGGTTGCTCAACAAGAGCATCCTCGTCGCACGGTGATGGTCTCGAAGGACACGAATCTTCGCATGAAGGCCAAGGCACTCGGCTTGGTCGCTCAGGACTACGAGACGGACAAGATCGAAAGTTTCGACAAACTCTACACCGGCAAACGCACCGTGAACGATATGCCGGCGGGGTTGGTCGATGCGTTCTACCAGCTCGACGGGCGCGTCTCTGCAACTGATTTGACTCAAGTTATCAACCCCGTGGCGAATGAGAATTTTATTCTGCGAAATCACTCCAAAAGTGTGCTCGCTCGATATTGCTCACCCGACCTGCAGTTCACACGAGTGACGTCCAATCGGGCCTACGGCATCAAAGCTAGAAACGCGGAACAGTCATTCGCGTTGAATGCGTTGACCGACCCGGATGTTAAACTCGTGACGCTCGCGGGAAAGGCCGGTTGTGGAAAAACGCTGCTCGCGCTCGCCGCCGCTTTGGAATGCCGAAAAGATTACCGACAGATTTTGCTCGCCCGTCCGGTCGTGCCGTTATCGAATCGAGACATCGGCTTTCTGCCGGGGGATGTGTCTGCCAAACTCGATCCGTATATGCAACCGCTGTTCGACAACCTCACCGTGATCCGTCATGAACTCGGTGATTCCGAAGACGCGAAGCGAATTCCAGAGTTGCTTGAATCGAAGAAGCTCGAAATCACACCGTTGGCCTACATCCGCGGCCGAAGTCTGCAACGGATTTACTTCATCATCGACGAAGCACAGAACCTCACGCCGCACGAAGTAAAAACAATTATCACCCGAGCGGGTGAAGGCACGAAGATTGTTCTGACGGGGGACGTCCAACAAATCGATCATCCCTATCTCGATTCGCTTTCCAACGGATTGACCTATCTCATCAACCGGATGGTCGGACAGCCGTTGTATGCTCATATCACGCTCGAAAAAGGCGAACGTTCGGCACTCGCCGAGTTGGCCAGTAACCTGTTGTGAGTTGTCGGGCGGGTGTCAGAATTCCCAGGGAACATTCAGTTCCATTGACTTCCACTGATGGGAACTCCACTCTATGAAGGTCTTCTGACTCAAGATCTTTTGAAGGTGAGATAACTCTGATGACTCGACTCAGCCCGTGTTTGTTCATGCTATTGGCGATCGTTGCCACCGACGTTCGCGCAGAGGAAGCTGCTCCGGAGAATCGGTTCAAGATCGCCACGGGACCGGGCTGGAAGACACTGTCCCTCAAGGATTTCGAGAACGCGAATTGCGATCCCGAAACTTGGAGCGAAAAGGATGGCGTTATTTTTTGCACGGGTCGCCCGGTCGGTGTTACGCGGTCAAAGAAGGAATACCGGAACTTGGAATTGGTCGTTGAATGGCGACACATGAAATCCGCGGGCAACTCGGGCGTGTTCCTCTGGGCTCCGCCCAAGGTCTTCGACGGTTTGAAACGAGGCACGCTGCCCGGCGGTGGAATCGAAGTGCAAGTCCTCGATCTGGGCTATGCGGAGCAGTACAAGAAACGCACTGGCAAGGAATCGGATTGGTTCACCTGCCACGGCGATGTGTTTCCGGTCGGTTTATCCAAGATGAAACCGTTCCCGCCAGTGGCTCCAAACGGTGCCCGGAGTTTTCCTTCCAAGAACCTGAGCAAAGGCGTCGGTGAATGGAACCACTATTACGTTCGCGCAATCAACGGTGAAGTGCGATTGTGGGTGAACGGTGAGGAAGTTTCGGGCGGGGCGGAGTGTCAACCCGCGGAAGGTTTTCTGTGTTTGGAGTCCGAGGGTTCGCCGGTGCAGTTCCGCAACCTTCGAATTCGCGAGTTGCCCTAGTTAGAACAGCACCGCGTCACCCCAAAAACTCAGGTTGAGAATCGGCCACAGCCACATCCCCGCTGCGGCCGGGTTCTCCCGAAGTTCGCTAATCGCCGCCGGATTAAAGACCGACCGAATGAATCGACTGGTCGCCAGATGCAATTGAATTCGCTCTCGCCAGTCGTTGGCAATCCAATACGCAACTGGTGTCGGAAAGCTGGCTTTGGGACGGTCGGCGAGTTCAATCGGTAACCGATGTCGCGCAAATTCTCGCAACGCGACTTTGGATTCAAACGCTCCCCGTGCCGCCAATTCCGGGGCCGACAAAAACGGAGCCGTCTCGGCGGACGATAGACGGAGTTTGTGTTCCACGGGGAGACGGCTTGCATACTCTACAAACTCGTGATCGGTAAACGGAACACGCGTTTCCAACCCGGCCAACATCGTGGTTTGATCTAGCCGCCCCAGCAATCCTTCCAGATTGATCCGGTGCAACAACCGCGCGTAGCGATTGCTCGTCGCCTGATCTGGTTGTTCGTCGAGCGTGGTTTGGTACTCGGTCGTCAATCGGGAATCGTATTCAGCATCCTCCCAAAATTCGGGGGCGACAAGGTGCGGTTTGACAGCGGTGGGAATCAAACAGTTGGAACTCAAAAAGTGATCGGTCGCGGATTCAAACCGCGTGCGTCCGTACGTGCGTTGCAGACTGACCTCCGCCAAACGTCGAGCGGCCGAAGACCCGCCAAACCGATTCTCCGCGAGTTGACGACTGCGATCGTAGTCATGTCCCGACCATTGAACCGCCGCATAACCGCCAAGCAATTCGTCGGCTCCCTCACCACCGAGCACCACACTAACCGATCGTTTCGCCGTCTTCGCCATCTCGTAGATCAAGACATCATTCGGCGTCGACAACGGAACCTGCAAACGATGGATCATCTCTTGCCAACGCGACCAATAAGTCTCGGCGTCGAGCGTGATCGTTGTGTGGTCGGTCCGAAGATGAGTAGCACATCGCTTCGCGAAATGAGAGTCCGTCATTTCACTCGTTTGTTGTTCTCCGGTCACGCAGAAACTTGGAGTTCCGATATCGAGATAGTCGTGAGCTTTCGTACCGATGGTGCTGGAGTCAACGCCACCACTCAGAAACAAACCCACAGGCACATCACTCACCAAACGGCGAGTCACCGCCTGATCGAAATGCGACTCGAACGATGAGATGTCGGAAGCGGATTCATGTTCGGGGTGGGACCAGTACCGAACGATTCGGATCTTGTCACCGATGGATAACAAATAGTGCGCGGGCGGAAGTTGTCGAATGTTGGCGTAAACGGTGCGATCGCCGAGAGTGCTGCGGAATGTGGAAAGGTGCTGGCTAATCACCGCCCAATCCGGTTGGCGAGAAACTTCCGACCAAGCCAACAACGCGACCGGTTCGCTCGCAAACGCAACGCAATCATCCACGTCGCACCACACAAGCGGCTTGACTCCGAACCGATCTCGCACGAGTAACAGTTGCTGACGTTCGAAATCATAGAGTCCGAATGCGAACATCCCATGCAGACGGTTAACGCAGTCAGTGCCCCATTGACGATACGCTGCCATGACAACTTCGGTATCGCAGCGTGTCGAAAACCGATGCCCGTGAGTTTCTAATTCGGACCGCAATTCCCGATCGTTGTAGACTTCACCGTTGTAGGTCAGCACACATTGACCGTCGCGACTGTTCCAGGGTTGCCGACCGTGTTGTGGGTCGCGGATCGCCAATCGACGGTGAGCAAACGCGACTTCGGCTCGTCGGAAAGTTCCCTGTCCATCCGGTCCTCGATGAGCAATCGCGTCGCTCATCGCCCGAAGTGTGGAATCGGAAACCTTCGGCAACCGCCCCGGCTTGGCAACAACACCCACGATTCCACACACGTCGAAACTCCTGAACCGCAATACGATCTTTCATGTTCGCGGTGGACTCGTCGAAGCCATGGACTCCAGGCCTCTTCGAGACAGAACCTACGAGGAACGAAAGGAAACTGCCGAGGACGATACCTTCTTGATCGACCGCAATCGTCGCCCGCGTCATTGCCGTTCAGTTTCAACAGATTGCAAGTGCCGTATCGATTGTTCCGATTCGATCGGTTGTTGCTTTCGGAGTGGACGTGGTAAATTACTCGCCTGGCCTTGTTCACTCACTCACCCCTCCGAGGTAACGCATTGATGAGATTCTTTCGTTCGAGTTTGCTGTGTTCGCTTTGCTTAGTGAATTCGTTTGCGATGGCCGGGGAGAGTTGGCCGCAATTTCGTGGCCCAGACGGGAACGGCCATGGGGACGCGACGAATCTACCGGTGGAGTGGAGTGAATCTGAAAACGTCTCTTGGAAGACAGCCATTCCGGGCGACGGCCACTCCTCGCCCGTGATTGCCGATGGACGAGTTTGGCTCACGACCGCAGTCGCTGAAACGTTGACGGAAGCCGAGAAGAAAGCCCGGTTGGCGAAGGTCAAGAACTCCCGTGGTTTGGAATTGGTGGGTTCCCTGTCGTTGCGAGCCATCTGCGTCGACGCGGAAAGCGGAAAGATCCTTCAGAATGTGGAAGTCTTCAACATCGAAAACCCGGAGCCGATCCATTCGCTGAACAGCTACGCTTCACCAACACCAGTCGTAGAGGGCGAACGACTATTCTGCCACTTTGGAACCTACGGCACGGCATGTCTGGATTCCAAGACTGGCGAAAAAGTTTGGGAACAACGGACACTGACGGTCGATCACCAAAACGGCCCTGGTGCGTCGCCGATCGTGTGGAACGATTTGCTAATTGCTCAATACGACGGGATTGATCGTCAGTTCGTTGTCGCACTTGATAAACGAACCGGAAAAATTGTTTGGAAGACTCCGCGTTCGGGGAAACTCAACGATCGTGCCGAGTTTCAAAAAGCTTACGCGACTCCGCATGTGGTCGACGTCGATGGAAAACCAATCCTGGTCTCTCCCGGAGCCGACTGGGTCTACGGCTACGATCCGGCGAGCGGCGAGGAAATTTGGCGAATCAGTTACGGCGGTCTGGGTTTCTCGACCGTTCCACGCCCCGTGATTGGTCACGGTATGGCTTATATTGTCACCAGTTTCATGCAGTCGAAACTGCTGGCTGTTCGGTATGACGGCAAAGGTGACGTCAGTGAATCGCACGTCGTTTGGACCTCTGGTCGACAAGTCCCCAAGAAGCCTTCGCTGCTGCTGATTGGCGATGAACTTTATCTACTTTCCGATGCCGGAATCTTCACCTGTGTCGATGCCAAAACCGGTGCGGAACATTATCGGCAGCGATTGGGTGGTCAATACTCGGCTTCCCCGTTGTTCGCCGATGGAAACATTTATCTCTGGAGCCAAGAGGGAATCGCCACTGTCGTGAAGCCTGGCACGGAATACGTTGAACTGGCACGAAACGAAATGAATGCCGGGTTCATGGCTTCACCCGCTGTTGTCGATGATGCACTCTTCGTCCGGACGGAAACGCATCTATTCCGTATCGAGAAATAGTCGGTACGGTGGAACGGCTGACAGTGAAAAGAAAAAAGCCGACGTCACGTTCTCACGTGGCATCGGCTTTTCTTTTTGGCTTATTCGATCGCGATTACTTCGCGGCCTTTTTCTCCGGTGGTAGCAAGACGGTGTCGATCACATGGATGATGCCGTTGCTCGCGATGATGTCGGTTTTCACCAACTTCGCTTTGTTGACCTGTGCACCTTTCTTCGTTTCACGAATTCGCACCATTTTGCCGTTGAGCGTTTTCGCTTTTCCGGCTTCCAAAGCGGCTTCGGAATCCACTTTGCCTTTGACAACGTGATAGGTCAGGATCGCCGTCAGTTTGTCTTTGTTCTCTGGCTTCAAGAGGGTTTCGACAGTGCCGGCGGGAAGCTTCTCGAAGGCAGCATCGGTGGGAGCAAACACGGTGAACGGGCCGTCGCCTTTCAACGCGTCAACCAAATCGGCGGCTTTCAGTGCGGCTGCCAGAGTCTTGAACTGACCGGCAGCAACGGCTGTGTCGACGATGTCTGCTTGCTTGCCTGCGTTGCAGGTTTCGCCAGCGTGGAGCGTCAATGCGGAGAATGCGAGAGTCAGGGCAGCAATTGCTTGGGGTACGAAGTGTTTTCGGCTCATGGAATCATCTTTCGCTTACGGGGGAGGGTTCGATCTTCTTGTTATGAACATCTTTCTGCCGGCTAAAAAAAACGTTCAAAACGTTCACCCAGTTCTAGACCGAGCCCCACAGTCGACAAGCCCGAAAACGAAAAAAAAGCGAATCGATTTCTCGACTCGCTTTGAGGTCGTTATTTTTGACTGCAATGAATGCTGCTTTATTCGACGGCTTCGATCTTTAATGGTCCACGTTGCCGACGTCGATCATTGTCTTCCTTCTCGCTCGGCTTCTTGTTCTTCGCGTTCTCTTTGGCTTGAGCTTCAGCCTGCTTGACCAACCCGACCGCAGCCATCAATTCGCTTCGGTGAAAATAGGGTTGTCGTGGTTGTCCGAACGCCGGAATGTGTGACTTCGCAGCCAACTCTGACCAGCTCATTTTGCTCGAAAGATGCCAAGCGGCTGCCTGAGCAACGCGGGTGTTGACACGTCCTGCAGCGACCATTCCGATCAATTCTTTGAGGGATTCGTCTTTAGTGAAAGATTCGACGGGAACGATGCGGTACGTCATTCGTGGACTTGGTTCCATCGCTCCGTGAGCCAAGCAGACCGAGCCGTAAGGGATGCGTGCGGTTTTGTCTGGTGGGATCGAGAAGAAACCGGCACCACCGGCACCAGCCCCACCAAGTCCACCACCACCGAATCCACCAGCGGCACCACCGCCGATACCTGCACCACCACCTTGACCGAAACCGCCGCCAACCGGTTGGGCTTGGTTACCACCACCGAGACCGCCACCGGCTCCACCGAATCCGCCGCCCTGCAATCCACCGCCCAATCCGCCGCCACCAAACCCGCCGGCACCACCGAATTGTTGCATCGTGTGAACCCCGACGACAGCGTTCGGCAACTTCACCGAAACCGGCTTCTGGGAAATGTTATCAATCAAGATGTAGCCACCAGTGGAATCCTTGGGGACCATAGTGACATCGACTTTGCCTTCCTGCATCGCATCGAACAACTGAAATTGCTCGGCGTCGGCGTCAAATGTCAAACGGGGCAGAATTGCTCGCTTCTTCGAGCGGGTTCGTTTCGCCGCCGAGGCGGAATCCCCATCCCAAACGCCGGTACACGCAACGAGAACGGCGATACAAGTCAGCCAGCGGGCCATTCTTCGAACAGACAACATATCTGACGATCCTTTTCATGAGAAACAGGCGTGCGACCGAATCGGTGGAAACCCAAATCCGTGCGATGTGAACAGAAACCAGGGTGTTGAAACTTGCGAATCCGGCACATTGGAATCGGTCGCCGACACAATGCGAGGTCACGTCCCGGCAGTTTGGTCGGTGCAGTTCAAGCATAACCGAAAATGGAACGGAATCGGGCAACCTTGTCCCTGGACAGAAAGTTTTCGACATTCGCGGTCGTGATTTGCCTATCATACCAAGTCTAGCGACTACGCAATCGCTTTGCGGAGAGAATGCATCCCCCAAACAACTTTGCGCACTTCGATTCGGATATTTCTTGAAAACAGCCGTCACTCGGGGTCGCTTGAAACCCAGACGGTTCAGCGTCAGACTGAGCCGAACACCGACAAAACCCGGTTTTCCATCAATCATTTTTCATCTCAACGAAAAACTACGAAAGCGCACCGATGAAGTACGGCATGAACTTGTTGCTGTGGACCGACAACGTCACCCCCGACAATTATGCTCAAATGGAGCAACTGAAGGAGTGGGGATTTGACGGCGTGGAACTGCCCATTTTCAGCCCGAACGAAAGCCAGTACAAAGACGTCGCCAGCAAACTGGACGAACTCGGTCTTGAGCGGACCGCAGTGACGGTTCATGGCTCGACGGATGCCAACCCGATTTCGAGTGATGCCGCAAGGCGCCAAGCCGGTTTGGACCACCTCAAACGCATCATCGATATGTGCGCCATCGCCGGTGCAACCCACCTTTGCGGACCAATTCATAGCACGATTGGCCACTTCACAGGCGAAGGCCGTACGGAAGACGAGTGGAAATACGGCAAAGAAACAATGTCTCAAGCCGCCGATCACGCCAAAGATGCCGGCGTGATGCTGACGTGCGAATACCTCAACCGCTTCGAATGTTACTTCCTGAACTGCGCAGCGGACACGGCTCGATTCTGCCGGGAAATTGACCACCCCAACTTCAAAATGATGTACGACACCTTCCACGCCAACTTGGAAGAAAAAGACTTAGCCGAAGCCATCAAGGAATGTGCGGATCAAACCGTTCACGTTCACATCTCCGAGAATGACCGCTCCACACCGGGCGAAGGCCACGTTGACTTCGACACCACATTCGCCGCCCTGAAAGAAACGGGGTACGATGGCTGGCTGATGGTTGAAGCATTCGGTCTCGCACTGCCAGAAATCGCCGCCGCCACGAAAATCTGGCGGAAGATGTTCCCCAGCGAAGAACACCTCTGCAAAAACGCCCTTTCGCTGATGAAAAGCTACACGGCGTAACGCTACCCCAGACGATGTCGCACGCTCCCCGGAACGACGGGCGTGCGACACTTGGAACTCACTCAGCCGATGCTTCGGCGTGGATTCGGTCATAGATTTTCCGGGCGTGATCGTACGCCGTTTGCGCGGCGTCGCGTTCTTCAGGACGAATTCGCCCTTGCTTGGAGTTCCAACAGACGTCGACCGCCTTACGGCACCATTCCGCACTGCGGGCATCACAGCGGACGGGTTTGTCGTCCACGCTCACCCAAATCGGATTGGTGTGCACACTGGGGAGAATCCGCACGGCAAGCCAACTGGATTCCTTAATGTCGACATCGAACGTCAACGCCTGAACTGAACCATCAGCCGGGATTTCCTTCGTCGCCACTGGCTTCCCATTGACCACCAACTCAACCGGAACATTGCGAGTCCCGCCAATCCGGCAGCGTTCCAGATGCCAATAGGGTTTTTCGTCGAGTCGCCGTTCCCGAATGGATTTCACTTCCGGTGTGGGATTGTCATCGAGCATCGCGGTCACGTCGCATTGGACGGTTACTCGTCCCGGTTCGCCTAACGTTAACTCACTCCGCTTCCCCATGGAACTCATTTCGCCAAGCGCCACCGATTGGTCACCGTCCGCGACTTGTGCACGCAGATCGTAGACGTGACTCAACCCATCCCCGCAATAACTGCGACCTTCCTTTACCCCCTGAATCCAGGAATCGAAAGTCAGTTTTTCATCCGGTTTCAGTTTCACGTAAATCCGACCCAGTCCAACTTTATCACCGTAGATACACGGAAAATCGGTTTCCCCACTGATCTTGGTTCGGAAACCGCAATTGAGCGTGTGATACCAGATGTTTAACTCCCAGATCGCGGGCGTATCCACGGCGGAGATGAAATCGCATGCATCATGGGCGACAGTTACGATGAATTCATTCGCACCAATTCCGTCAAAACGTGGCATGGCGTAATCGGGCAGGGTCTTTGCGTCCGTGCCGTTCCAACCGGTCGGCACACGACGATAATCGACAAAACTTCGTGAGCCATCCGGCATGACATCCGGCAATTGCAGGCCCCAACCAGAGTGGGAATAGCCAACGACACCGTCTTGTTCTTGCCCCCATTGCAGCACTGGCAGCGTCCAACTCGGCCATTGCTCGATCATTTTCGTGCCGGGGTAATCGTCTTCTGACAACCGCAGCAAACACAAGTGCCCTGCATGCGATGACGGAAACCCGCTGACTTCCACATCGTACCGCATCAAGTAATCCGGCCGAGACAACGCCGACACGCGACCTTCAAAATACTGCTTCTGCGTGTACCAACACGGCCCCCAGGAAAGAACGCAACCGACATTCAAATCTTCGCCCAGAATATGCCGAAGCATGTCAGCCGGAGTGACGCCTTCGGTTGGGCTGTCGTAGTGAGCACACCCGGCGGCGTGCACATGATGATCTCCAGACCACCAACCACGGTCAGCGGCGTGCGTCCAACGCGTTAAATCGAATCGAGTTTTGTAACTGGCAACATCTTCAGGAATCGTCAGCTTCCTCGTTTGTGTGTGATACTCGGGACCGCGAGAAACCGTCACGGTGTAGTCACCAGCGGGCAGGGTGACAATCTCACCATCCGCTCGGTAGATCTGATTGTGGAAAAAGAAATCCGGTGCCAACCGCCGGGCTGGATTCGGATAGACACGACCGTGTTCGTCGCGGATCACGAAAGCGGCCGTCGTGGGAGACCCGTCGAAATCACGAACTTCCAATGCCACTTCGACTGCTGGCTCGCAGTGAAACAGAATGGGAACGGCATTGCGAAACCCAAGATCCTGCGTGCCTTGTCCGACATGAAACGCTAACTCCGCTTCACGCCGCCCGGCATCACGGCTGTAGAGTTGAACGATTCGATACTCAAGCTCCAAGCCCGACAACTTGGGTTTCAACGGTGGCTTGTCGAACATCCCGACACTGAGCCAACGCTGTTCAACTTCACCCGGCGGTACAAGTGTCTGCTCGGTTTGCGGACGTTGCCGAGCACCACGCCCCCGCATGTAGACCGGCTTCGCATTCGGACTTTCCACCACGAGCTTCGGCGTGATTCCGGCTTGGTTGTGAACTTTCACAAGGAATGTTCGCCAACCTTGCTGGATGAGTTCTTTTTTCGCCGGCCCTTCGATCACATGGACTCGGCTTTCCGCGTTGATGTCCACTGCCGCCACACAATACGGGTCGAGAACCGCTTGGACTTGCACAATCGCGTCGGTGGCGTCCTTGTTGACATATGCAGCTTCGAGCCGTTTTTGATCCGCTGCGTACAGCGGTGCCCCGACGTACTTCAATGCCTCGACAAGCCGCTTCGTCGCTGCCACCAATGGTTGAGAGGCAACGCCACGAACCTGGGGAAACTCCGCGGCCGAACCGTTGCCGCCGATCAGAATTCCCATCGTCAGCAAGAACAAAAAATGAGGTTGGGAGAACGTCTTCATCATCAAGTCCTCATGCGGTTCCCAAGGGGCTCACAGCATCACGTCCTCATTCTGCGTCGAACCGGGGCAATCCGCAAGCAATCGTTGATGGATTGAGCCATTGACAGCGAATAGACTTCTCCAAGGCATTCCCACCGAATTATCTCCACTCACTCACATTCTGCGGAAGAATTGTTTACGTTGTTTTCGATAGCAGATGACGTTCAGATTCACCATTTTCAATTTTTGCTGAGAGTTCCCGATGCCCACACTTTCACGACGCGAGTTCCTCGCCGCCACCGCTACTGCCGCCACGATAACAGGGCTTGGAGTTGCCCCTCTCGCGGCTGCGGAATCGAAGTCCGCTAGTCAGATGAAGCTCGGTTTAGTGACGTATCTTTGGGGAAAAGATATGAAGCTTCCCGAACTAATTTCCTCGTGTGAGGAAGCTGGACTCGGTGGCGTCGAAGTCCGGACACAACATGCCCATGGTGTGGAACCATCGCTCAATGCTGCCGAACGAAAAGACGTTCGTCGCCGATTCGCGGATAGTTCCGTCGAATTGGTTGGCTATGGATCGAATGCGGAATATCACTCGAACGATCCGAAGAAACTTCAGCAGAACATTGAGCTCACCAAGAAGTACGTGCAGCTCATGCACGACTGCGGTGGTAGCGGTGTGAAGGTCAAGCCGAACGCATTCGTGAAAGGCGTGCCACACGAAGAGACGATTGAGCAGATCGGAAAATCACTGAATGAAGTCGCGGCCTACGGCCAAAAGTATGGTCAGGAAATTCGCGTGGAAGTTCATGGACGCGGCACTAGCGAGCTTCCTGTGATGGAGGCCATTTTCGAAGTCGCCGACCATCCCAATGTTGGTGTCTGCTGGAATTCCAACGATGTCGATCTCAAAGGGAAAGGGTTGGAACACAACTTCAATCTCGTCAAAGATCGTCTCGCCAGCACAACACACGTCCGTGAATTCAACGTCGGCGAATATCCCTATGACGAACTGTTCCAATTAATGAAGAAGGCGAACTACTCGGGTTGGATTCTGCTCGAATGCCGCACGAATCCCAAAGACAAAGTCGCCGCTATGCGAGAGCAACGACGACTGTTTGAAGAGATGACGAAATAACCCCGATTACTCTTCGGGGAAGTACTTCTCAACCATCCGGCGGAGGAACGCGAGGGACTCCGCCATTTCATCCATCCCATTCATCCCGTCTTCAATACTGATCCATCCTTGATAACCGTGGTCGGCCAGAATCTGAAAAATCGCGTCGTAGTCGTTAAGCCCCTGACCAGTCACGCCGTGACACAGATTGGGCGAGTACCCAAGAGTACCATCCGATTGACGAAGTTCTTCCAGCGTGGTCCCGTCAGTCAAATACCGATCGCTGGCGTGCATACTGACAACGCGATCCGCCACATTTCGCAGCAACTCGACAGGGTCGTCGCCGGCGACAATTGCATTTGATGGATCGTACTGCACTCCAAAAAACTCCCGTTCGGGAATCCCAGCCAACAATTCCAGGAAGACATCCTGCTTCTGTGCGAATTCGGGGTAGCTCCAAAAGCCGTCCTTGTAGTGGTTCTCCAACCCCAAGACGATCCCATGTTCTCGGGCGATTGGCAGGATCTCCTCAATCGACTCGACAACCCAGCGAAGACCATCTTCGCGGGACACGTCCGGATAGCGTTGCCCACTCAGCACTCGGCAAACCGTTCCCACGCCACCGAGTTGACGCGAGACCTCGATCATACGAGCCTGATGTTCGACGGCCTTCTTTCGAGCGTCAGCATCGGGGTTCGTGAAGTCCGGCGAGCAGCACAGCATCGGCATCTCAAAACCGGCATCCCGAATCGCGGTTCCTACACGATCCACATCTTCGGTATTCAAACTCGGGAGAAAACCCTCGTACATCTCCAGCCCATCGGCATCCAACGCACGGGCCATCTCGATCCACTCGAAAACGGTCATCGTCTTGGAACCAGCGATGTCGTCGAGATAACACTTCGGAAACGCGGCAATCTTCGGGCGCATTGTCTGTCCTCTTTCGACCTACATTTCACGTCGTTCACGATTCAAAATAATCAAGGCGGACAAGCCGACACCAAAGAACAGGGCAATCAACAACGCCCATTTCACGCCCGCCAACCACGGTTCCTCTCCAAATACAACTTCCAGGCCAAAGATTGCCGGAGTAATGGTCGTGACAACCCCCGCCAATCTTAGAAGACGCTCGTTCTTGTCGCGTGACCGAATCTCTAGGAAGCCATCGAGCTGCTCAGACTGCTCGTTCACTTCACGTAGGAGAGATTCCGTCTCGAACACATTCTGCCATTTTCGCCACAGAGTCAAACCGCGTTCGCGGTTGGTGATCTGGCTGAAACAACATTGGTTCTTGAACACCAACAAGTCGTACCGAATGTTCCGGAGTTGTACGCGGGACTCGTGAGAACTGCCTGTCAAACTACGGATGTCCGCCATGCGTTCGAACAACGACAGCAACGTCACTCGCTGCAACGCCGCGAGTAAGAACACATCGAAGTAATAGGTTTCCCAGTACCCGCCGATGGCCGTCCGATGATACTCGTCGGTGTCGAAAACCACGAGGCAACCACCGTCTTTCGAGTAGCTTTCCCATCGTTTGCGTCGCCAATCGTCACCGGGCCGATCCGGCGTGCGAGCGCGACCGGTCGCTTGCGTCTCGTCATCGAATCGCACCACGACATGCCGAGCGAGCAGCGTGCGATTGGTGTCCGGATCGTCCAAACACGATTCCTTGTCGAGACAACTAAACGTGTACACCAGCAGCCGATCATCGTACACCAACCGAACTGGCAAGCGACTGTGCAATGACGGTCCACCGATGGGTTGATCGGTTGGGGTATTCGCGGAAGGACGAGTATCGCGTCGGAACTCATCCAGTAGCCACGAAACTAAACGTGGCATATCGTACGTGGTCGATGCAGACGAGAATCCTTCCACCGTCGGTCGTGGCGATAACAACGGCAGCGTGAATTCGTCGTGGGGCTTCCGGATGAATCGCAAGACGTGCGCCAACCGCATCTGATCGAAGAACGTGGCTTCCTCGTCATCGCAGCGGAATCTCAGGATCAAAAATCCGACGCGATAACTGAAAACCGTCAACTCGATTCGGTCCAAGTTCAGCGGAAAGGTCTGTCTAAGGTCTTTGAATGTGTCCCGGCAATCTGCCTGATAACGCATGCCATCACTGCTGCCACCGAGCAATTCTAGCGGGAATTCGTAGTGCCGACACGTCTGCAACTCCGAGGCGTCCTGTGCCGAACTGAACAAGCTCGGAAAGAGAAAACGTCGAATGTAGGGCAGAA
Source organism: Thalassoroseus pseudoceratinae (assembly GCF_011634775.1). Taxonomy (NCBI): domain Bacteria; kingdom Pseudomonadati; phylum Planctomycetota; class Planctomycetia; order Planctomycetales; family Planctomycetaceae; genus Thalassoroseus; species Thalassoroseus pseudoceratinae. Next base: position 442,713 of record NZ_JAALXT010000001.1, read on the forward strand.
AATATTCCGTCCGATCCACATCGGTTTTTACGGTCGGCGAGAATTCTCGTCGTTGCCAACGCGCAGACTTGTCGATGGCCGCAAACGGTTGCTTACGGTCGGCGTCGTCGAGCAAGAATGGCAGCACGAGTAGCGAATAGTGGTTCGTGACGTTCCGCTCGGCCGCTGGATGATCCGTCTTGGCAAACTGAAAGGTGCGGGTGCAAAAGTCGCCGTCGACCTGCTGCTCCAACACCACGCCACAGTTGCGGGAAGCGCAACGCATCATCAGCCCAGGCCGCGATTCGCCCGTACCGAACTCCAGTTCGCGACCACACACGTTGCAACGCGGAACGGCATCGATGACGTCTTCGATCGGCTCCAGTGATTCCAGATTTTCTTCACTCATCGATCGACTCCTTGTCGAGCAGTAGCCAAGACAGGGAAGATTGAGCCCTTCACAGAGAGCCTCGCGGTGGACGATGCCGGTCCGCCCTCAACCATTGCCTTGAACCATCGCTACTGAGAACATGATTCCAATTCGTTGGCAACGCATGTCAGGGAGATGCGGATCTCGTCGTAGGAAACAGTTTCGCCAAGTGCTTCAAACAACTGTTTCGACGAATCCGTTTGCAGTTCCGTCGCCTTTGTGCGAACCCGTTCGAACGTGTCGGCATCGACCCACGGAAGCGGATCTGTCCGGGCCTCGGATTGCAAGAAGTCACAGAGATAGCCAGTGACCGTACTGCTGGCCCGTCCGGTCGTCTCGGCCACTTCGGCCAACGTCATGCCATCACGAAAGAACTGCCAAGCCCGGCGTGAGGCCGATGAAATCTTCCGCCCTGTGTTCTTGGAGACACCAGCTTTTGCCGTCCGGTTCGGATCGGTGTCGTTCTTGAGATACGCTTGAATGTGTTGAGTAAAAACATCGCCGTAGTCCCGAAGTTTTTTCTCGCCCACACCTTTGACCTCTTGAATTTCCTCGATCGACGTCGGCTTCTGTCGAGCCAATTCCCGTAGCGTTGCATCACCGAACACAATGTAAGCCGGCACGCCGCGTTCATCGGCGAGTTCTTTCCGAAGTTCCCGCAATCGCTCGAACAAACCGCGATCGACACCGTCCCAACTCTCTCGTCGAACTTCCGCCGACGCTTCGGCTGTTGATTTCCGTTTTCGCGATTGCAGCAATCGCGGTGATGCCGCCCCGCGTAGCAATTCCCGTCCCTTCGCAGTCACGTGGATGACGCGATACTCACCAACTTTTTCGAGATATCCTTGCGAGACCAATTGTTCAAGCCAATCGCGAACCGCACGCCGATCGTGCTGCTGCAAAATGCCGTAAGTGCTGGGCTGATCGTGCCGGTTTTCGAGAATGCGTTTGTCCCGCGAACCGGTCAGGTGCAAGCTGACGTAATCACCGCCAAACCGCTGATCCAACCGGACAACTCCAGAGACGATTTTCTGAGCCGTCTCAAGCGGATTATCGAGCAAATCAAGATCACCCACGCACACGTCGCAGGCGTTGCACGGTTCGTCGGGCCAGTCCTGTCCAAAGTACGTGACCAACGAACGATGTCGACAAGAGACACCCGTGCAAAATTGATCCAACGCTTCGAGCGAGGCCATCGCCGCGTCAATGTTGCCCGCGGACTCCTCATTTAGAATCCGCCGCCACAATTGGGCATCACTACCGGAGTAAAACAGACAACACTCAGCTTCAAGCCCATCGCGACCGGCGCGACCGGCTTCCTGTTGATAGTTCTCCAGAGCCTTCGGCATCCCCGCGTGAATCACGTACCGCACGTTCGGTTTGTCGATTCCCATGCCAAACGCGACGGTTGCGACGATCGTTTCCGTGCGATCTTGAATGAATGCCTCTTGGTTCTTCTGGCGTTCCTCCGCATCCATCCCGGCATGATAGGGAAGGGTTTTATAACCAAGATCGTTCAGCGTCTCGCTCAGTTCGTCCACATCGCGACGACTGATGCAATAAATGATTCCTGATTCTCCCTGATGCCGATCGAGAACTTTTTGAATCTGTAACAGCCGATTGCGTCGTCGCTCTACTCGATAAAACAAATTGGACCGATCGAACGAACCCACCAGAAGTTCGTGATCTTTGAGGCCCAAGTTTTCGGCGATATCGGAGCGGACACGTTCGGTCGCAGTGGCGGTGTAGGCATGAAATGCGACATCGGGAAACCGTTCGCGGAGTCCCTTGAGTTCGCGGTATTCCGGTCGAAAGTCGTGACCCCATTCGCTGATGCAGTGGGCTTCGTCGACGGCGATAAAACTGAGGTTGGAGTCTTCGAGAAAGTCTTTGGTTCGTTCCTGAACGATCCGCTCAGGTGCGACATACAGGACGCGAATTTCTCCCCGCCGAACTGCCGAGGCGACTTCCATCCGCTCAGACGCGGAAAGTGAACTGTTGACGCAAGCCGCCGCCACACCGCACTCACGCAGGGCATCGACTTGATCTTTCATGAGAGAGATCAACGGCGAAACGACAACCGCCAAACCTTCCCGGCATAGGGCCGGAACTTGGTAACACAGCGATTTGCCACCGCCGGTCGGCAGGACAACGACGGAGTCGCGATCCTCCATGACGCACCGCATCGCCTGCTCTTGAAGCGGGCGAAAATCATCGTATCCCCAATATTGCTTGAGACAAGCTCGCAGTCGGTCCGTCGGCTCGTCTGGCGATACTTCCGCCATCCGCAACTCGCTCCTTCAAGAAAAAGACCCGGCCCCCAAAAGAAACCGGGTCTCTGTTCGTCATTTCAACATTCGTCCCAAATCGCCGAGCTTACAAGTTTGCTTCGCTGGGGACTTCGAACCCTTTACGGTATTCGCGAGTCAACCAAGGATTCGCGGCCCGTGCGTGCTCGCCAATGAACTCTTCGGATTCTGGATCGATTTCCAACATCGGTCCGAAGTGCATTTTGTTTTGGCTCAAATCGACACCGTTCTCACGCAGGTGTGCGGAGAACCGATCGTAAGTTTCCGCAAGTTCGCTGTCGTCCGACAAGCGAGCTTCGGCTTCCTTCGCGGTGACCATTTCGCCCATTCGCATCGAGATATTGCCGAGGTGGCACATCGCGGAGGAGTAGTGGCCTTCTTCGATGTCGGCGTTTAGATCGCTGACTTTGCGGCTGCGGACGGCTTTCACGAAGTTGCCGAAGTGATCATCGCCACCGCTGAACTTCTTGACGACGTTGCCATCCAAGTCGAAGGCGGCACCACCATTGTAGCTGGTCATCACAACATAGCCGTTGCTACCGTAGAAGATCACACCGATCTTCGCACCGCGTTCGGCACCGGTCTTCAAACCACGGACTTCGAAGATGACCTTCTTGTCGCCATAATCGTGGAACGTGACTTCGGTGTTGGCGGTTTCACCGGCGTCTTCATAGCCGAAGCGTCCGCCGAAACCCATCACGCGTTTGCCAACGGAAGTGGCACCGATACCCCATCGGCAGATGTCCATTTGGTGGATGCCTTGGTTGCCCAAGTCGCCGTTGCCGGTATTCCAGACCCAGTGCCAATCGTAGTGCAGTTTCGGTCGGGTCAACGGTTGCAGAGCGGCCGGTCCCGTCCACAAATCGTAGTCGACGCTACCAGGAACATCGTATTTGCCAGCCGGTCCGATGGGACCACGCGGCTTGTAGCACAGACCGCGAGCGAAGTTGCAATCGCCGATTTGCCCGGATTGCACGTAGTCGACGGCTTCGTTTGTAGCTTTGGTGGAACGGCATTGGGTTCCCGTTTGCACGATCTTGTCGTACTTGCGGGCGGCTTGCACCATCCGACGGCCTTCGCTCACGTTGTGGCTCACGGGTTTTTCGACGTACACGTCTTTCCCGGCTTGAACGGCCCAAATCGTTGCCAAGGCATGCCAGTGGTTTGGGGTCGCGATGCTGACGATATCAATGCTCTTGTCGTCGTAGGCTTCCCGCATGTCTTTGACATACTTCGGCTTTTTGCCGGTCTTCTTGTGGATTGCTTCGACTTGAGCTTGACCAACGGCTTCGTCAGCGTCGCAAATGATCGCAACTTCGGTGTCTTTGCGACCGGAAAATGCTCCTAAGTGGGATCGACCACGTCCTCGGACTCCGACGACCGCGACACGCAGCAATTCATTCGGGCTGTCTGATTGCTCGTCTTTGGCGAAAGCGGTTTGAGTGGATGCACCAGCGGCGACGGCGGCGGCGGTTGCAAACATGGAGTTTTCGAGAAACTCACGACGGCTGCGATTGGTCATCAGCAACACTCCTATTGGAAAATGGTGGGACAGGGGTAGGCGGGTGGCCGGCGAGCGAATTGAAGACGACCGACAACGCACATCTCGAGTTTACCCCCTAAGATTGGGGAACTTCAAGCCTGTCCATCAACGGTTCGCCCGAGAACGCCAGCAATTTTGCGACATTCGTCCATAATCGTGGCAAATGTGTCGGGGGAAATCGTTTGGGCGGCATCGCTGACGGCTTCCGCCGGATTCGGATGGACTTCCAGCAACAATCCATCGCAACCGACAGCGACAGCCGCTCGGCACATCGACGGAACCAACGACGCAATTCCGGTCCCGTGGCTGGGGTCGATCACGATGGGCAAGTGTGTCCGCTCTTGCAGGTACGGCACGGTCGCCAACGGAAGCGTGAACCGAGTGTGAGACTCGAACGTCCGCACACCGCGTTCGCAGAGCACCACTTGCTGATTGCCCTGATCCAACACGTACTCCGCAGCCAACAGGAATTCATCCATCGTTGCCGACGGTCCCCGCTTGAGCAGCACCGGCGTTTTCGTCTCGCCGACCGCTTGCAGCAGATGATAATTCTGCATGTTCCGCGCACCAATTTGCAGCACATCCGCATATTTTCCCACCAACTCGACGTGTTCAGGCGTCATGACCTCGGTCACGACAGCCAAACCGGTTTCGTCACGAGCGGCAGCGAGAAGTTTCAACCCTTCTTCCTTAAGCCCTTGGAATGCGTAGGGGCTTGTTCGTGGTTTGAACGCACCGCCGCGCAGCCCCGTCGCTCCGGCTGCTTTGACACGATGAGCCGTTTCGATGATCTGCTCTTCGCTCTCCACCGAACACGGTCCCGCGACCACGCCAATATGTCCACCACCGAACACCAAATCCCGAACCTGAACCACAGACGGTTCCGGCTTCGTCTCCCGGCTGGCAACCTTGTACGGCGCCAGAATTGGCACCACTTTATCGACCTCGTCCAAGCGTTCTAACGCTTCCCGATCGTCATCACGACGCTGAGACCCAACCGCCGCCACAACGGTGCGTTCCGTCCCAACGATCACGTGAGCTTTAAGGCCCAAGCTTTCAACTCGCGAAGCAACCCGCTGAATTTCTTCCTCGGAACGCCCCGGATGCAGTACGACAATCATCCCGACAACCCTGTCAAATGGAGGCAATAAACGATCAGGCAATACGGTTCTTTCGAGATCGTCGCAGACTTCGGTTTCATTTGCCAGCCCTCGAAATCATTCAGATTGTGACATTTCTACCGGTACGGGCTGCAAGCTCTCCAAGAAGCCGTCTTCGCGGTATTGGGCGGGGTTGTCGGTCGAAAGTGGGCGGACTATAGTGCAGCGGCGAATGTGAAGACGTTTTTCCTTAAACGCAAACCACTTGTGGTTCCATGGCCGAGTTGACCCATTTTGACGAACGCGGAGCCAGCCGTATGGTTGATGTCGGTGAAAAGCCGATCACCACGCGAACGGCCGTCGCTGAAGCTCGCATGTCGATGCGGCCCGAGACTTTACAACTGATTCTCGACCGGAAGTTTGCCAAAGGAGACGTCTTCGAAGTCGCTCGATTGGCAGGTATCATGGCCAGCAAGCGGACGGCCGATCTGATTCCGTTGTGTCATCCACTCGGTCTCGATTCCGTCACGATCGACTTTGAAGTCCTTGACGAGCGAACAGTTCAGATCGTCTCGACAACAAAAATTAGCGCCCGCACTGGAGTGGAGATGGAAGCGCTCACATCCGCCAGCGTCGCGGCCCTGACGATTTACGACATGTGTAAGGCAGTGGATCGTGAAATGACCATCGGACCGATTCAGTTGCTCGAAAAACGGGGTGGTAAAAGTGGAGACTTCAAACGTGAAACTCCCGCAGTCAACGACTGAACCACCTCGTTCCCAAACGGCGATCAAACGCCCTTCAATTTAATGTTTCACACTATGGCTTGGCGTTCACAACGTTCTCAGGCGGTTGGCCTATGAATCCTCAAGTTTCCGGACAGAATTTGCTTGCCCGCATCCACGAATTCCTGGGCGGATCGTTGGAGGAAGCCGACCGCATCTTCCGCGACGAACTGCGCAGTCGCCGAACCTGCGTCCGCGATATTTTCGGGCATGCCCTCCAGTTCCAAGGCAAGCGTCTGCGTCCGATCTTACTATTGCTTTCGGCGGCCGCCAGTGGAGGAATCCGGAAGGACCACCATGTTCTGGCGGCGGTCGTGGAAATGATTCACACGGCCACACTGGTTCACGATGACATTCTCGACGAAGCCGACACGCGACGACACGTCGCAACAGTGAACGCACGCTGGAACAACGAAACAAGTGTGTTGTTCGGCGACTACCTCTTCACCCACGCATTCCACTTGGCGGCGAGTCTGGATTCGACGACTGCATGCCGTCTGATCGGTCGTGCGACGAACGTCGTGTGCGAGGGTGAACTGACCCAAATTTCCGAACGTGGCAACATCGATCTCACCGAAGAACGGTACTTTGAAATCATCGATGGCAAAACGGCCGAATTGTGTGCCCTGTGCGGACAACTTGGTGCGATGTACGCCGGTGCTGGCGACGAAATTATCGAAGCCTTGTCAGACTACGGACGATCACTGGGCTTGGCGTTCCAGATTGCAGATGACTTGCTCGATCTGACAGGCGACGAAGACCGCACCGGCAAAACGCTCGGCTCCGATTTGCTCAAGCAGAAATTGACACTGCCAGTCATTCGACTACTCGCCACCGCACCTCCGGACGATGCCACCACCATCCGCGAACTCATCGCAACCCCCGACGAAAACACGGGTGAGAAACTCCTGCCGTACCTCGAGGCCTCCGATGCCTTGAGCTACACCAGTCAACGTGCGGAAGAGTTGATCTTGGCGGCGAACTCGCGGTTGTCGATCCTGCCGGACTCTCCCGCCCGGCGAATCCTGGAATCGTTGACCGATTTCGTCCTTCACCGCTCGTTTTAATTCGACGAATCGAGACGCTTCAGCATGACTCCTTTAAAGTCCATGAACCGCTCGCCGGCAATTTTCTGAGCGGTCAACTCTAACCGTTGCCGACCGGCTGGCACAGCAAGGTGGCCGATTCGAAATCGCCCCCAATCCCGATTGACGTAACGTTGTCGGCTTCGCTCATCTCGGTTGGGGAGTGGCTGAACCGGCGCTTCCGCAGCGGGCAGGGGACCGGTCAGGGATGCATCACCGATCTGGACTTGGACTGTCGAACCGGCCTCCGACTTCGGACACCCGTAGAGAATTTCGACTTCGTACGTCCCGGCGTGTTGCACATCGATGTCGAACCAAACTTTGGCGTCCTCGTCAGTCCAATTGGTAAGCCAATCGTGCGCGAACCCCGGTCCATGATCAAACTTCATGGGCCCGTCGTGATACGCTTGCGGAGCATTGAGCGTAACCGGGTTTTCCTGGGGGAAGCCTACGGGAATCGCGAATCGCTCCAACGGGGTCCGTGATGTGTCGTCGATCCAGGCTTCGTATTGCTCACTGAGTTCTCTCACAACTTGCGGATGCTGACTGGCGATGTTGTGTTTCTCGCCGGGATCCTGCTGCATGTCGAACAATTTCCAGGCCGACGCGTTCCGATCTTTCGGCTTCGCACTCGAACCGCCTTGGGGACCCGGGATCGTGCGGACCAACCGATATTGTGGTGTTCTCACTGCACCTGGATACCGATTCGATTCGGAAATTGGGTTGTGAGTAAACAACACCCGCTCATTCCAGTCGGCATCGGCATTCTTCAGAAGCGGAACCAAACTCACGCCATCAATCTTCGGGCCATCGGGCGGATTGACATCGCAGAGTTCGAGCAACGTCGGATAGATGTCGATATGAGACGCCAACCGAGACACCACACTTGAAGCCGGCAACCGTTTCGGCCACCGCACGAACAACGGCACGCGACATCCACCTTCGTGCACGCTCGTTTTGCCGCCACGCATTCCCGCATTATAATGTTTGACGCCCGCCGTCCCGCCATTGTCGGTTAGAAAGAGCACAATGGTGTCATCTGCGATCCGGTTTGCGTTCAAAACTTCGAGCAAACGCCCCACGTTGTCGTCGATGTTTTCACACATCCCATAAAACGCCGACGTTTTCTCATCGAACCCTTTCTGTCGAAACTTTTCGTAGTATTCATCTGGGATTTGATAAGGCGAATGCGGAGCATTGTAAGAGAGGTAGCAGAAGAACGGTTGGTCGTCCGTTTGTTCGATGAAGCGAATCGCCTGCGTCGTGAGAACGTCGGTAATGTAGCCCTTCGTCTTTACATCCTTCGATTGGTGCGTCAGTTCGGCGTCAAAATACGCATTGGTATGTCCGTTACAGAAGCCGAAGAACTCGTCGAATCCCTGACCATTCGGCGTATACGGGAATTGTTCGCCGTTGTGCCATTTGCCGAAACACCCCGTCCGATACCCATTTGACTGTAGAGCCTCAGCAATCGTGACTTCACTCAGCCGCATCGTTTCCTTGTTGTGGGTCACTCCCCAGACACCGCAACGAAGCGGATACCGTCCAGTCAACAACGCCCCCCGTGTCGGTGCACAAAACGAGTTCACATAGAATCGTTCAAAACGAACACCGTCCCGCCCCAACTGATCGATTGCCGGTGTCTTCAAGTACGGATTCCCGTGAATACTGAGATCACCGTAACCCTGGTCGTCCGTCAAAATCAATAGGACATTGGGACGCTTCGCAGCCACGATTTCTCGATGGCACAGAAGGCTCGCCATCAGACAAACCCAAAACGAAATCCTCGCACACACACAATCTAAACTCATTCCGATCGTCCTGCTTCAATCCAAGTTTCCAGGCTGAGTCAAAGTATGGTCACGCCCAGCGGATCGCCCGTCATCGCATACGACAAGATCCGACAGAAGCACCACCCCATGCAGACCACAACCCCAGCATGATCATGCCCCAGCGCGAGCACAACTCAAGAGCCAACAACAGCTCACCGGGCACCAGCAATTCCGGTAAGCGTGGCTTTTGAACAGCTTGTAGAACGACACGATTTGCCAGCGCCTTTAGTACCAAAGCGCCACTGTCTGGGCGGAGACCTCAGACGAATCCACGTTCGTCAAGAGTGTCCATTGGCCAACAATAAAATCCTCGTCATCGATCAAACGCAGCACAACCAAACGACGAAGGGCGGCCAGCGGTGGCGTTTCAGTCCTTCGAAAGAGACGAATCCGCAATCGAATTACTGGAGGACGCCCTCATTACATTCGAAACGATGCAGTTCGAAGCGGCCGACACCCTCACTTGGGACGAATGGGGCTACCCGACCGTCTTGTAGGACGCTGGCGACTAGCATTCCGAGTCGACTGCTCTGTCCAGAGTACGAATTCAGATTTCATTGTACCTTATTTGACGCTCAGCCACAGCAGAACGTTTAGAGATCCCCAGAGCTAACAGTTGGTGCTAGCCACGGCACTCGCATCGCACCGTCGGAGGGCGGCCGTTGCCAGCTGGCCGACGTAGTTTGGTCTATCGGGTCGTAGACGCTTCCGAGCCTGTCTTGAACAGTGACTTTAAGTAAGCCTGCGCTGGTTGGCCATTGATGGTCTTGAGGGACTTGAAGTCCTGTAGTATGAATGCTTGTCGCCGTGCCAAGTCTTCGTCGCAGTTGAGTTCTTTGATCGCGAGAGAAATAATTGGGGAGAGGTCCAGGTAGTCTGGGGCGGCAACCAATGTCAGAGATTTTAGATGAGAGAAGGCCCGCAATGGAGTGATGTCCTCAGATTCACTATTTAGATATAGCGTAAGATCAACGACTGCGTCACCTTCGATGGCCGGTTTCAAATCGCCAATTTGATCGGCGTTCAATTCCTTGAGTTTGTTTCCTACGGCTGTAATTTGTTGTTGGGCAGTTCGCTTGGCTGTTGTTGTGGCGAAGGTTTCAATAGACGTGCGACGAGCGTCGTATTCATTCCAGAATTCGTCAACCGGGGTCTTGTTATCCCAAGTCCCGTTTAGTTCTTGAATAGGAAGTGATCGAACTAGTTCCTCGCGCTGAACATCAAACTGTCCGATATCAATCCTTAGCGACTTCAACGGCAAATTCCTAAGTACTGAGAAATTTTTCACCAGGGTGTTTCTGCAGTCAAGTAACTCGAGAGGCATGTCCGCTATGGGCGTGAGATCGACAACATCTAATCCCGAAATCTCAAGTACGTTGAGCGGCATTCCCGTGAGTGGAGTCAGGTCGCTGACTTGAGTGTCACCCAGATAGAGCTTCTTTAATGGCATGTCCTCAAGAAGGGAAACATCAGAAACCATAGTGTAGCCAAGATGCAACCTCGTAAGCGGCATGCCTTTGAGTGGTGTGAGGGTGGACACTCTTGTTCTCTGACAATCTAGTTCCTCGAGTGGCATATCCCTAAGAGGAGTCAGGTCACTGACATCTGTTTGTCCAAGGCTTAGAAAGGTGAGTGGCATTCCGTGGAGTGGCGAGAGGTCTGAAACTTTCGTCTTCCAGAGATTCAAGTTGGCGAGCGGCATTCCCTTTAGTGCGGAGAGATCCGTCACCTGTGTTCCACCGATGCTAAGCCTGGTGAGTCGCATACCCGCAAGCGGAGATAAGTCGGACACCTGTGTGTTCCAGAGCAACAACTCTGTCAGCGGCATACCTTTGAGAGGCGATAGGTTGTGAATCGGAACTCCACGGCAGAGTAGCAACTTCAATGGTGCTCCCTCTAGCGCGGAAAGATCGTGAATCTCATTGTTTTCGATCATTCTCAGGTACACTAGCGGCATGCCAGTCAATGGGGAAAGATCGTCGAGTTGGCTATTTCTGGATATGTCCAATTCGACAAGCGACATTCCCTCAAGAGGTGAGAGGTCAGTGATGCGATTGCTCGAGAGACTAAGTTTCTCCAACTTCATCCCAAGCAGAGGGGACAAATCGACCAGAATTCCCTTCAGTTCGCTAGTCCCAGTGCAGCTGATCCGCTTTAGATGTGTCAGACTTCTTAATGGGCTAATGTTGGCGACATGATGCGTCAGCAAACGCAGTTCCGTGACCTCGCCACCTTCAATTTTGTGATGGATAACTCCGTCGAATCCTGGATTGAGTTCCTGCAGTCTTTTCGCAACCGCGGCAACTCGATCTTCGGGGGTTTGCGTGTGGCTTAACAGCGAGTCAAGGTACTCCCGAGCCGGTAGACCATTGACGGTCTTGAGAGATTTTATTTCCCGAAGAATGAAATGTTGTTGCCATGCAGTGGTTTCTTTGCAATTGAGTTCTTCAATCGGCAGGGAGTTGATGGGAGACAAATCGAGCCAGTGAGGCCCGTCGACAAAGGTCAACGATTTGAGATGGGAGAAGGCCCGCAAAGGTGTGATGTTCTTTGCATGACTCAAGGTCACGTCGGTGACCCTTTCATCTTCAAGAAGGTATTTGAATTCGATGGCTTGGTCTGGGTTCAGCTCCTTGAGTTTGGCGGCGACCGCGGCAATTTGTTCCTGGGCAGGCAGCTTGGTAGTCGTCAAGGCGAACGACTCGGCAGCCGCCCGATCGGCATCGAATTCCCTCCAGAATTCATCAACGGGGGTTTCGTTATTCCAATCCCCGTTTAGCTTGATAATCGGTAGGGAACGGACAAGATCCTGACGAGTTTGGTCGAACAGCCCGATCTTCACCTTGAGTGTTTCCAAAGGTAGTTCTCGGAGAAGAGAAAGATCCGCGGCGGGGATTGGCTCAATGAGGACCGTCTTGAGTGGCATTTGCCGAAGAGGAGTCAGGTCAGATACATTGGTTAACCCCAGGTCCAGATAAATGAGTGGCATCCCCTTGAGTGGGCTAATGTCAGAGACGTTGGTCGTGTTCAAGGAAAGCCATGTCAGTGGCATGGCTTCAAGTGGAGCTAGTTCCGAAACATTCGACCTCCATAGGTCCAAATGTGTAAGTGGCATGCCGTTGAGTGGAGAAAGATCTGCAACATCTGTAAATGGAATTGCGAGTTCTCTGAGTGGCATACCCGCTAGTGGGGACAGGTCATCTAATTCGTTGCATTTGAGGATCAGATACTCCAATTCCATCCCAGTCAATGGAGACAGATCGGCAAGTTTTCCCTTCGAATCTTTGAGTCCGGTGCATCGCAAACGTTTTAAGTGTCGCAGACTTCGCACGGGACTGATATCAGCGACCTCGAGGGTCTTGAAAGACAGCTCTGTGACTTTTCCCTCTTCGATATGATAAGAGTGCTTCCCGTCGTATTGCGGGTTGAGTTCCTGTAGTTTCTGCACCACCCTTTTGACTTGTTCCTCCGGTGGAAGCTTCGATACCGCGTCAGAAAACCTCTGTAGCTCAGGAGAGAGAGTTGGTGGAGCGGTCGTGACTGCTGGAGTCGTTGCGTTGGCGATCGGCTCTAGTCGAACACGAAGTGTCTGTTGGTCGCCGGACTTGACGGTGAATTCTTTGGTGAAGGCCTCAAAGCCGTCTTTGGTGACTTTGAGGGTGCGTCTTTTTTCGTCTGCGGTAACTTGAATTGGCACGGGGTTGTCCGCGGTCTTGATGGTGACTTTCTTCTCGCCATCAATTGTGACGAACGCGCCGACCGCATTCGGATCGTCCACCTGCAAGATAACGGTGCCGGCAGGCGTTTCGAGGTTGATCACAATTCCGGCGACGAGTGTCATCACGCATGCCAGGGCTGCGATTCCCAGCCATCTGCTCTTACGGCTAGCGGGTTCGCTGCTGGGCAGGACCGCGGTGTCGATGGTTTCGTGCATCGCGTTGGAGCTGGGAATCGTCGCTCCCGAATTGTTGGGGTGTTCCCAGGCGATCGTTTCCGGAGTCTTGGTGTCGAAAGTCGCCATCTCGCGCATTTGCGTATCGAATGATGGCATCGTTGAGTCCGCGTTCAAGAGCTGGCAATTCTCAAGAGCGGCTAAGACTTCAGTCATCGATTGATAGCGATCTTCCGGGTTCTTGGCGACCATCTTTTGGTAGACATCGTCCAGACTCTGCGGTGCGGATGGAGCGGCATCGGTTAGCGGTGGAATCGGGTGCTGTTTATGAGCGAAAATCTTGGCGTAAATTGTGTCGGCAGGATAAATCGATTGACCGCTGAGCAGATAAAACAAAGTGCAGCCGAGCGCGTAAATATCGGACCGGGCATCTGCGGATTTCGTGTCGGCAGCTTGCTCGGGCGACATGAAATCGATCGTTCCCATCACGCGCCCGGTTGCGGTGAGTTCGTCATTCTCGGCGTTCTCGACGCGGGCCAGCCCCATATCGAGAATCTTGATGGTGCCATTGGTATCCAACAGTAGATTGTGCGGTTTAATGTCCCGATGCACGATGCCCTGTGAGTGGGCATATTCCAACCCACGAGCCGCCTGATGAATGCAACCGACAGCTTTCTCCAATTGCATCGGTCCGGTTTGCTTCACCAACGCCGACAGGTCCACGCCGTCGACGTATTCCATGACGAGATAATGAATGCCCCGGGTTTCGTCGGCATCATAAGTGAGCACGATGTTCGGGTGCGTCAACTGTGCGGCGGCCTCGGCCTCGCGATGAAACCGCTGGACCGCTTCTTCATCCTTGACCGCCGTATGCGGTAACACCTTGATTGCCGCTTGCCGTTTGAGACGGTGGTGGTGAGCCTTGAAAACCTCGCCCATGCCACCGGCACCGATCCGGCTTTGCACGACGTACCCGCCCACACGTAGCGACTTCGCTTTCCCTCGCAATATGAGTTTGCACTGAAATTCGGTGAGTTGCTGACGTTGAACCAAACTGCGGGCCAAATCGGTCGCGTTGGCGACATTCGGCAAAATTTGCTGTTCGATCTGCGTTACGTCGGCAGCCGGGAGGATCTTGTGTTTCCGGACCGTATCCAAGAACGTGTGTGGCGTATATTCAATTTGAGTCCGCGAATTTTGTTTCGCCATCAAATCCGACCCTGCGAATTGAGTTGAGCAACGAATTGGCAGGCAAATAATTTAACGGAACATCCAACCGTTTGCACATTCCGATTCGCAAAATGCCGGACAATCAGGCGGATCGAATACCCGTCACCGTACAATTCCTACGTTCCTGACTTCCCCCGCTGAGAATTGGTGAATGCCGTGGCCGATCCACAGATTTCGCGGACGTTTTAACGTCCAATCTGCACAACACATACACAAATATGGATCGGTCGAATTGGAAGGCTCTTTTGGGAAGAGTTTCACTGGTGGAAATACTGTGCTATTTGGGTCGCAATCCCAAGTTGGATAAGAACGTTTTTGTCGAAGTCATGGTGTTGAAGCACAATGGCGTGACGGTATCTCCAGTACCATAGAAAATCAAAGTTAGAGGAAGCTCTTTGCGAACTTGATGGACCGGTGAGAGTTTCCGCCAGCGTTTGCCGAGGCAGAAATACTATCTGAGTCGATGGGAGGACGCTTCGGAACGGAGTGTGAACAACGGTCGGATAGTGAATCTTCCGCAACTTTGATGATCTGGACCTGCCTCGAGTCAAAATTGCTGGAGTCTCCAAAGGACCATCAGTATTAGCGGCACCACGAGGGCCAGCTTCACCAAGTTTGCCGAAGATCCGCTTTCTAACCGTTGTTCACAATCAAACCCGTTAAGGCTTGTTCAAGCATCTCCCGCTTGGCGAGTCCGTCGAGCCACTCCTGTGGGATGCCGGCTTCTCCCCAAAACGCTCCTGCAAACTGTCCGCAGACGGCTCCCGTCGTATCGGCGTCGTCTCCCAGATTGACCGCTTTAAGCACGGCTTCACGGAAATCTTGAGCATCGTGAAACGCCCACAAAGCCGCCTCCAAACTCTTGACGACATAACCGCTCCCCTGAATTTCTGGCGGCTGGAGTCTTCGAAAACTGCCCAATGCAACCACGTCTACTGCAGGATGAAGTGGTTGAAGTCGTCGAAGTTGTTCGAGCGGTTCCCAGTCAGGAGCCAGCACTGTGTCCCGATCCAATCCGTGCATCAACCCGGCCAGAATGAGAGCCATGTACTGACAGGCTGATAGACATTGAGGACTGCCATGCGTGGGCAAGCTCGACTCCGCTGCGAGCGTGGCCAGTTGCTCGATTTGATTTGGAAAGTGATCCAAATAGCGTATGGGTACCGGAGCCAATCGCATGATCGAACCGTTGCCGCTGGCACGCTCGGCCCGATCACCCGAGTTCCGAGCATCCCCATCCCGTTCAAACAGCACGAGCGAGGCCCGCGTCGTGATTCCAATATCGAAACAGCGACCGTTCACGGAATAAGTTCCGTTTCGCCACCAATCGACATATCGCCGAGCTTGATCGTCGAGGTCCCAGCCGACTTGGGCGATGCTCTCGGCCATCGCGAGAGCCATACTGGTGTCATCGGTCCACTCCCCGGGGCTGAGACCATGCGGGCCACCAGCCCGATAGCCAGTCACGGGCGCAAATGAACCAGGCGGCTTGAACTCGACAGCCGCTCCCAGAGCATCACCGACAGCCAAACCGAGCAGGCAACCGCTTCCGCGGTTCTTGAACTGGTTCATCTCAGTCCTCGCCATCTGCAAGTTCAGAAATCTGTGCAAGAGGAATTGCCACTCGCCGCACGTCGTCGTTCCGATCGGGGAGCACCTGCCGCTCCAGATAGCCGGAGCCCGGACGCGATACAAAACGAGAAAATCGTTCGGTGAAGGGTGAGCCTCCCAGACCGCCAGCGCCGAGGCAGATCAGGCCTCGACCGAGAGTCGCAGCGTCGGCTGTCGCATCTTGTCCCGAGATGGATGAGATGCTTTTCTATTCAGGGGTCCAGAGCATCCGAGGTTGCCAAACCACACATGATTCGAGATGGGATCGGCATGGGGGCCGAAATACGACAGCGCCGAATCGTTGCCGGTCCCGGACATATCCACCAGATTGCCGCTCAGATTGCAACAAAAATCACAGAATAGTGGACCACTTAATGGACCACGCCGAATTTGTCCTTAGTGGACCAATTCGGCGTGTCGTAAGTCATCGCTATTTCTTGCCTCAAAAGTGATCCCTACTGGACTCGAACCAGTGACCTCTTCCGTGTGAAGGAAGCGCGCTAGCCAACTGCGCCAAGGGATCGGTGAGGTGAAAAATAACGAGTTCGTGGGGAGAACTCAAGTGTTTGAAGCTTGGTTGATCGTGAATTCATGAGGTTCGAGATCTGCTTGGTCGTGGTTGAGCAAGCGTATGTCGCTCGCACACTCATTGGAACATGTAGCAACACCGCTGTCGTCGATCTTTCCGGTTCGCCGTCCACACCAAGTGCGTCCTATCGATCAATGCTGTCCGTGTGCGAGCGATACCGCATGCAAAATCAGTCTCCCGGACTTGTCCCTGGTCATTTGCGAGTGGCGAAACAGCGACGAGCAGCCGTCGGCGACCTCTGGGTGAAGTGGTCAAACAGACCAGACACGCGACTTCGCCACCCGTGCATTCGTGTGCTCGTTTCTCGAACAAATGGATGGCCGTATGCTGAAACTTCTTCTGGAGGCCGGCGGAGGAGTGTCCAGGAAACCGAGGGAATAGTTCAATGAACACGCAACACCGGATTTCAACAATGTTCTAATTGTTCTGAACGGGCAACAAATCGAACGACTCACCACAATGAACATTCAGATAGGAGCCCACCCCAAAGTCCGTGGGTTCGTGGGAATTCCGGCAAAGCTTGGAATCGCGTTGCTTTGTGGGTTTGCATTTTCGAATCCAGACGCTAACATTCCTCAACAGCTTAACAATCACCCACGAAGGCGTAGCTCAGTTGGTAGAGCAACGGACTTTTAATCCGTAGGTCCAGGGTTCAAGTCCCTGCGCCTTCACTCATAACCCCGCAACTCTCATGAGTTGACGGGGTTTTCTTTCGTCCATTGATTGTGTAGCGGACGACGATGAGCTTTCAATTGGGGTAGTCGTTGCCGGTGACACTGTTGAGTACGGACTCTTGCCAGTCGCGAAGCTCTTTGGTCAATTTCTGTGTCAGTTCGATGTTCGATTCCGCGATGTTCTTTGATTCGGCCGGATCTTCGACCAGATCGTAGAGTTCCGGAACTTCCATGCCGTTACCTTCGCCATCAATGACGAGCTTGTAGCGGTTGTGAACGAAGGAACGCGGGCCGGTGAAGTCGGCGGGTTTGATGGGTGGTTGCTCAAAGTTATTGAAGCTGCGAGTGAGTTTGCCTTGCAGGTACTTCACGAGCGGCGTGGTTCCCTCTTGCAATTTCGGATCAATGTACGGCTCGGGCAGGGGGGTCTGGCCGCGAATATTTTGTGTGTCGTACTGCCAGAAACCAATCGGTTTGGGGCGTTCGGTCATCGTGCCATCCAACACCTCGACCAATGAAATGCCGTCGATCGGCCGTTCGGGGACGTCCACTCCCACCAGCTCACATAGTGTTGGCAGAAGATCACTGGTGACAGCGGGAACTTGCGTCCGGCTCGGCTTCTTGATTCGACTTGGCCATTCGATCACGCCAGGTACGCGAATTCCACCTTCGTAGACCGAGGCCTTGTCTTCCCGAAACGGCGTCGTAACGCGGTCGGTGCTTGGCGGGCTGCCGTTGTCACCGCAGTAGAAGACCATCGTGTTTTCGCGTAGTCCCGATTTCTTCAAGTAGTCGCGAAGCGTACCGATCGAACGGTCCATCGCAGTGATTTCGGCATACCGCTCTTGGAGCACGTCACGAAGTGGGCGGGTCGTCGGCCGTCCCGTTTTCATCGAGGTCAACCGAACTGTTCGTTTGGCGTAGGATTCCGGCAAGTCTGCATACAACGCCAAATCTTTTTCGAGACCACTATACGGTTCATGCGGCGAACCGAACCATACGACGGCTAGGAATGGTTTGTCTAGTTCCTTGGCGTTGTGGATGAATTTGATTGTCTCGTCGATCGTGACTTCCGACCCCTCACCAGGGTACTCCTTTGGCTTTTGACCATTGCGAGAGAAGATCGGATTCATTTCGTAGAAGTTGTCGTGTGAGAGATACTCTTGAAATCCCATCTCACGGGGGTTGGTCGGCGACGCAGCCTTGACCGGCCCCAGATGCCATTTGCCGAAGTGAGCACAACGATACCCGGCCGACGAGAGCAGGTGTGCGATCGTGATTTCCTCCGGACGGATGGAATATCCGGGTTCAAATGTGCCGTATCGGTTCGGATGCCGCCCCGTCAGGAAACTTCCCCGCGTGGGCGAGCACGTTGGATGACCGGCGTAGAAACGGTCGAACTGCAGTCCCGTTTTGGCCATTTCATCCAGCACCGGTGTTTTGAGGTGCGGATGCCCGTTGTACCCCGTCTCACTCCAACCATGATCGTCCCCCATCAAGAGCACGAAGTTCGGAGTATCGGCGGCAAGTCCCGATTGACTGCACACCAAGGCAACGGTCAGCAGTGACACCGAAGCAGCGAGTTTTCGCCAATTGCGTTTCATGAGAAGCCTGTATTCATCGGAGAAATCGAATTTGTTCGGACTTCCCACGATACCGCGACGACTCAAGATCGCAAGTCGAGACGCGAATCTCGCGTCTGATGATTCATCAACGTTCCGACTTCGGAATGTGAATCACTGAGAGCCCACAGTAATCCCAAGCTCGGGTGCCGCGGCTGACATTCCATGTGACGAACAGTTGGCGACCGTCCTCCGACAATGCGGTGCTGTAAGTGCCTTTGGGAATGAAACCATATTTGTTTTCGTAGAACGGGTGCAGAAACGCGATGACCTTCTTGCGTCCGGTTGAAATGTCGAACTGAACGATGGGCGTGCCGTCCCGAAATCCACCGCCGTGAGCCCCGGGAGAGTAGTAGAGAAACCGTCCAGTGGGATCGACGTCAATCGAAGCCACATAGGCGTTCTCGCCCACTTTTGCAGCACCGATTTTCCTGGCCGTTTCCGATTTGACGTTGAACTCCCAGATGGTGGCATCGCCCTGGCGTTGGCCGGTTGAGACGGTGTAGATCAAACCGTCCTTGGTTTCTTCCGTCGCAGCGCGAATTCCGAGTGTAACACCAACCTTGCTCGGCGGTTTGCCGGTGTCGGGGTCGAAACACATGAGTTCGCCGTCCTGATTGCCAGGCACGTAAAAGAGTTTCCCGGTTGACTTGGATAACATCATGTATCGAGCCGGTCCATTAGGCCCAGCGTACAACAACTTCCCGCCCAACAGATCATACGCGAAGAAAACAATCTCCTGATTCTTCGCATCCGGACCAGCCGCGGTTCCACCGTAAAAAATCATTCGCTCAGGATCGAGCACACTATTCGGAATACTATGTTTCGCGATGGGGATGGCGAGAACTTCACTCTGACCAGTTTGGGGATTCGTGCGAAAGATCCAATCGCCCTGGTAATGATTGGCGTCGTTGGCGGCACGAGGCGAACCGCGATGCGTTGCGTAGTAGAGCCAACCATCTTTGCCCATCTGGACACGACTGTGAATCTTCCCCGGTGTGTAATGCCCGTCCGGCAAATCGAGCAGCTCCGCGACATCGACAAGCGATCGCAGCGACTTTGCCTCGGGATCGTACTCATAGACATGAGCCGTCCCAGTGCCGTACTTCGCCACGCCGCGACCAATCGCGTAGTGATCGCCAATCGCCGAGTAGTACTTTCCGTTGGCAACCGATCCGTCTCCCCAATTCGACCACGGTTTTCCCGGGTAGTCTTGATTGGGATAGAACATAAAGTCGACGGTCGGGACTTCGTCCGCGATCACGACATCACGCCCCAGCCCTGTGGGCGGTTCAAGGAAAACTGCGGATCGGTCCGTCACCACGGATTTTCCATTGGGAAGGGTGGGCGGGTAGGGCAGGTCCTCATCGCGGACGACTTTGGCTTTGCCCGACTTTTTGGACTGCGCCGATACGCGAACCGCGTCGAACAACACAAGTGCCCAGAGACTACACATCAGCAGGAATGGTCGGTACATCTTCGTTGAGCCCCGATGTAGAACGCGATCAATCAGAATGGAATTTTATGGAGCCCGAGATGAATTTGTCGGCTCACTTTCGGCAGCGGATCGCAATTGTGTGGCTGCTTCACTATTGGGATACCGGGAAATGATCTCCCGTTCAAGCGTGTCGGCATCGGCGACTCGACCAATGGTTCGCAGAGAATCCGCCGCATGCTGCATGGACAACGCCGCCAAATGCACGTTATCTCCGTAAACTAATGGCACCCACAGAAACGCGGCCGCCGCTTGCCCATATTGTTGTTTCGACCGATAGGCCTCGCCGAGAGTGTACCATGGTCCGCCGCGAAGTGACTCACGAAGAAACCGAATGTCGGCGGCCCATAAATTGAGATCGGCAGTCGAGACCTGATCACGGTGAATGCTCAGACGCCAAAGTTGCATCTTCGCCAACTGACGCCATGGTTCCGCGGCGGTGGTTGCTAGTCGGCTCATCTGAATTCGGGCCGCCGCCGTGTGCTCGGTATCCAGCAACAGGACGCTGGCCGACAAGAGTTGAGCGAATTCCTGATCGCGTTTGTTCCACGCTAACGCTTCACTGCGGAGTTGCGGTGCAACACGAGATTGCGTCCACCAAAGCGGTGCGAGTGCAATGTGTCGCGTGTTGGGTTCGCTTCGAATGATCGCAAGAAATCGATTTCCCGCAGCAACGTAGTCGGTTCGATGGAACGCGCAGCGAATCAGCATGGCGAGAATGTCGCGTCTTACCCAAGCACGCGATTCCTTGACCAACGCCGCCTGAAATTCCTTTTCGGCTTTCGCAATCTGACCGTCCGCAAACTCACGTAAGCCATTGACGTGCGGTTCTGACAGAGGAGTGACGACCTCGACGACTTGATCCGCTGACTTGGTTAGTGTCGGGCCATCGTGTTTCAATCGGTAGCGAATCTGTGATGCATTGTATTCGGAGATGAAGCAAGTCACGACGATTTCACCGCCGCTCGCCTGACGAAATCGAAAACGATCTGTCGGCTCGGCTGCGGATGCCGGATTGATCGTTCCTGAAAGCACCATCACTAATCCGAGCAGCAAACCGAAACACTGCAAGCAACGAGTCCATCGATCACGATTGCCGGCGTGCTGGGGCTCAGCGGAGTTTTTCGGTGTTCTTGTACGTGTAGGTTCCACGATTTTGGACCGCGAGAATACGAAGTGAATTGGTTTCCTCCGGCTGCAGGTCTGGTCCCTGGTCGAACTTGATGCAATGAATCGCAGCCCGTTTGCCACGATTCAAGCGGTTGCGGATCGCACGGAGTTCGCTCGGCTGAACTTCGGAATCGGCATCGGTCAGAAAGAACACGACATCCGGTTCGAACGAGAACGCTAGTTCCAAAGCCGGCATATGTTTGGTGCCGCCTTCCGCGACGATCGTGGAAATGAACCGATCCGCGAGGACGAGATTATGGTCAATTGCCCGGTATAGTTTGAGACGCTGATCATTCCTCAGCCGCATCGGAAAAATCACATCACTATACGCGACGATCTGAAACTGTTGGCTACGGTCAAGACGGTTGACGCTTTCCTTCAACTTTGCTTTGGCGTAATCAATCGCATCGTCGAGCCGCATACTGTCGGACGTATCAATCACATACACGATCCGCTCCGCCTTCGACGTCAGCCCCATAAAGTTGACTTCGCCGGCACCGACACCGCCCGATGGCGGCGGAGTTTGGGGATTCGGTTTGAGGGGCGATGGCTTGAGCTCCGATGGTTCCAGTTCCGTCGCCGGCGTGCCACCGACCGGTGCGGTCTTCGCTCCCATGCCGATTAGTGGTGTCGGTTCCGGTTCCGGCACCTTCGTCAGATTATTGAGCGTTTGCTCGTCGAGTTCCGTGGATTGTGTCGTCGACTCCAGCGGATCGGGTACCGGTTCGACAACGGATTCCGGTGTGGGCACATCTTCCGAGATGGGCTGCTCGACTGGGTTTTCCGGTTTCAGATAGATGCCGACTTCCCGCAAACCGTCTTCCGTAGAAGGACCGATGCCGGGCGAACTATCCCCGCAACTTGGCAGGCCGGACGTTACCAGAACTCCCAAGACGATTCCGTGAATGAACGCGGACACAATCCACCCCGAACCGGTGGCGGAAGATTTTGTAGGCGGTGGGGAAGGTGAACTGACGGTCGGCGGCATGGATGTTCCCAACCTGACGAAACAATGTCACGCGTGTGTCCATTGGCCATTCTATCCGCATTCGGCGAAAATCCGAAGACGGACTTTCCTCGCAAGTCCGGTGTCGAGGGTGTGACGTCTCGTCGACAGCCCCCGATCCGGTGAGAATGGGCGATCAGAGCAGTAATGATTTGATTGGAACGGGGGCGATGTCGTGGAAGACCGGAAGCAATGGCATTTCCCAATCCACCACGACTGATAAAAACGATTGCAAACCGTTCTAACGGGGTGGAGCAGGGCCGGTTCTCAGAATAGGCTCCAATTCCTCGACGAAGTCGTTGACGTCTTCGTAGTCTCGATAGACAGAAGCGAACCGCACGAATGCGACTTGATCCAACTCACGAAGGGCTTCAATGACCCGCTCGCCGATGAACCGGGAGTTGACTTCACGTTCAAAACTCTCGTGAATCTCCGATTCTACACCGGCAATGATTGCGTCGACTTGCTCTTCGGAAACGGGCCGTTTCCAACACGCTTTTTCGATTCCCGCTCGCAAGCGTTCGCGGCAAAACGGAACACGGTTGCCGTTTTTCTTCACAACCTTGATTGTCGATTGCTCAATTTTTTCGTACGTGGTAAACCGGCGACGACAGTCCGGATGCAAACACTCGCGACGACGTCGGATGACGAAATCGTGACTTGCCCGCGAATCGATGACTCGCGTTTCACCTTGTCGACAAAATGGACAGTGCATTAGGTCCGACTCTCCGCGACTTGGGAACAGGGGCACCAGTTCCTGTGTGTTGGAAGCACACTGTCACTCACTCGATATTTCCCCACACGTAGAATACTCATGTCAACGCCCGATGACCAGTCATTCTCAAACAAAACCTCAGGAACGGAGAATACTGAAGAACAACCGCAGATTGAACTCTCACGGTTGACTCGGTCGGTCATGGTCAACCAATTGGTCTGGACCGCGGGGTATTCACTGACTTCCGGCGGGTTTCTTTTGTACTTTGCGAAGGGGTTGGGAGCCGAACAATGGGCGATCACCGTTCTGCTGGTTCTCCCCGAGATGCTTGGGATCACAGGGTTGTTCGGTCGGAAATTGTTGCAACGGTTCGGCAGCTCCAAACGCTTTTTTCTGACGTTCTCACTACTTGCACGTTGTTGCATGTTGGCGGTTCCGTTCTACGGCTTTCGACTGTTCCGAGCCGATGGCGACGTCGCATTCGCATCCATGATTGGCGTGTTGGCGATTTCGTATATCCTGCAAGAGATCGCATATGTCATCTACATTGCCTGGATTAGCGAACTGGCACCGCAATCGCATTGGGGACGTTTCTTTGCCTGGCGAAACATCGCGAAACTGGTTTCGATGTTGACCGTTCCGGTTGCGGGGGGATTTCTCCGCGATTGGTGGCGGCATGCGGGTCCGCCCGAGGAAGCATTACTCGCTTACGAGATTGCGTTCTCACTGGGTGTCGTCTTGCTGACGGTTTCGCTGCTGCCGATGCTCAAGGTTCCTGATGTTTCACTCCCGCCACTCGCCGACGCGGTTCCGAGTTGGAAACGAATTCGAGAGGCATGGCGGGAACCATCCATGCGATTCCTTCTCTTGCATGCCTGGTGTTTGGCCTTCGCGAATGGCTTGACTCAGCAAGCGTTTTTCTCACTGACGTACGGACACCTGGGAATTCAACTGGGCATGTATTACGGCCTCAGCAGTTTGATGCAACTGGTCAAATTGCCCGTCAGTTGGTTTTCCGGACGGCAATGTGATCGATCTGGGAACCTCCGGCCGCTCGTGATCGGTTTGATCATCGCGAGTAGCGGGTTGGTGTTTTGGCTGCTCGCCACGAAGGAACAGTGGTGGTGGGTGATTCCGGCTTACACATGCTGGGGATTCTATGCGATGGCGAACATCGCAGGCCGCAACTTGGCATTGGAATTATCACCGGCCGCGGATCGGTTAGTACACTTCGCGTTGTTTCGACAGGTGAGCGGTGTCTGTGCGGGGATGTCGGGACTGCTCGGAGGATGGTGGCTTGGGAAACTCTTTGCAGCAGACGTGGAATGGAGTTTTCTCGGGCGGACGTTGGGAGCCGCTCATGTGATCATTGTCGTTTCACTGATCGGTCGATACGCATCGCTTCTGTGGTTGATTCCCGTACGTGAACCAAGCGAGTAGTCAGGTTTCAACGACGCTTCCGCTTGGCGGTTTTGGTGCGTATGCGAGCAGTTGGCTTTCGACGTCGTATCCAGCGAATCCAACTTTGAAACTGCTCTGCCGCCAGAAGTTGCTCGATGGTGCCGTAGTGCCTCTCGAGTTCTTTCTCGGTAAAAACCGCATGAATTTGCCGATGACACGTCGTGCAAAGCAGCACTGTTTCCCGGCCTTTGCGGCTTTTGGGCACGATATGGTGTTTGTTCATCTGCCCACGATCGTACTCATGCTCGCAAATTGGACACGTCCCAAGTTCAGTGATTTTCATTTCAGAGACCACTCCAACGGCTGAGGAAAGCAATTTCGATCAGGGGGTGTCAACGGAATATCCTATCGCTTTTCAGCAGCTTGGCCAACGATTGGTTTGCCGCTGCTTGCATCCGTCTGCTGAACTGTTTCTACTAGGAGTACGTTGAGTGAATCTCGGTTCGCCCGGATGATTCCACTCACAACCACCGAAACTTCCAACCGCAAGCGACCGCCCGCCATGTCGGATGACCTCATCTTCGCGATGGGGAAATACGAAGCCCGTATTCCCACCGATCGACAATACTCGAAGAACCATATGTGGGTCCAAAAAACCTCCACTGACTCTGTTCGCGTGGGTTTGACGGCGTACTCTGTACGGTTGCTGCAAGACGTGTACTTTTTGGAATGGTCGATCGATCCCAACACCGCCGTTGCCGACCGTCAGGAGATCGGGGAAATCGAAAGCAGCAAGGCGGTGTCGTCGCTGCATACGCCATGTGCGGGACAAATTCTGGCATTCAACGAAGACTTGCTGAACGATCCGTCGCACATCAACGCCGACACCTACGAAGCCGGTTGGTTATACGAGATGCAACTCCACACAGATTTGCTCTCCGCTGACGAGTACTTGCAGCATCTCGAGCAGGGTTGGGAAAAAGATCAGCGACTGATTAAAGGTCAGGTCAACTGATTCATCGGACCGAACTCCGAATTTTTCTGCGAGATTGAACCGAAAGAAATACCATGGCCGCGAAGAAATTGACCGTCGTAATTTCGCAGCATCAAGGCAAACACCCCGTTAAGCGAAACATGGAGGAGGAAATCGCGGCGGCGTTGATCATGGACAACGACATTGACGTGTCCCTGGTTCCGCATGTCTACGATATGTCTGCCGATCACACGGGGATGCTGTTTCTCAAAGGCATTCCGGGTCCGGTGGTGGTGTTGGCGTGGATGTATCCGCGGGCGTGTCGCTGGATTCTGGACCGTCAAGGCGTGCGTGGCCAAGAGGGAGTGACGCTGCTCAAGGCTGAGGGAGAAGACGAGGACGAACTTCCCAATCCCGAGGAAGAGCAAAACACCAATGGCATCGGCTCGCTGGATGTGCCGAAGCGAAAGTTGTGGTGCTTGGACTTGCGTGCGTACGCGGAACCGGAAGTCTATCTGGAGGAAATCCGGCGGATCGCCAAAGATTGCACCATGCAAACGGTCGATCTGCTTGGCTGGATTGGTGGCCAACCGAAGGCCGACCAAATGCAGCGATATTTGGCATCACCTTCGAAGCCAGAACCCGCTGCCGAAACTCCCGCACCGATTCCGACATCCGCAGACCAGGAACCGACCAAACGCCGGTGGTATCCAGTCATCGACTACAGCCTCTGCACGAACTGTATGGAGTGCATCGATTTCTGTTTGTTTGGTGTGTATGGGGTCGATCAACTTGACCGAATTTTAGTCGAAGAACAAGACAACTGTAAGAAAGGTTGCCCCGCGTGTAGCCGGGTCTGTCCCGAGAACGCCATCATCTTTCCGCAACACAAAACGCCCGCGATCGCCGGTGCCGAAGGCGAAGTCGCCGGTCTGAAGATCGATCTCTCCAAATTGTTCGGCGGCGACGACAGCGGCAAAACGCCGTTGGAAATGGCCGTGTTGGAACGTGACCAAGAACTGGTCGCCGATGGACGCGACGCGGTCGGCATGGAAGTCGGTATCCCCAAGCGTCAACCCGCCACTGCCACCGCCCCCCGTGACGAACTTGACGACCTCATGGACGGTCTCGACGATCTTGATTTGTAACCCCGCCCGACTGGAAAGTTCCGTCTTGGATATCGAACGACTACACCAAGGCTACAGCAAGACCCGCGATCATCTCCTCTCACAACGCAATGCGGCCGGGCATTGGGTAGGAGAGTTGTCCACTTCGGCGTTGTCTACTGCAACAGCGGTGATGGCACTCGAAATGGTGTCGCGTCACCCGAATAGTGATTGGGATACGGATCGACTACGGTCTTTCATCAAGAACGGTCTCGCGTGGTTGGCGAGCCATCAGAATGATGACGGCGGCTGGGGCGATACCACGAAGAGTCTCAGCAATATTTCCACTTCAATGCTGGCTCGGGCGGTGTTTCGGGCGACGAACACTGAAGATCAATACGCCGATGTCGTGGCGAACGCTCAGGGATACATCGATCGTATCGGCGGGGTGCCGGCGGTGATTGCTCGGTATGGGAAGGACAAAACGTTTTCCGTGCCGATCCTCACGCACTGTGCGCTCGCGGGGATGGTCAAGTGGTCCACGATTCCCGCGTTGCCGTTCGAGTTGGCCTGCTTGCCGGCTCGGTTCTACAAGACGGTGCGGTTGCCGGTCGTGAGTTACGCATTGCCCGCGCTCATCGCCATCGGGCAGGTTCGGCATCACTTTGTGAAGTCGTGGAATCCGTATGCGTGGACGGTTCGCAATGCCGCCCGGAAACGGAGTCTCCAAGTCCTTGAACGCATCCAACCGTCCAACGGCGGATTCCTCGAAGCGACTCCACTGACCAGTTTCGTCACGATGAGTCTCGCTGGCATGGGGTTGGTCGAACATCCGGTGGTCAAGAAGGGCGTGCAGTTCATTCTCGATTCGGTCCGCGAGGATGGCAGTTGGCCGATCGATACCAATCTCGCGACGTGGGTGACCACGCTATCGGTCAACGCTCTCGGTGACGATCTGCCGGAAGCCGACCGCGAACCGATTCGGCGATTTCTGCTCGATCAGCAATACCAGACCGTCCACCCCTACACTAACGCCGACCCCGGTGGCTGGGCCTGGACCGACTTGCCCGGCGGTGTGCCAGACGCAGATGACACGCCAGGGGCGATGCTGGCGCTCTGTGGAGAATTGAGTGTGAAGGGTGGAGAGTCGGACGAAGCGATCGAACGCGGAGTGCGATGGTTGCTTGATCTGCAAAATCGTGATGGTGGGTTTCCGACCTTCTGTCGCGGTTGGGGGAAGCTGCCGTTCGATCGGAGTTCCGCGGATATTACCGCTCATGCTTGGCGGGCTCTGCATCGGTATTCGATTAGATTTGCATCTGAGTTTTTTTCAGATGTCAATCTCGCTGATCCCGCGAAGGATTGGGCAGTGACACGTGAAGACGGCTTTGAACGTCTCGTGGTCGTGCCTCGAAAAATCCAGCATGCAGTCAAACAAACGGAAAGATTCTTACAACGCGCTCAAAATCCCGATGGTTCCTGGTTCCCCCTTTGGTTTGGCAACCAACACCATCCTGACGAGGAAAACCCGACTTACGGGACCGCTCGGGTGTTGGCGGCTTATCGAGATGCGGAAAAATTGCAGTCCGAACCGGCGGTGCGTGGGGTTCAATGGTTGGTCGACAATCAGAACGACGACGGCGGTTGGGGGGCGTCGAAGGGAATCGTTTCGAGTGTCGAAGAGACGGCCCTGGCGACGGAAATTCTGCTTTCGGTGCCGACCGCTCGCGAATCGGCGTCGCGGGGCGTAGAATGGTTAATGGAAAAAATCGAGGACGGAAGTTGGACCGAACCTACGCCGATCGGTTTCTATTTCGCCAAGTTATGGTATTTTGAAGAGTTGTACCCGCAGATCTTCACGGTCGCCGCCCTGCGGAGAGCCTGCCAAGTGTTCCTACCCAAATCCGAACCCACCGAGACTTCCACCGAGAAGCTCGGGGAATCGAAATAGCAAGGAGATGTCCCGTGTCGATCGATGCGACGCCGTACTACGACGCCGACGGACCCACCGGCACGGCTGCCACTCCGTCAACTTCACGGATGGACGACGACCCAAAACCTGTCAAACGCCAACGACGCAAGAGCACCAGTCACCTTAAAGCCGTCCCGGAGACATTGACGGAACGCGAGGAGATCAAATCCGCGGCAGAACAGTTCGCAAAACGCCTGGACGCTGCTAACCCCTTCGCCAAGAAAACCTTGGAACAATGGGGCCGCGAACTGCTCGAAGAAATGCGGAAGCCGGAGAAATTCCTCGGCTTTGCGATGGTGCTGATCGGTAACTTTTTCTGGAAACGACAATTCCTGGCGATTCCGTTTGAACGCCGGATGCTGTTGTTGCCGCACTGTCTCAAACACGCCGAGGGTTGCCCGGCTGACTACGATGAATTTGGTCTCGACTGCGAACGCTGCGGAGCATGCTCCATCGCCGACTACAAGGTGAAAGCCGAGAAGCTGGGCTATAAAGTCCTCGTCGCCGAGGGCTCGCCCGTTGTGCTCAAGATCATCGTGTCTGGGCACATTGACGGCATTCTTGGCGTCGCGTGTTTGAACGTCTTGGAAAAAGCCATCGACAAGGTGCTCATCGCCGGTGTCCCGAGTTACGCGATCCCACTGCACTCTGGGGATTGCAAGAACACCACGCTCGACGAAAGTTGGGTATGGGACGTGCTCGAAGAATACGAACCGCTGCCCGAACCACAAACGAACAGCTACGTCCCGCTGTTACGTTCGGCAAATCGATTGTTCGACAAAGACCGCTTCGAAACGCTTCTTCCGCGAGTTCGGACCAAGACCGCCGAAGCTGCGAAAAGCCCGATCGGTCAAACGGAACGAATCTCTTACGATTGGCTTGCGAACGGCGGCAAACGGTTTCGTCCGTTTATGACGCTTGCGGCATACGACGCACTCACGGGTGCGGAATCGTTGAAGACGATGGGCGAGGAACCGATTGAAGTTTCTGATGGTGTTGGTCGTGTCGCGATGGCAATTGAGGCGTTTCACAAAGCCTCGCTTGTGCATGACGATATCGAAGACAACGACCAATTCCGATACGGTCAAGAAACCCTGCATCGGCAATACGACACGGGCACGGCGATCAATGTTGGTGACTACCTGATTGGCGTGGGTTATCGTCTTGTGACGGCCGCTTGCGGTGAAATTGGTGCGGAAGCCGCAGCCGATATCCTCGACCGCATGGCAGCAGCCCACATTAAGCTGTGTGACGGGCAGGGGGCTGAGATGGCTTGGCAGTCTTCAGACCTGTCGCTGTCGCCGCTCGACGCCCTGCAAATCTATGCCCTCAAGACATCGCCCGCATTCGAAGCCGCCTTGTATGCGGGCGTGCGGATGGCCGGATCGGTTGAAGACTACGAGGAAATGATTCCTCAGTTCGCCCGGCACGTGGGCATCGGATTTCAAATTCTCAATGACCTGAAGGACTGGCGTGGGGATGTGGACAACAAACTTGTTGCCGGGCAAGACGCGTTAGCGCTCAGGCCAACGGTCTTACTCGCGCTCGCATTGCAATCCGCCACGGAAGACGAGCAAGCCGAAATTCGTCACCTCTTGACGAGCGATGAACCTCCGGCATTGCGGATGGGTCGGCTGCGACGGGTGTTCGAGCGTTACGACGTCTTCAACAAAGCTGAATCACTGGTTGAAAAGTCGCGAGCCCGTGCTGAAGCCTTGGCAGATGCCGTCGAACCCGTGGAGTTTCGGCAGTTGCTTTACTTCCTCACCGACACCGTTTTGGCAGACGAGGACAACTCCGACCTGCCGCCACAGGCGAACGATATCTTGGTCCCGCTACCGATCGCGTCCGGCGTGTAGGTGGCATCAGACTCAAGCGTGAACTCAGCCCTTGGCCGGAGCCGGGGCTGGTTCGTCGTCAAATTCCTCGCAGCGTTTTTCCCATGCAAGCCGTTCGTTTTCCTTGGCTTGAAGGACACGCTCGGGTCGTAGACCAACTTGAAAGAAGCCATAGCCAAGTCGTGTGCAGTGCTCGACTTCGCACCTCAAAAACGTTGGGCCATTCGTGCCCGGCAGGATGGCAACCACCTGCTCAGCAGTAATCGGCTGACTGTGGACCAGCGACAGTCCGCCGACGGAAATGTCTTTGCTGACTGACGGCAACGCTTGGGAATAGTCGCCTCGCTTATTGTTCTCTGTCGGGACCAGCCACACCACTTCCGAAAACGGTGACCGCTCGTTCTTTCGGTCGGCATGTCGAATTCCGTCCATGCAAACTGTATTCACACGGTTGGTCAATGCCGTCTGGACTTCCTTACGGCGGTTGAAATAGTCGAAATCCAACATGACAGTCTCCAGCGACGGAATTGGCGGCATCAATGTAATCAAAGGTAGTTCAGAAATAAGGCGGTGCGCGGAGATCTCATGGAAAACCGTGTTGCTTTGGTGAAATTGTGTTCGACGAGAAAAAGCCGTCCACGTTGACGTTGTGCAGAAATTTGCCACCGCTTTCGTAGATGCCCCGCTGCAAGAATCGACACCAACTCAATCGCATTGCTCGATAAACTTGATCGGTCGTCTCCATGGGAAACGTGACCACGACAAAGCGTTCCGCAAGTGGTTCCAAGTGACGGAAAGAAAAACCACCGACAGAGATGTCGCGACCATCAACAACGATCGATGCCCCCACCTGCTTCCCGAAGGTTTCGTCAAACGGAGTGAGTAGCACCGAGTGATGGTAGCGAACCCGTTGCCATCGACGCATCGGTAGTGCTTGCCCGTGAGGTTGCCAACACAAATGCGATGGCGTGGTGAAGTCCGATAGCGTTGCCGACGAACCAATCGACGGATCGGTTGCCTTGGGCGTTTTGAGTTTTTGCACAGAGACCCCACACTATTTAAGCGTGCTGCAGAAGCAAGATTCGATGATGACGGCTCAGAACGAGACCGCCTCACGCGGGGATTGGATAAGCGGACTCCTTCCGGTTGACAAGCGTAGCTTGCAAACGGAAGAAGTCAAAAACTTGCCAGCAGTGTACAACAACTAAGCGGAATTTGGCCGAGCTGTGCTGTAGCCGACGGCTACTTTGTGATGATGTCTTGCACGGTGTGATTGCTAGGAATCATCGGCAAAACATGCTCTTGGTAGCTACAAAGCACATCAAGCAAGTACGGGCCATCATGATCGATCATCTCACGCACAGCCGCTTCGTAATCTGCTCGACGACGAACTTGCTTCGCTTTGATGCCATATCCTTCCGCAATTTGCACGAAATTGGGGTACGTGGCATCGGCGAATGTCGAACCGTCTCCCGATCCGAGCCATTCCGGGTGATCAATTGGGCCAAGATACGTGTGTGCCCGACGACCTTCCATGAACCGATCTTCCCACTGCACCACCATCCCAAGGTGCTGATTGTTCAACAGCAGAATCTTTACGGGAAGTTTTTCGCAATGCAATGTCGCCAGCTCTTGGATGTTCATTTGGAACGAACCGTCGCCGTCGATATCGACCACGAGTTCATTCGGGTACGCGGCTTGAACCCCCATCGCGGCAGGCAATCCGAAACCCATCGTGCCCAGACCGGAACTACTCAGCCAATGACGGGGTTCGTCGAATTTGTAGAATTGAGCTGCCCACATCTGATGCTGGCCGACACCAACTGCAATGTATGGGTTGCGTTCTCGGGTAATTCGCCAGAACTCCTCGATCGCGTACTGTTGAATCAATCCTTCGCCGGGATCGTTGTACGACAGGGGATGTTCCTTCTTCCAATGCGCGATCTTCGCCTTCCAATCCTCGATTTCCGGAAGATCGTCGTCCGTCATCGCTTTATTCAGATCTTGCAGGACCAATTTCAGGTCCGCCACGATCGGAATGTGTGCTTCCTTGTTCTTATGAATTTCGGAGGCATCAATGTCCACGTGGATAATTTTCCCGTGCCGCGCGAACTCCTCGAGTTTACCTGTCACACGGTCATCGAACCGCACGCCAAACGCCAACAGCAAGTCGGCTTCGTTGACGGCATAATTCGAATACACGGTGCCGTGCATACCGAGCATGTGAAGACTTTGCTCGTGCGTTCCCGGAAATGCCCCCAACCCCATGACGGTCATTGTGACCGGAATCCCCGTCTTGAGGGCGAACTCTTTCAGCTCTTCGGCTGCTCCGGAGGTGATAGCTCCACCGCCGACGTACAACACGGGGCGTTTGGACCGCTTCACCGCAGCGATGATTTGTTTGATCTGCTCCGGTCGGGCGGCATTCTGCACCGGTCGGTATCCGGGGAGATTCATTGGCGGGTCGTAATCGACTTCGTCCAGCGACGCCAACTGCACATCTTTGGGAAAATCGATCAAAACCGGCCCTGGTCGTCCGGTACTGGCCACGTGAAACGCTTCTTTCACGATTCGTGCGACATCTTTGATGTCGGTAATCATGTAATGATGTTTCGTAATCGCCCGACAAACTTCCACCATCGGCGTTTCTTGGAAGGCGTCGCTACCGATGACGGCTTGCGGAACTTGACCGGTAATACACACCATCGGGACGCTATCGAGTTTTGCGTCGGCAATGGCCGTGACGAGGTTAGTCGCACCCGGTCCGCTGGTTGCCATGCACACGCCGACTTTTCCGGTCGTACGCGCGACCCCTTGGGCTGCGAACGCACCGCCTTGTTCGTGACGTGGAAGAATCGTGCGAATTCGATCACGATGTTTCCGCAACGCTTGGTGCAGTGGCATACTCGCACCGCCTGGGTAAGCGAAGACATGTTCCACACCTTGCCGAATTAGGCCTTCCACAAGAATTTCCGCACCGACTACGGGCGAAGTAATAGGAAGGTCAGTTTCGTTCGGGGCGGTTGCTGTGCGGGTGTCTTCGGCGGATGCCACGGCTATGATCCTCTTGTGTTCAGGGTTTGTGGGACCCAATCTCTACAATCTTTCCAGGCTCATATCTTAGTCAACCACCCCCTGCGTTGGCGAGCAGGGATGGCAA
This sequence comes from Thalassoroseus pseudoceratinae, assembly GCF_011634775.1. Taxonomy (NCBI): domain Bacteria; kingdom Pseudomonadati; phylum Planctomycetota; class Planctomycetia; order Planctomycetales; family Planctomycetaceae; genus Thalassoroseus; species Thalassoroseus pseudoceratinae. Next base: position 476,230 of record NZ_JAALXT010000001.1, read on the forward strand.
CCCCAGGCGAAATTTTGCGTAAATTTCTCACAGACCGCCTTAGAGTTCGCCATTTTTGCCAGCGTTCGATCGACAATTTGCCACTTTCCAACGCCTGGCTGCCGAATTTGATTGAACCTGTCCATTGCAGTCTGACTGGGCGCAACGAGTGCGTCTGGCAGACCGGTCTGCCGCAGAAAGGTTCGGGAGAAATTTGGTCGAAACTGGCAACTCAACTAGTTTCTCATCGATTCACGACGCGAATTTGCAAGAAAACGTCAAACTTCGCTGTGTTCTTTACTCGTTTTCCGCGTTTCGGCAGAATATCTAGGTAGGATCGGTCAGCCAAGAATTTCCACAGTGAGGATTTTGCACGGATGCCACGGAGCGCAAAGAGACGATTTCTCGAAAGTGTCACGGACTCTGCAGAAGATTTTCGCAATCTTGAGTGGAGGATGTGGGCGTTTGTCGCCCTGTTGACCATTGGTGGGTTTGCAGTCGCGTGGCATTTTGTGGAACCGGCTCCACCGTCCCAAATTGTAATCGCCGCTGGTCCTAAAGATGGTGCCTACTACCAAGTTGCCCAGAAGTACTCAAAGTTCTTCGCGGAAAACGGGATCGAATTGACTGTCCTCGAAACCGCTGGTTCCATCGAAAACTACGACTTGTTGCTCGCAGACAACGATGTGAACCTCGCATTCGCGCAAGGCGGAACGAGTCCACCGGCTGAAGCGGGGCAACACCGATTGGAAGGATTGGCGAGCGTATATCTCGAACCATTTTGGGTGTTTACGCTGGGGCATCATGTCGAGACTGACCTGCGGAGTCTTGCCGGTAAACGGATCGCGATTGGTCCTGTCGGAAGCGGAACGGCCCCACTCGCCCGATTGATGCTCCGCGAAAACGGCATCACCGACGAGTTGCCCACGGAGTTAGTTTCCATTGGTGGCAGCGAGGCCGCAACACAATTGCGTTCGGGAGACGTTGATGCGGCAATTTTTGTCGGGTCGCCACAATCCCAAGTTATTGGCGACCTACTGACCGATCCCGAAGTCCGATTGCTCAGTCTAGCGCGTCATGAAGCCTATGCATTTCGCTACCCGTTCTTGGCCAATGTGAAGATCTCACGCGGAGTAATCGACTTGGCGAACGATATCCCGAATCAAGACGCTCACCTGGTCGCTCCCGCCGCGATGCTGGTCTGTACTGAGGAGTTCCACGACGCATTTGTTCCGATGCTGCTTCAAGCCGCTCGGAAGGTGAATGCCACAGCTGGAGTGACCGTGTCACGCGAGGAGTTTCCGTCGCGACTGTACCTAGAACATGATCTGAATGAATCTGCCCGGCAGTTTTTGAAATCCGGGCCGCCGATCTTGCAACGGTTTCTTCCGTTCTGGGTGGCGTCGGCCGTGGAACGGGGCAAGCTGTTTTTACTACCGTTCGTGGCACTTTTCCTTCCCCTGTTGAAATTGACTCCGCCAATTTACCGCTGGCGAATTCGCTCGCGAATTTATGGTTGGTACGAAGTCTTGCGGAAAATTGATCAATATGCAGGCCCCGATGCCGACCCCGATGTTCTAAAATCTCATCTCGAAACACTGAACGAGATGGAAAAGGAATTGGAGTCTGCTCGGTCCGTTCCTCTTTCGTATATGCAAGAGTTCTACAACCTGCGACTCCACATCGAATTTGTCGAGCGACGGATTCAAGCCGAGTTGAAGTCCATGCGGCCAGCGAAACCAACACTCGTACCGAGTGCGACCGACGCGGTTTGAGGAATTCGCTTCGACGCAAACACCACCGAGAATCGCAAAGGAGAATGACTAATGGCGTCGACGAATCCCGGATTGCGGTTGATTCTCATTTCTTCTCTAGCGATGGCAAGTTGGATCGCCCCGAGTTCAACAAACATTGTGTCTGCTCAGGAACTGCCGTTTGTCTTCCGTGATGTCAGTCAAGAGACGGGGTTGCAGCAATTTCTTGCTGGCATCCAGGGTCACGGGGCGGCGTGGGGCGATGTCGATTCAGATGGTTGGCCGGAACTTTACACCGGCACGTTCCACTATCCAGATACATCGCCGAATCGCCTTCTTCGCAACAATCGCGGACGATTTAGACTCGACCAATCGACCGTACCACGGATCTCGACGCGAGCCACGGGAGTGCTGTTCGCGGACTTCGACAATGACGGCGATCTCGACCTGTATGTCGCCAGCATGCCAGGACCGGAAGGAAGCCGTCTGGCAACGCGAGTCGGTCGCCCGATTGCCGGGTGCTCGCTCTTTCGGAACACTGGGAACGGGGCGTTTGAGAATGTCTCCGAGGGCAACGCGGCATGCCCCAAAGAATTCGGCGGGCGAAGTGCCACGGTATTGGACTACGACGGCGATGGTCTGCTCGACTTGTTAGTCGGGGAAGACCCGATGACCGGATACAACGGCTCCTCAACGCATAGTTCCCGACTGTTTCGAAACGAAGGTCAACTTCAATTTGCGGATGTGTCCCAAGACGCTGGCATACCGACCGGAACCGCTGGGCTGGGTGTCGCGTCGGCGGACGTCAATCTTGATGGTTGGCCTGATGTGTTCCTCGCATCGACTTTGGGAAACCTGCTGCTGATCAACGACGGTGCCGGTCACTTCACGGAACCATCTGGCATCCGAAATGTCTTCGCTTGGCCGGATGCGAAGGGAGACAACATGGTTTGCGGTGTCACCTTCGGAGACGTGAACAATGACCGCTTGCCGGATGTCGTCATCGGTCAACACTTTGACTCCCCTTGGAAGACTCCAGTGGCGAATCGGCTCTACCTCAATCGCGGTATTTCGAAGAACAACATGCCAAGGTTTGAAGACGTGACCGAAGCCGCCGGTCTAAAACCGCTGCCCTTGAAAGCGCCACACGTGGAAATTCAAGATTTCGACAACGACGGCCGAGCGGACATCTATACCAGCATCGTCAAGTTCGCCGATCAACAACCGCACCCGATGATCTACCGAAATACCGGCATCTCTAACGGAGTTCCCACATTCGAGGAATCGGTATTGGCCGTCAACGACTTCCCAACCGATGCCGATCGGGGCACGCGGGGCTCACGGAAGTTCTTTGAGAAGATGATTTCCGAAAAGAAGATCATCTACACGGCTCCCGGCCCGTCCGGTGATTTTGACCAAGACGGCCGATTAGATTTGTTCCTGGCGAGTTGGTGGCCGGAAGCTCCTTCGATGTTGCTTCGAAATGAAACAGCGGGCGGTCACTGGTTGGATGTCCGTGTAATCGGTCCGCGGGGCGTGAATCGAATGGGAATTGGTTCGCGAATTGAACTCTACGAACCAGGCCGACTCGGAGATTCCGATGCACTCATCTCGTCGCGTCAAATTCAAGTTGGGTTCGGATACGCATCCGGTCAGGAAGCAATCGCACATTTTGGCTTGGGTGAGCGGAAGCACTGTGACATCCTTGTGACCTACCCCAGTCGAGCTGACCTTACTCACGAACTGAAAACGACATCCATCAGGAATGTTGAAGCGAATCAGCGACTGACGGTGCGACCAACTCCCTCGCAGTGACGAAGCCGCGATCCATTAATAGAAATGAAATCGCACTCGGTCCGCTTCTGGCCCATCGGAACTTCTATATAACAGCGGCCAATGCTCCGCCACTTGACCGCTCGGCAGAAATTCAATGAGACCGCGTTTATCGCTGACCAACGTATTGCCATTCGGTAGACGTTGAGCTTGAGCCGGTTTCTGAAGTTTTTCAACCGACCACACAATCTCACGGTTCTCGTTGAACTCGAACACACGGTTCGCCTCGGTCTCACAAACGAGGATATTGCCATTGTCGAGCATTTCCGCCGTGTAAGGTTTGGCCAGACGATCGAACAACACGTCAACGTCACCATTGGCTCGGACCATCACGACTTGGTTACTCTTCTGGAGGTTGACGAGCGTGTCGCCATTCGCAAGCCGTTGAGCCGTTGTCGGTCGTCCGTGGATCGGAAATTTCCAAACGACTTCCCCGTGCGTGTTGTATTCGAGAAGCTGATGGGGATCACTCATCGCGAACAGTGTGTTGCCGTTCTTGAGCCTTTGCACACACGATGGATGCCCCGGAAGTTCAGTGAATGAAATCAGAGAACCATCGGAACCGAATTCGCGAACATTCAACAATTCGGTATCGAGCACCAACCGATGCCCTTGCGGCGTGCCCCAACACCCCCAGGGATATTTAAATCCACGAACCGAAAGATTGGACCGTTTATGCGGATCGAATTCTTCCAGCGTTCGTGCCCCCCAACGACACACCAATCGTTGCCCCAGCCAGTTCCTCGATCGCCACGACATTGGCAAGGGTTTCAGTTGCTGCCGAGAAGTCGACTTCCGCAGCCATTCCGACCATTTCCTGATGGCTTTTCCACGGCGGTCGGGCTTGGCGTAGGCCCAGTAGCCAAACTTTTGTCCGGTCACGTCTCGCAACACGCGAGCAGCGTCCGCACGGACCCACGCCAGGTCGGCAGTCAGAAGTTGCTGGCACGTCGCGAGACTTTCCTTGGGCACGCGGCGTGCAATCGTGGTCGTGGCGGCCAATCGGACCATAGAGTCTGGATGCTCCAAGACCCCCGCCAAGTCACGCGGATCGACTTCCCCATGCCGTCCAAATGCATGGATGGCAAGAATGACTTTTGCAGTCTGCGATGACTGCAACCAGTCCAACAGTGTCGGCATTTCAGACGGCGTAGTGGTCACGACGACGGCATCGACCGCGGCCCGGTAGACATCCGGTGACTGAGAGTGCGCGAACACACGCTCGATCAGCACGAGAAGTCCTCGATATCGTTTCCGAACGATGGTTTCTAAAACCGCGATGAACAACGTGTCCTGCAGTTTTGGGTCATGGTCGTGAAGCAGACGCGTACATCGCTGCGCGACTTCCGGGTCTGGATCGGTTTGGCCCGCTATAAGTTCCGGTGCCAACGCGATACGTCTCGGTCGCAATTTCTCCATGGCGGCGACACGCTGGCTGTAGGACGCACTACCAAGCTGACGAATCCAGGTCTTCGCCACGCGACGCTGCTCCGGAGTCGCGGTCACGTTTTCGAGGAACTGTTTCACTCCCGCCAAAGTGGGCGTGACCCCAGCTGCACGGAGACGTGAAACGAACACATCGTCTCGCCCTTCTGCGTACGCGGGCGACACATCGGAAACACCGCCACCGGCAATTCCGGTCGTCGGAACTATCGCGACGAAAGTGAGTGTCAGAATAGAAGCAGCGGCAGCGTTGCGTGTCATCAATGGTCCTTCTTCGCCGTGAGCTTACGCTCCGGATGCTTGTTCTCCAAGGACCGACCGCAGCTTCCGCAATGCTCGCAGATACCGCATGCCAGCGGCAGCCGGGCTGAGACCAAGTGTCGTCGCCACATCGCTATTTGACAAATGTTCGTAATGCCGCATCATCACGATTTCCCGATCGTCTTCTTGAAGCTGATCGAGAGCGTTCAGGAATCGGCTCTCCAGTTCCCGCCGAATCGATGCCGCCGCCGGGGTGAGTTCAGGATCTTCGAGACCGGCGATACGATCAAATGCCGAACGGTCGAGATTGGCTCCGGCGACCATCGGTTCCTCACGATCGACCGACCTTCGCTGCGCCCCCCGATGCCGCCGATGCATATCGATGATGCGATCTTTCGCGAGCTGTCGTAGCCAAAGGTGGAACGGCATCGAACCATCGCGGACGAAATCGTCCAACCGTGTGTTGGCCTCGATCAGCACGTCTTGTACGACATCACTGGCATCAACGCGTCCGGCCAATGCGCGATCGAGTCGCAACTGAACCATCCGCCGCAACGATTGGCGATGACGTTCCATCAAGTGATTGATGGCTTGCGGATCGCCCTCGCCAGCAGACTGCAGCAGTTTTTGAGTCTCTTCGGAATCGGGCCACATCGAATCGAAACCCTACAGATGCAACGGGGCAACGAATGCGGTATTCGCAGCTCCCCACCAGTTTAATAGGACACGGAAGGGACTTCCAATGTGGCTTCGTCGGAACGGCGTTTTCGGAGTGTCCACGCACACGCGACGCAGAGAATCACCAAGCCAACATGACTCCAACGCAAGCATGCCCACCACAAGACTCCCAGCAGGATCAGGGACACTTTGGCACGCTCGGTCCATCGTTGAGCGACCAATAGAACCAGACCACTCATAACGAGTGCAACGATGAATAAGAGGCCACCGACGACAAATTGCTCCGTCGTTTTCTTTAGAACCCAGACCCTTGGCAACGCTTTTTCCGAGGGTAAAAGCCAACTTGCAACGAGGTTTCGGTCGGAAGCTGGCAGGTCATTTCCAAGATTTTCGTGTGAGTTCCGGAGTGCGATTAGCTGCTGAATCCGCTGGCTCGTGCTTTCATCACCATTCGGGATTTCAGCAAGCAATTCCGCTGAACGTCGTTCCAGAGCGAGCAAATTCTGTGGGTCGAGATTCGCCGGGCGTGCTGGGATGATCCGAATTGCATTGGCTTCGAACAATGTCACACCATGAACTTCCACTGATGGCGACGTGAGCCGCGGTATCGACCAGTCCGCTTCACCAAGCGAATCCGATATCGAGCCGGTGTGCTGCGGAATCATATGGTTTGAGACCATCTCGATCGTTCGCGTCGTGGAACTCGACGGAAGTTCGACCGTCAGTCGATGCTTCTGAATCTCTGCCGGAACGGCGATTAAGTCATCAATCAGAAGTCCGACCAGTTCGGCGTGATCTGGCCATGCGAGCTCGAGTGTCGTCGCGGGTCCGCTGGGCATGGCAATTAGCGTCCGAGCGGAAAGCGACCGAGTACCAAGCCAGTGAATTTCCGTCTCGACAACAGGTTGAATCAAAGCCGGCACGTCTACCGACTCGACCATCACGATGGGTTCTTCTCCGGTCGACAATTCAAGAAATCTCTGGTCGTCGGGAAAGTCCAGTTCGGGAAGCGTCTCAAGCCAATTCGGCGAAGTCAAAACTTTCGATTCCGAGACATCTGCCATAAGCGGTGGCGTACTTCCAATCACCCGTGAAAAGAACTCACCTCCTTGGAGTTGTGGTTCCGGCAATGCGGTCGTGGAATGACCGGATCTCGGCAGACTCCCGGTCAGTACCAGATATGTGCTTCCCCCCGGTGGCAAAGGTTCCACAACCTTCAAAAGTGTGCCACCATCGTTACCCTCATCGCGAATGAGAGCAGTCGTGACATCACCATCCATTTCCATCGCCTCGGTGAGTGTCACTTCTGGCGGCAGAGTCAATGCAAAAGGACGTGCAGCACAATCGTTGTTCATCAGCCGCATCAACCAACGAATCTCCAGCCGATCATCCATTTCATCAAGCGATACCGCAGTTGCCAAATCGACCTGAACTTCTAAAGGTCGGTCCGAGTAACGAATCGTGGGAATCTCTATGGCGTTGGCATCGGGCGAATTGACATCCGGCGGGTGGGTCCAACTCAGTTCGGCCAGAAATTTGAGTTCGTTTTCGGAATCGGTTTTACTCTTGGTTTCGCCATCGTTTTCATGAGGCATGTTGCTCAATCGCACATCAAGCGTGGAATCGCTGAACAATCGAATGGTTGTATCTTCATGACGAGCTTGCAGCACCGAAACCAACGGTAAAGCGTGTTCGGTATCCGGGTAGATTTTCTGGTGCCCCCGAAGTTGTAAACGCTGCGTTCCCGTTGAACCGTTGCTGAGAAACAACGTGATGCGTTCGCCGGATCGCGACCAACGTGCCAAGCGTTCGGTTTCGTCCTCGAGAATCGAAACGCTATCAATTTCCAGCTCACGTGGAACAAGCAACGTATGTTGAAACGCGGCTGAAGTCGTCATTGTAACTTCGCCATTGACATCCCACAGCAATTCTCGATCTCGCAGCCGACCAGCTTGCTCAAGACGGACTTGCCGTCGTGGTTGCTTCGGGACAAGCTGAAATTCAAACCGCGTTCCCGGTTCCATCTGATAGATCACTTCCGGTGCCAACCGTTTTCCGGCCGGAGTAGAATCGGCATGGAATTCTGTGAGAAAACGCTCGGGGAGAAGTTTCGTTGGCGGCACCGCCCGCATCGTTTGGGGGACGATGTCGTAACCTGTCACCGGTGAGAGCCCAATTGCGTAATCCACTTCCGACGTATTTGCCCGATTGGAACTGAGCATGGGAAAGTCTGCGGTCGCCAACACTCGCTTTTGGTCTTCGATCCGAGAGGGAAGCGAATACTCCAACCCGACTGTCGCCTTGCGTTTTGGTGTCGATTGAAACTCCAACCGAATCCGTCTGCGTTGATCGAACACTTCGTTTGAACTGCTCGCCAAATCAGCAGCAGTGATCTGCTCCACGTGTGCTTCTCGAGGAAGCCAGAATAAACACGAAGATTCGGTTTCGTCCTCCCATTCACAAGCCAGTTTCCAGGACTGATGAGTCCGCAGTGGGTGCTCGGTGATCACACCACGCGCGGTCAGCTTCAGATTCGGTCGGCTTTCGATGATTTCCGACGAGGAATTCCAACTGAGATCAACCTCATCGACCGGTCCCACATTCCAAGCCGCCGACTCGATGGCAACCGATTTCGTAAGCATTCCCTGCGTCGTTCTGGCCTGAATGGACGCCACGGCTTGAGAGAATCGCATCGAAACATGGGCTTCCGGCAATCGAAGCAGTTTAAGTTGAAGCTGCCCTTGCATTGCGTTTTCGAGATTCGGCGCCCGGAGCCGCAATTCAATTTCATGTGGTGGATGAATCAGAGAGATGGTTTCGCCCGGACGCGTCGATTCTGCAACGGCCGGTCCATCGGGTATTCGAGCGGGAATCTCAATTTCCAAATGTCCGGTTTTGGAATTCGTCGTTGGGAAACATGGTTGCCCGTTAAGGAGACAATCGGCACGTTCTGCCAATCGTGTTTTGAGGAGTGGCAACGTGACAACGCAGCCGTCGTTGTTTAGTGGGATAACAGTCAACTTAGCCACGATGTTCAAGACCGCTTCCTGAGTGGTCTCAACTTGAATATTCGACCGCGTCAGAAGGTACTGCGGTTGAGAATCGGCTTCCGTTGCCTTTCTCCACGACTTCCATAGTTCTTTGCGAACGTAGACGTAGTCGAGGGGGGTTTCATCCCGGTCGCGGGGGAAAAGGATGTCCCATTGCTGCGGGAGTATCTGACTGTCTTGGGGTGTTGTTCGTAACGGCTCAGCCGCCCCAATTGTGAAGTCGCCAGCCAATTGTGTGAGGGAGTAGGTTCCAATGATCAGGAATGCTCGGAGAATCAGGGAAGACCGTTGAATCGTCGCGGTGCTGCCGAGGTCAATGTCGCTGTCCACTCCATCTGGCCGGTGTGAGTTTCGTTGCATCCACGCGATCGGCAACAATGTCGCCAAGATCAGCCCACTCGTCATCGCACCACAGCATTCAGCATACGGTGACGACAGTATCAAGCTACCGGCCAGAGCTGCCGAGAACCAAACCGCATAGCACCAAAACAACACCGATCGCCCGAGCACGCGAATAGTGACGCCGGCCAAACAACAAAACAACAAAAGCCACCATTGAGCGAGCCGGAAGGTACGATGTTGAACGAATTCCAATGTCCCTAAAGATTCGGAAGACTCCGAGACCACTCGGTGAGTTGTCCAGTCGGGTAGCGATTCAACATTGGATGGCATCGGCGACTTTGTGACGATGTCGGCCGGTTGACCGTTGAAGAATTTTTTCCAGTCTGACCAAGCGAACGGGTTAAAAACCGTGTCGTTTGGTCCCAAACCGAGTGGCCCGAAAAGTCGCTGACTGAGAGTCGGTCCAGGCTCTTGATCAGTAAGATTCGCGGATCCGTTTGCAGCGACAAGTTCCCACTCAGCCGGTGTCGTGACATCCCACTTGGAACGCACGACCCGTACGTCAACCGTCGGCAACATGGGTGACATCAACGCACGAAAACGCACGGGACGTGTCGGCACACTGTAGCGGATTTCCAAATCCCGCATTCCACGGGAGCTTGCCTGCGGCAGCTCATACTCGTTGCCGACCTTTGTCACGGATTGTGTCACGTCATCGATTATTGTCGCTTCCAGCCGAGCCGATTTCGGCAACAGAAACCGTCGCGGCTCGGAACCGCGGGGATTATAGAAGCTGTAAACAACTCGATACCGATCCCACCCGTTTGCCCCCAAGCTACAAGTCGACGAAACTCGCATTTCCGCCAACGGAAATTCTTCACGGTTGGAGGTCGGTGGTGGTAAATGAATGGCGAGCCGAGCGTCGCTTTGCTCATACGCCCACTTTCGTCGGGCAATCATATCGAGTGAATCACTCTCGTCAGTTGCGGACGAAATCTCGTGGAGATTTTCCGTGGCAATGCGACAATCGCTTTCCGGACATTCGAGTTCAACAACGCCGGAAAACGCGCGAGCATTCGGAACCGTTGGCAATTCGACTGTCGAACTCTCTGAGTACGTGGTTGCCCCTGTGCCGACAATTTGAAACTGACCGGAAATCGGCGGTTCAATTCGAAAGTGGTACCGGTCTCTGCCGTCCGCGCTCGGAATGTGGGCATGTCGCACGGGATCGAGCGAGCGAATCACCTTGTCATTTTGAAGCAACTGCCAGGACCAATCACTAGCTGGTGATCGCAATGCAAGGTCGATGCCCGACAACGCATTCTGTGACGGATCGATTGAAACCGTCATTTGTTCGTTTAGCTCGCGCCCCTGCAATTCTGCGAGAAGAGACGCTTTTGCGGTGAAGGTCGCTTCCGTATGGTCCCACATCAAATCCGCGTGATCGGACAGTGTTCGGAAGTGAAACAGTTGGACGTGCTCCGACGATGCGAGCATGTCGTCCGCCAACTGACCGACAACGTAGGCGGGCAATTGCGATTTCGAAATTCGCACATTGGCGGGTTCGGAACTGATCGTCCGAGGACTTTCATCAGCGGCCGAAGTTACGCCGATTACACTGCTCCACGAGGTCGGATTCTCGGCATGTAGGAGTGGCAATCGGACTTGTCGAGTGATCGACGTGGGTAGCCGCCGTGCGTGAATCATTAATTCGACGGGGCGTTCTGGTGTGACGGCTTCGCGAAATTCGATCTCAATACTCTTTTGGCCACCGCTGGTTTTGCCGAGTTCCCACTGACCGACCTTCGCCCCCGAGAGACTGCGAATATCGGTCGGCTCCCAGTCATCCGACAACCGGCAAACCACCGAGAACGTTTGCCCCGCATGAGTGGAGACCATCACGCGAGATTGCAAACGCCAATGACTCGACCGGGTGTCCAACCAACTCAGCACCTGAACTGACGGTTGCGGTTTTGGTTTCGCCAAGTGCAATCGGAGAGCGGCTTTGGGCGTCATTTGCTCAAATGTGAATGTTGTCTGACCACTGGGAGTATTGGCGGTTTTCGTTTGCCGATATCCATCGGAGACGAGTTGTTCGATCTCCAGTTGATTGGAGATCGCCAGGATGGTCCGCGAGCCGAGAAGTGCCGAGGATTCAAGTTCAATGGTCGGCAAATGACTCATTTGCGTCGTGGAAAACGGCATCAATCCCGAAAGACGAATGGGGCGGCCTTTCCCCAATAGCGGCTCAGGTAGTTCGACGGAAACGCGTCGCATTCGGCGATTGCGTGTCGAAGCAACTCGCCAAGACAAGACCGATTCGCCACCGTACGTCACCGCGTAAAGTTGCACACTTTCCGGCAGCAAGAATTCGAGTGTCTTCGTGGGACGATCGGAAACCGTCAGATCGAAACGGGCTTGGATCTGGGCTTCGGTCGGTTGCAGTATCCAACTGATTTCCCGCTCGGTGACGAGATGCGATTGAGCGGCATCATGCGGGACGCGTTGAATTCGGAGTTCGAACGTCTGGACATGGCCAAGATCGATTTGCCAACGGGAAGTTCCCTCTGCAACTGGCGGTTGATCGACTCGACTGACAACACCGACTGACGACGTGGGTTTGAATTGATCGGGCAGCGTCAATGTCATTGTGCTGGTCGTCGCCGGTAGCAAGCGGATGTCGAAACTCACCGATTCCTCGGTGGCTTGTCCCGCGAGTGACCATTTCCCCATGAGCGTTCGACGTTCGGTCGATTTCTCCACGGCGGGAACAACCAATTGCAATTCGCCGGTCTTGGTGCGACCAAGAATTGCAGACGCATTTGAACCTACGGGTCCTTGCGGTTCCTTGGCGATCGTTGTCTTGTTTTGCCAGACGAGATCGGAAACCGCTAAGCCGAAGGGATCAATTGGCAGCAATGTATCGCGGGCGGCATTCGTCACAATTTCCGCTTGGAACATTCCGCCGCGTAATTGGCCATCGACGAAATTCGCCTGGTACTGCGCATCGGTAATTTGAACATCATCGCGTTGAGACTTTGGTTGCAATCGCTGACGCAGAACACGCTCAAACTCGTCTCGCTCGACGATTTCCCAACCACTTCCGAGCCAACTCTCTGGTTGGTCAGCCGGGACCACCAATGTCCGCAATCCGGACAATGGCACTGGTTCGTCCGCGTGAATCGGTGATCGCACGAACGTTGAGAGAAACACCAACAAGACGACTACTGGAATACAGCATCGAACCATGCGAGTGTTGAGAGGGGGCACGTCCATTTCAGCACTCACGCGATTAAGAAGGTTTGGAAGACGCGACAATTCCGCTTTCCGGCTGCGACTCGGGTGCAACACGTTGCGGCGGCGTTTTCCGCGGGGCTTCTTCCATCGGCCCCTGTTGCGGAACGGGTCCCACACGGATTGCCGTTGGGTCCTCTGAGCCAAGTGGCGGCATCGGTCGCGGAGAAACGACGCCACTCACAGGCGAATATCCGCTGGGCGACTGCAGCGTCAGGACGGCCGGTTGGCGTCGCTGTCGAGACCAGAAGTCAATCAAACCCGCAAGTCCGGCTAAGAACAGTCCAAGAATGACAGGCTGAAGGAACAACGCCACAGGACCGGGGAACCAAACCGACGCCACCGCGACAACCAACAACAATAATAGCAAGGTCAGCATGTTGCGGATCGCACGAATCTGCATGAATAGAAAGCCAATCACCAATGCAACGCCGGCCCCAATCAACACCGTGAGCGATTGACTCAAAACCGTAATTCGCAGCGGTTCGATCACCCCAATCCGCGTCAGGACGTACTGATTCTCGGTACCCGCTTCTTTTTCGTTTGCTTCACCAGTGATCCATTCGCGAGGAGACTCCCATTCCGGTCGGCTCTCGCGTGACCAAATGACGCCGCGTCGCGTCCAATGATAACCCGCTGTGTACTGTTCTGGGGGTTGCAGCAGTGATGTTGTCGGCGGCAAATTGACGACCCAAGCCGATTGTCCCACCCAGACCGATTCAGAGAACTCCGGAGACACAATCTCCAAGTCCGCCCCCCATCGATGGAGTGAATTCGTCGTGGATTCATATTCGACTGTCAGAAGATGCCGATCCGACGGGACGGAACTTTCCGACGCTTTCAATGCGACCGTGTCCACCACGATGCCCTCATCAGCAGCGACATCGATGTTTGGACTCACGCTCGGCAGGGGTTCGCCATCCCAGAGAATTCGACCGACACGAACATCACCAGAGAACTTCAACCGCCACGCAATCTGCGGTTCCTCCAGGAGTTCAGCTGTCATTCGGGAGAGAATCGTGCCATCCGCTCCGACTTCAGACTCCATCAACAACCGCTCGATTCGGAGGGCATGACTCTGGACGGTATCACCAGTTGCGAAGTCAAGCACGACCTCGCGTGGCTGTCCGGAGAGTTGCCAAATACGGCTGGATTTCAGACCGGTTTTCTTCAAATCAATCGCTTCATCGACTTTCAATTTCACCGGCAATGTCGAATTCAACTCGATGGCAACGTCAGTCGCGTCAACATTCGTAAAGTACGGAATTGGGGCTGTGGTCTGCCGAAGTGCAGAGCCTGTCGCGTCGACAAACAAGTCTTGCTGATAGCGGACGGTGACATTGAAGTCATCCATCTGCATCGGGAATTGAAGTCGTCCGATGCGTTCCCCTCGCGTGACGTCTTCGTCCCATTCAGCCTTGGCCTCCGCCCCTGCGACCGAAAACCGAAACGCATCGATCGGATAGCCGATAGGAAGACGAAATTCGAGCGAACTTAACCGCGCGAACGGGATACGAAATTCGTTTCTCTGGGTAAGCTCAAGGGACTCCCGGTCCACGTTGACGGAGACATTTTGCTCAACCGTCGTGCTTGCAGAGTGCTTGACCACCTGCAATTGAAACTCTGCATCGTCGGACCGAATCTGAAAAAAGCGATGTCGCATCGGTTCGAAGATTAGTTCCAGCCACTTTGCTCGATCTGCTTGCGGCGGGAGCATGGAGATCGATTGCAACGCAGTTTCCGCGGTCGGTTTCAAATTCGCTTCAACGAGGTCCCGTTCGGCAAGTATGAGGAGTGGTCGCCCTTGGTAACGCGCGGCGAACCGTGGCAGCGTGAGAGGCGTTCCGGTGGTTTGCTCGTCACTCAGGGTGCGAATCGCGGAAATTGGCAAACTCAATCGACTGCCAGCCACCAGCGTTTTAGCCAACTTCAGAATCACTTGATTGTTATCGGCATCGACCTCGAACTGTTCAACTTCTCCGGGTAAATCCGTCGGATCAATTTGCCATTCCTGCTCGGAGAGTTTTGGCCAAGACAACGTCAATTCATCGACCACACCTCGGAACACTTCAACCTCGAAGTCCGCGTGAAACCGTACTTTCTTCGAGGAGATGTCGAGCAACATTAGTGGACGCACGGAAAACGCTGGCTCAATTTGCTGAAGCTCCAATTCCAGTCGGAAAGGCTGCTTCCAAAAACGATACGCGCTGACGAGTTCAACGCCGTCGGTGGCGGGACTGATGCTCACGCGGTGCACATCGAGACCGCTCTTTTTCACGACCCGATAACCACCATACGCGGCAACCGAAATCTCGCCCGTTTGCCGCAACGCATTTTCGACTTTGAAATCAGAAATCGTGATTTCGCTTTTCCCATTCAACGGTGATTGAAGAATCCAATCCAGTTGGACGGGTTCGGTCGTCGCTTCGGGAAGCTCAACCTTTACGTTTCGATTTTTCGACGGAGCGGCTTGGTAGCGTTCGCCATTGACTTTCACCAAAGACAACTCGAAGCCGTCCGGCAGCGTTACTTCAAACGTCTGGAAACTTCCCTGCAACGGTTCGATAAATTGCCGCCCTCGCAAGAGAACAGCTTCTTCGCTCGGTTCGACTCGCAGACTGGTCTCGGCTTGCAGTACAGTCCGCACTTGTTTGGGGTTGGGCAGAATCTGCCAACTGAAATCGAGATCTTTTTCCAGACCGAAGACGTCAACGACAGTCGACCGAAAATCGACCGACTTTGTCTCAATGACTCGACCGACAGATTCCGGAATGGCGATGCGATTGGAAGCCACCGGCAGCGTCAAACTCATTCGGCTGGCCGCAACAGTGGGCAAGGTCAGTTCGAGTTGCCGTGCAGTCCCTTGCCGACGGATCGGCACGAGCATTTTCATTTCCAGGGTGTGCAAGCCGCTTCCACGGAACCACCAGTGATACCCGTTCCGCGCATCATAACCGGAGAAACCGGCCACTTCGTCGGCTTCCTCATCGGTTGAACCTGCGTTCTCGCCGAAACGGTGGACTCCGGATCGAATCACCGCTTCACCAAGTGCCAAAGGCACGCGGACCCAGCGATCTTTGGGAAACACTTTGATCGTCATCTTGGCCGAGAGCGTGGCACGATCGTCGTTGGACGTACCATCGAGGATCATATCGACGATAGAAAACTCTGGTTCCGCGTCTTCTTGCGGCCGGTTCCGCTTCCACTCCAGGAATTCTCGCAATTCGACATCTGCCGGAACCGGGACCAATTGGCCTTTGGGACCACGCATCAGGATGTAGTGCTCGCCCACCGATGTCGGCGTTGTGAGTGGCTCCGCCGACGCACTTTTCTTCGGTGGCGATGGTTTTGCAGGCGTTGACGAAGCCGCGTCATCGGCCCAAGATCGGGACGGACCGATAACCAACCAAAAGAGAATGAGCAGGCAACGAAAAATCGGCACGATCAGACTCGTGACTATCAGTCCATTGAGGGCGAGGGCTAGGTTTCAACGCAGGATCGGGCCAGGTGTCCAAGCAACTGTCATTCCAACAGTGATTCAGACGACACGCTCGACCATTGAGTTGTCGGGAGAGTGATGGACCGGACGATCTACTCTACCCTCAATCTTACTCTACAATTCCAGACGGAGGAAGGAAGAATTACCTATTCGACCAACCTTTCCAAATCGTTCGATCCGGTCGTGGAGCTTGTGTCGTCAGGAACGAGAGCCGATTATTGATCTCTTGATGACAGGGCCACCTTTCGTTCACGCATGGACGGAGTGAGTACACACCGGAATCCTGTGTGGAAGGCCCCGGTGTCGGCTTCGCCCTTCATCCGTGCGGAATTTCGGTAGCCGATACAGTATTGATCACTGCACATAAACGAACCACCACGTTGCACCCGTTTGATGATGTCGGGCTCCTGGGGATCGTAACTTTCGATCGGGCCCATCGGATTCCGACGAGGAGACCGTGAGTAGTAATTCGGCGTATAGAAATCCGCACACCATTCCCACACATTCCCAGACATGTCGTACAGGCCAACCGTGTTTGGCGGGAACGTTCCGACCGGGGCCGTGGATTCGAAACCATCGTCTGCGGAGTTGGTGATCGGGAAATCTCCCTGCCAAATGTTGTGCAGCCATTTGCCGTCCGGATTTCGTTCATTGCCCCAAGGGTAAATTTTCTCGGACAATGTGCCGCGAGCGGCGTATTCCCACTCGGCTTCGGTCGGTAACCGTTTTCCGGCCCACTCACAATAAGCGACGGCGTCTGGCCAAGACACGTGCACGACAGGATGATCCATCCGATCTTCAATGGAGGAATCCGGTCCGCTCGGGTGCCGCCAATTCGCTCCCGGAATGTAAGACCACCAACTGTACGCCCCTTTCTTCGGGTCATAGTCGCCGGTTTGGAATTTCGTGTTTAGGCAGACCGATCCCGGAAGATTCATATCCGGTCGAATTTCGACGTTCTTGAGCGGAGAATCGTCTTTGATGCTCAGCAATTCCGGCTCACGTTCAGATGTCGTTAGATATCCCGTCGCCTCAACGAATTTGGCGAACTCCCGGTTGGTCACTTCGTATTGATCCATCCAGAACCCGTCGAGTTCAACAGTGTGAGCCGGGCCTTCGTCGGGTTTACCGTTGTTGGTTCCCATTACGAATTCCCCACCAGGAATCCAAACCATGCCCGGTGGTGTTTCGGACGGTTCTTCGACAATGAGTCGGGAAGAACGACTCTTTGGTTGGCTGCGAACCGGCGTCTTGGGTTTCGGTTCCGATTCCGTTGCGTCCGCCACCGGCGCTACGGTCGGACCGAAGGCGGCAAACATCAGAAAACCGAACGAAAACGTCAATACAAATGCCAACGCGACGTGACGAATGGACATGGCGAGCCTGATCAATTCCAAGTCAAAACGAGTGAGGAGTCTTGGTTTGTTCTATTCTACGGTGGTTGCTCATTCATGATAACCGACAGCCTGCGATCTCGTCGCGAATCGGACGCAATTGATCGGCGAAAGCAGGCACGGCTTCTCCATCTTTGCAGAATCGATGCTCGTTTTGCTACCCTGCGATGGTCATTCCATCAGATGAAATCGATTCGAGCCAACAGAAGGATTGGAAGCATGAACCGGTACTCCCGAGTTTGCGGGCTGATATTGGCAACCGTTGCGGCACTCGTTCTGCCACGGGTTGGATGGACCGCTCAAGCCAATCGCATCATGGATATTGCCTCCGACGGCCGTTGGTTGGCATGCTCAAACCGAGATAACGGAACGGTCTCGGTCATCGATTTGCAGCAGCGAAAGACGATCCGGGAAATCAAAGTCGGCCCGAAACCGGAAGGCGTTTCGTTCATCGGCGACACGCACCAACTCGCTGTTGCCATCTACGCGACCGATGAAATTCTGGTGTTGAACACCGACAACGGAACCATTCAACATCGCATCGAAGTCTTTGACGAGCCTTATGGAATCGTCAGTGCGGCGGATGGCGAACGGATCTTTGTCACACTTGAATATCCTGGTCAGGTGATTGAGGTTGATCCGCAGGCGGCCAAGATCACGCGGACATTCGATGTCGGGCATCATCCGCGAGGGATTGCTCTCGATGAGTTCACGAACCGAATCTACATCACCGAATACTTGACCGGAACGGTTCGAGCCATCGACTTGGAGACAGGAGACGCACTCGACGAATGGCCTGGTGCCAGTACCGACAACTTGGCCCGACAACTCGTCCTACACCCGACGCTGCCCAAAATCTTCGTTCCACACATTCGCTCGAAAGTCTCCGCCAATCACGGCAATGGTTCGATTTTTCCATATGTCACCGTGTTGGACACGCGAACCGATCAAGACCGACGCAAAGCGCGGGTGCCGATGGATTCCTTTCGGGGCGTGCTCGTAACCGCGAACCCATGGGCCGGTGCGTTGACTCCGGATGGCTCACGGTATTACGTCGTGTTCTCCGGGACGGACGATATCTTCTCCTGCGAAGTGTTAGGTGACGACTACCGTGAACTTAGCTATCACGACTACTTCCAGACCGGACGCAATCCTCGCGATGTGCAAGTCTCGCTGGATGGCAAAGAGCTTTATGTCTACAACGCTTTGGACTTCAACATCACGGTCTATTCGACGGCCACTCACAAACTTCTTGGGAAAATCCCCGTCTGTGAGAACCCACTCAGTGACGAAATTTGGCGGGGAAAAGTATTGTTCTACTCGGCATTACAGCCGATGGCGTCTCGTCGATGGATCGCGTGTTCGAGTTGTCATCCCGACGGTGACCCCGACGGCCGAACATGGCAGAACCCCGAGGGCCTGCGAAACACCCAATCATTGGCCGGCATGGCCTGGACACATCCGATTCACTGGTCCGCCGACCGCGATGAAGTTCAAGACTTTGAACACACGATCCGTGGTCAACTCATGCAAGGACGAGGACTCTTTCGTGGACGTTTGAACGATTCGCTCGGCGCGACAAACCGTGGACTTTCCAAAGACTTAGATGCTCTTTCCGCGTATGCGAACACTCACAAATTCGCGATCAGCCCCCACGCTAAAAACGGGCTCAGTGAAGCAGCGAAACGCGGTCGCGATCTTTTCTACTCAAAAGAAACCCAATGTGCGAATTGTCATTCCGGGCCGTTTCTGACGGATTCGCTTTCGAACCCGAATTCCGATGGCAACTTTGTCCGCCACGATGTTGGCACCGGACTTGATGACCCGACCGAAGCCATGGGGCCCAAATACGACACGCCCACATTGCTAGGTGTCTATCGCACAGCACCGTACCTGCATCACGGAACCGCCAAGACGCTACGGGATGTCCTCACAACTGCCAACCCCAAGGATCAACACGGGCGAACCAGCCAACTCACCTCGGCGGAGATCACCGATCTCGTTGAGTTTTTGAAGTCGCTTCCCTACGAAGATCCCGAACCCGCAGCCCAGGCCGCGGGATTGCATCGGTTCGAGCGATAAATTTCATGACGCACCCGCAGCCACGTACCGACAGTCACACGCCGGGTTGGCGTGTGTGTCCACTGACAACCCTCGTCATCGGCATCGTCGTGATCGCTCATGCGGTCGTGTTGACGCTGCGTACCGGACAAAACCTGTCGATGCCAGATGCGTTGCAATCAAGTGGCGCGGTGGTCTGGCAGTCGGACTCAACTTACGCGGAGTTGCAAGGCCCGTTCGATCTTTGGCAGGGCGAATGGTGGCGGGTTCCTCTCACCACGTTGCATCATGCGTCGGTCTGGCAACTCGTTGTGAATGTCCTCGCATTCATCTACCTGGGCCGATTGATCGAACCAAAAGTGGACCGAAAAACTTATGCCTTCTTGATCGTTCTCGCACTCTTCGCTTTGCCACTCCCGAGGTTACTGCTGCAATCGACTTGGGAAACGTGGCTGCTCAAGCGGAATACATTCGGTCTGTCCGGCGTTGTTTTTGCGTTGTTCGGATTTGCCATCGCCATGCGTTCGCAGCGTTCGGAATTGGCCCGTTCAATCTCGCCGCAGGTGATCATGGTCTTCCTGGTGGCATTGTCGGCAGGACTTGTCTTTGTATCTCCCAAACGATGGCCAGTCGACAACCTGTCGCACATCTGCGGGATTCTTCTGGGCTGGAGTGTCGGTTTTGGCGTCGCAACCGGTCTCCGAAATCGCTTTCGACAGATCGTCGTTTTGGGTTTGTCTGGTGTGACGATCTACGCAGCCACGGCGGCCGTTTTGCATCCCGTTTGGAACGGACGCTACCAATGGTGGTTGGCAGAGAACAACTCCGATCCTTCCACGCGGTTGGAACACATCGAACTGGCGACAAAACGGGCCCCGCAATTCGCGTGGCCGTGGTATCTGCTAGCGGAACAGAAACTCGATGATGGTCAGCCGATGGAAGCTTGGCAGACAATTTTGGAAGGTTATCGACACAATAAGAATTTCGCCAAGACCACCGAACTTTCGCACCGCATTTGGAACCAATTTCAGACCTCGTCCGATCGGGAATCGGCGTTGCAAGAATTGCGGAAACAATTACCGACGTTGGACCTGACTCGTCAAGCTCTGATTCCCGGTGTGAGCTTGGCGGAACACTATGCAGCGACGGAACAACCGCTTCAGGCCTGGCATTCACTCTTAGGACACCTCGAGCAATCGACGGCGAAGCCAGAGAAGACCGACACGATCGAACGACTTGCCCGCAACGCGTGGTCTCAACTGAAAGACCCCACTCATCGGCAAGCCGTCCTGCATTCCATGGCCCTGAGAATGCGCAAACAACGCCGAGAGTGGCAGAAAAAACTGATCCCGAATCGTGATCTCATCACCTACTACCGCGAAGCCGGCGAACTGCTTTGGGCATGGGAGTGCATCATCGACGAGTTACGCAGGACTCCGGAGTCTCAGGAACTCTTGAGTGCCGCGCAAGATGTCTGGAGCGAACTCCCCACAGACACACGACGGCATCGTGCCCGACGAATCGTCGAAAAGACGTTTGGTCGCGACGCGAGCCTTTGGAAATGGCGACTCGGAATTCTCAAGGAAGAAGCACTCCATTCGATGCGACTGAATCAGCCCATCGTATTGCCATTGGAGTTTCTTGGAGAGAATCGATTGCAACAAGATGGGACTCCACGCCCTCAAGAGTTGTCCGCTCCCGCCATCGATGCGGATTCCCCAGAAAGTGCCATCGCTGGCCAAACCATTTGAGTTTTCGAATTCACGGGAGTTGGATGTCCATTTTTCGCATGAGCAACTGCATGTCCTCCCACACATCTTTCTTCGCCGACGGATTTCGCAGCAAATAAGAGGGGTGATAGGTACACATCACCTGGGCTTGGCCGTAAGTGAAGAATTGTTGTCGCAGGCGACCGACGGAACTTTTGGTGCCAAGTAAATTACGAGCCGCAACCGATCCCCAACACACGATAAACTCGGGAGCGACGATGCGAATTTGACCATCGAGATACTCCCGACAATTCGCCGCCTCTTGATCCGTGGGGTTTCGATTCATCGGCGGTCGACACCGCAGGATATTGCAAATATAGATTTCTTCGCGTGTCAGGGTGCAGGCTTTGATAATGCGGTTGAGTAGCTGTCCGGCGGCTCCAACGAACGGTTCGCCTTGCTCGTCCTCGTCACGCCCGGGAGCTTCACCAATGAACATCAGCCTCGCGGACGGATTCCCGATCCCAAACACGGTCTGCCGACGTGTGTCAGCCAATTCCTGACATCGCACGCAAGCCGCAACACGATTCGCAAGTTTCGCAAGTGCGGCCGGACGCTCCGCATCGTCCAACTCTCCCCAATTCCCAAGATCCGAAGCCGTTCCGCCGGAGTCTTCGCCAAACAGCGATTGCGAGGGGACCGTTTCCACCGCTGGATTGGACGGTGTTTCCAAGGTTGCTGCCACCTCAGGGACTTTCGGCAGTTCCACCACAGCTTGCTCGTTGACAGCCGGTTCCGTCGACGCAACGTCCGCAGTTCCTGGGAAGGTCAACACACGGTCAGCCAGCGGAAGATGCGTCAAACCCGCCCGCCGATAACTTTCAAGTTGTTGTCGAAGAGCTTGTCGAAGTTCGGAGATTCCTACCTCGTCATTCATGAGTGAACTTTCAGAAACCACAACCGCTCGTGACAAGCTGGCAGTTTTCTGACCAGTTTGGGAGACGGGATGCCAATTGGACAGTAATCGAATTTGCTGGAACTACGCAGTTTCACCAAACTAATGTTTTTCAGTCACAAAAACGAATGGCACGGCTCTTGCATATTCCCCGAATCGAAGGATGGAGCACTCGTTCAAGTTCAATCACGGATGGATGGAGACCGACCATGTTTTTCGATCTCGAAATGCTGACGATCTACTCAACTGCAGTCTTTAGCGGACTGATGTTCCTTTACATCGCTTGGCAAGAGCCGTCGGTGTGAGGCGGACATTGTCGCAAATCGAAACACTAAAGAACAAAAAACGACACAGACCGGCTCGGGCATGGTTGCTTTGCACGGCCAAGAGACCGCCAAGAACTCAAGTCGACCACGCGGCACGGATGCCGCTGCGGCTGACCTGAATCATCGGTAATATCGTTACGACTTGAGCGTCCACGGGCTGCGGTAGTCCCGCATCAATTCCTTGTTAGCTTGCTCGTCGTTCACGAACCGTTCCGCCTCCGCATCCCATTGGAGTTTGCGTCCGAGTCGGACCGCCAGGTTCCCCAAATGGCAGACCGTTGCGCTGCGGTGGCCAATCTCGACATCACAAATCGGTTTCTCTCGCGACTTGATGCAATCGAGGAAGTTCTGAACGTGATTGTTGCTCACGTAAAGCTCGACGTCACCATCGTTACGACCGTTTTCGACGATCTCGCCTGGTTCACTCCGTAGTTTTCCGCGATTGACGTAAATCTTGCCTTCGCTGCCAACGAACGTTGTGCCGGTCGGAATGTCTTTTTGTTTCTGTCCGACGATCAATTCCACACCGTTTGCATAGCGGTGAGTGATTCGGCAGGTTTCCGTCACCTCATGCCAACCTTTAGGATGGTAAGTCCCTTCGCCAACGATTTCGACTGGCCCCGTGTCGTCCGTTCCCATGCCCCATTGAGCAATATCAATGTGATGAGCTCCCCAGTTGGTCATCTGACCGCCAGAGTAGTCACGGAAAAACCGAAAATTGTAGTGCACCCGTTTTTTGTTGTACGGACGATTCGGTGCCGGTCCGAGCCAGAATTCGTAATCAAGTTCTTCCGGCGGCTCGCTGTTGGGCACGGGCTCGCCAGGGTGATTGGGGCCGGGAATCCCGACAAGAACAGTCTGAAGCTTGCCAATGTGGCCGGAGCGAACTAACTCACAAGCGGTTCGGAAGTTCTTGGCCGACCGTTGCTGCGAGCCGGTTTGAACAACCCGTTTGTGGGCACGAGCGGCCTCAACCATCAGACGGCCTTCACCAATGGTGAGTGAAAGTGGTTTCTCACAATAAACATCTTTACCGGCTTGGCATGCGTGGATCGTGGGCAGGGCGTGCCAATGGTCGGGCGTGGAAATGACGACGGCATCGATATCCGCCTGGTCGAGCAGTTCTCGATAGTCGGAAAACGTCTTGCATTTTCGCCCCTTGTCTTCGACCATCTTGGCCGCCTTGGCGAGGTGCGTTTGATCGACATCGCAAACCGCCCCGGCATTCTTGATAAATCGTCCCAGATTGCCACGACCTTGCCCCCCGACGCCGATATGCCCGGTCACGATGCGTTCGTTAGCACCGAAAACGCTCGCGGGAACGAACATCGGCATAGCGACCGCGCTCGCAGCGGCAGCACTGGATTTCAAGAATTGGCGGCGGTTCAAACCATTCGTCTGGGACGTCATCAAGTTCTCCCTTGCGTGCGTGTTTCTCTCGGACGATTGGCCTTCAAGTCTCCGACTTTTTCATCGGATCGCCTTCAACCTCTTGGTGATCGCGAAGGCGAGGACAATTCACTACGACCAACGACATCGAAGACAACCGCCAGGTCGTAGTTTGGCGGTTTGAAAGTTTGAATGCAAACGAGCCCAGGCCAGGACTTTGGCGATCCGTTGTTTCCGCAATCTCCCAAACATCACCGAACTTTTTTCCAGCAGATTGAGTGAGCAGCGAAAAAAGCACCTGTTCTTCGGTTCCCACAAGGCCGAAGTCGCCGTAGTGAAAAATAAACCAGGCGAGCGGTCGCAAAATGGTATCAAATCGGTGTTTGGGTCCCTTGAATCCGGCAAGAGGTTTTGGCATAGTTCACCCGATTGTTGTCGACGACTACCGAAACTCTTGGGAATCGAGCAACATTCAAATCATTGATCCACTCCTCGCCAAGACGGCTGATCGTAATGGATTATTTAGCATTGTTCGCGGCCGAAACCCCATCCTCAATTGCGGAGATGGACCGCTTGCCGATCTGTGGCTGCTCGGTCAGTCCGACTGTGGCGGCGATCATTGCAGCGTTGTTCCACGCGGGCGCACTCTTCGCAATTTTTGGATTGGCACCGTTCGCTTTTATCTGGGCCGAACGAAAAATTTCGGGCCGAATTCAAGACCGCCTTGGACCGACACGGGTCGGTGGCCGATTCGGTTGGCTTCAAAGCCTCGCCGATGGAATCAAGCTGATCCAAAAAGAGGACTTGGTCCCCAGTGCCGCCGATTCCATGTTGTTTCGCATGGCACCGTATTTGGTCTGCATTGCCTCATTCAGTGCTTTTATGGTGCTGCCATTTAGTGATGGTTGGATCGCGGTTTCCTCGGACATTGGGCTATTTGTGCTCGTCGCCATTCTCTCGCTCGAAGTTTTCGGCGTCATCATGGCGGGCTATTCTAGTGGTTCGAAGTGGTCCCTGTTCGGTGGGATGCGAGAAGCCGCCCAGATGGTCAGCTATGAAATTCCACTCGCAATCTGTGCATTGATCCCGATTGTTGCTGTCGGCACGCTCGATTTGAATCGAATCGGTAACTATCAAGACGGTTGGTTGACCAACTGGCTGATTTTCCACGACCCGTTCACGTTCATTGGGTTCTTCGTGTACTTCACGGTCGCGACCGCCGGTTGTAAGCGGGCTCCGTTCGACTTGGCGGAAGCGGAAAGTGAACTGGTCGGCGGTTTCCACACGGAATACAGCGGCATGCGTTGGTCGTTCTTCTTTATGGGCGAATATGCCAGCATGTTCCTCGTGAGTGGTGTCGCCGCCGTTCTGTTCCTCGGTGGATGGAACAGCGGACTGGCTCCATTGGAAGCAGGACTGGACTCCCTTGCCGCCAACGCTGGGCAATCAATTTCCTGGCTCTCTGGGTTTAATCCACTGGCTTACCTCGTGAATGTCGTGGGCTTGGTGATCTTTCTGACAAAAGCAGCACTCTTGGTGATTGTGCAAATCTGGGTGCGATGGACGTTCCCACGACTCCGAATCGACCAGGTGATGACAACCTGCTTGAAGTACCTCGTGCCAATGAGTTGCTTTCTGTTCCTTGGTGCAACCGTGTGGCCGTTGGTTGTCGGAAACCGAACGATGATGGGTCTCGGGTCGCCGCAAGGTGAGCTGGCTCCCAAAGAAGTATCTCAAGTCGAGACAGCCGAGCAATCCACCACTCAAGCGACATCAGTCCATGTTGCCGGTGTGGTGGCAGAAGGGGCGGCGAAATCACAATGATTGAACTATTCTTTTACTACTTCTTCGCGACATTTGCCGTCGTTGGCGCGTTATTCGTCGTGATCAACCAAAACGTCGCACGAATGGCGTTTTGGCTAATCGTCTCGCTGGGCTCGACCGCTGCGTTGTTCTTCTTGATGCACGCAGACTTCGTCGGTGCCACGCAATTGCTCATTTACGTTGGCGGTACTCTCGTTCTGCTGATTTTCGGTGTGATGCTCACGTCAAGTGAGCCACTCCTGCGAATTCGTATGTCGATGGGAGACCTTGTCATCGCGGGTGCGGTTGGTTTTCTGTTCCTGGCGATGATCAATTTCACGGTGTCCGCCGTCCGTTGGGACCGGCTCACACTTCGTCAAATCCGTGTCGATCTGCAGACAGTCGAAGAGCACGCGACCAAGCGAATTGACTCTTTGAATTCCAAAGAGGATCAAGAAGAAGCTCGCAAACGCCTCGATGAATTCATATCGCTGTTTTCAGAGTCTTTCGTCGCGACGAAGGCCGATCCGTCACTGTACGTCCTGTCGAACGGTGCCGAATTGGAACCGCGTCAAGAGGCGATGCTCTTGAACTATATGCGAACCGAAGGCGGGCTGACCTTCTCTCCGGAAACGGAACGAGGCGGTACTGGACGCCCCATCGGTTTGGCACTTTTAGGGTCGCGTCCGGATCAGGATCTCGATCGCTCCGACGATTACCCAACCATCAGCCCCGGTTACTCGAGTCGTACAAGCCGAAAAACGCTTGATTCTTCAGTCACCAACGAACCCGATCTTTCGACCGGATATTTGCTGCCGTTCGAAATTGCTTCGGTTCACTTGTTAGTTGTTCTGATCGGTGCCGCGTATCTCGCTCGAGCCAAGCGTCGAGTCGAAACTTAACGTTTTCGTGTGGCATCAATGCTGTCACCAAGATTCAAATGCCAATCACCCCAGGACTTTTCATCCCCACACTCGACTCCAACGGTCGTGATCCGGTCTAAAGGATTTTTTCGATGGAATCTGCTGTCGGACTCAATGGTTACCTGTCCGTGGGAGCCGTTTTGTTTGTTGCCGGTGTCGTTTGCATGGCAACCAAACGCAACGGTATCGGTGTGTTGATGGGTGTTGAATTGGTGCTTAACGGTGCCAATATCAACTTCGTGGCATTTTCCAAGTTCACTCCGTTGGGTTTGGACGGCCAAATCATTTCGCTATTTGTCATCGTTTTGGCGGCAGCCGAAGCCGCGGTGGCATTGGCGATTGCCCTCAACTTTTACAACAATCACCTCACGATTGATGTCGACCAGGGAGATGACCTGGAAGGCTAACTCCGGGGCCGAACCGCCCCTTAAGATTCTCCCCGAAAACGCAACCGGACAGAACCGTCTGGAAAACTTTTATGAACGCTCCCGACATTATCTACGTTCTGCTAATGATCGCGTGGCTGTTGCCGCTGTTGGGCTTCGCGATCGAAGTCTTCGGTGGCTATTGGCAATCGGGACGGCAAAGCCGAACTGCTGCCAAAATGGCGGTTGGCTGCATCGCGACCGGCTTCGTCGTGAGTGTGGCCGCATTCGTCGTTTGGGGAAATCACACCGGATGGCAAGCCTTCGCCAGCACCGGTCACGATGAACACCATGCAGAACACGCAGACGAGCATACGCACGGCGACGGTGAAGATCACGCCAATCACAATCATGCCGATGAGGAAGAGCACACAGAGCCGAGTCCTGCGGTCGCGGAAAAACCAGACGCGGTTGCCCACACTTACGCGGATCCTCATCAGCCGATCAGCGGCGTCATGTATACGCTCGCAAAGTTTGGTTCGTTGAACTTGTCGATGGAATACTACATCGACAGTCTCACCATTCTGATGTTCATGATGGTCACTCTGATCGCCACGTGTATTCACGTCTTCGCGATCGGATACATGAGTGATGAACTCACTGATGACTATGTCGATCACCACGCACATACACGCGATGGCAAACATGTCCATCGCCCTGGGCGTTTCTACCGTTTCTTCAGCTATCTGTCCCTGTTCTGCTTTTCGATGCTGGGAATTGTCATCGCCGGCAATATCTTCCAGGTCTTCGTCTTCTGGGAGCTGGTCGGGATCAGCAGTTACTTGCTCATCGGTTTTTACGTCGAACGGAAGACTGCCAACGTCGCGGCCAACAAAGCGTTCATCATGAACCGCGTCGGCGACTTCGGTTTTTTGATTGGTTTGATGGTCGTCTGGACCTACTTCGGCACATTTAGCTTCGGTGGACTCCAAGACGCTGAGAGTGACGAGAAATCTCCCGGTGTGTTCGCAATGGTGCGAGATGCCGACGGGGGTCTGACGGTCGAAAAGCAGGAAGATGGAACATCCGTCGTTGTCTTGCATGACGGCACGGACAGCGGCCAGGAAGAACACCGAACGATTCCCTATTGGCTCTTGGTTGTTGTGGGCTTGGGAGTCTTCGGTGGCTGCGTCGGTAAGAGTGCTCAGTTCCCGCTGCAAACCTGGCTACCGGACGCGATGGAAGGTCCGACGCCGGTATCAGCACTTGTCCACTCCGCAACGATGGTCGCCGCCGGTGTTTATCTCGCTGGGCGATTCTACCCGATGTTTACAGCCGAGGTATTGCTAGTTATTGCCTATGTCGGCTGTATCACACTGTTCTTGGCGGCGACGATTGCAATCGTTGCCACCGACATCAAGCGAGTGCTCGCTTATTCGACGATCAGCCAACTTGGCTACATGATGCTCGCAATCGGAGTTGCAGGTTGGGGAGCTGGACTCTTCCACCTAATCACACACGCCTTCTTTAAGTCTCTGATGTTTCTCTGTTCGGGGAGCGTGATTGTCGCCTGCCATCACGAGCAAGAAATGACAGAGATGGGCGGTCTTCGCAAGAAAATGCCCATCACGGCTTATGCAATGTTAGTGGGTGTCATCGCGATTGCAGGTTTGGCAATTCCACCAGACTTGTTCACAGTGGCGGGCAATCCGATTTCGTTCTCGGGATTCCACTCGAAGGACGCCATTGTTGCGACCTCCTTGGCTCATACCCAGCTAAACCCGGTGCATTTCCTGTTGTTCCTCGTACCGCTTGTTACCGCTGGAATCACAGCGTTCTACATGTTTCGGTTGTGGTTCATGACGTTCGCCGGCAAGCCGCGAAATCAGCATGTCTACGATCACGCTCATGAGAACCCATGGGTGATGGCGGGGCCACTCGTCGTCCTAGCTGTTTTTGCTGCCTTCTGTGCAGTTGGCGGTGAGAGCGGACCACTGTACCAAATGATTGCGAGCAGTGAGCCTGCTGGTGTTCACGCAGGCTTGGAGAACGCCGGGCGATTTGGCCAAATGAATTTGCCGGGGCACGGTATTATCCACGATGTTCATGCTCAGGCCGGTCGCTATGCGTTGATTTCGGCAGTCGCGGGTGCGGTTCTTGCCTATCTCCTTTATGGCTGGGGAATTGTGAATCCCGCGGAGATCAAACGACAACTCGCTGGTTTGCATCATTTCCTCGTCGAGAAATGGCAATTCGACCGACTGTACGATGTCCTTTTTGTCCGTCCTGTGCATGTGATCGCCGCCGGCATTGCTTGGATCGACCGGACAATCATCGACGGAATTATTCATGGTTTTGCCAAGGTCGCAGTCGCTGTTTCTCGCTGGGATCGTTGGTTTGACGAGAAGGCGATCGACGGGTTGGTCAACGTCGTTGGCGACACGACTTACTCCGTCGGTCGATCGCTAAGCCATGTGCAGACGGGACGCATGCGGCAGTATGTCATGTTCATTGCCGTCGGCGTGTTGGCATTGTTCGTATTAATGTTCGCCATGTATCCCGCGTAAGTTCTGCGTTGAAGATGCAGTCCGTAGTTGCTGACATTCAGACAATTCACAGATTAGACAACGGAACCAAATCGTCATGGGACCCGCTTTCCTACTCACCGCTATCATCTTCTTGCCGACGATCGGTGCCATTCTTCTCTGTCTGCATGATCGAGAATCGGAAAGTACGATGCGGCTCACTGCATTGTACACAACCATTTTCACATTCGGCGCAACACTCCTGCTGTTGACGTCATACTACGACCCCGCCGAACCAGGCATTCAGCCAATCGTCAAGAGCGGGGAAGAAATCGTACAACGTGGGGTGTCCTACGAATGGATCGCCAGTTGGAACATTTACTTCCGACTAGGTTTTGATGGTATTAGCCTGCCGTTGATTTTGCTGACAAGCTTCATCAGCGTCCTCGCGATGTTGGCGTCATGGAGTATCAAGAAACACGTTCGCGGCTATCTAATTCTGTTCCTACTCCTCGAGACTGGAATGCTCGGGGTGTTTCTCGCTCTCGACTTCTTCCTGTTCTATGTGTTCTGGGAAGTGATGCTGTTACCGATGTACTTCCTCATCGGCGTGTGGGGGGGCACCCGCAAAGAATATGCGGCCATCAAGTTCTTCCTTTACACACTCGCGGGCAGTGTGTTGATGCTAATCGCGATGTTGATGTTCTACTTCGGAACCGAGCAGAACTTCAACTTGATGGAACTGGCAGCGATGGCTGAGCGGGCTGAAGCCGGCACCATCTTCGCCAACCCAACGTTGCAAGTGACGGCCTTTATCCTGTTGTTTATCGGTTTCGCAATTAAAGTTCCGACGTTCCCCTTCCACACCTGGCTGCCCGATGCGCACGTTGAAGCACCGACTCCGATCAGTATGATCCTTGCCGGTGTCCTTTTAAAAATGGGTGGCTACGGGCTCCTGCGAATTGCGTTTCCTCTTTGTCCATATGGAACGCAAGCCGCTGCCTGGACGCTGGTGTTCATCGGGGCGTTTAGCATCATCTATGGTGCGTTTGCTGCGATGGCCCAAACAGACTTCAAACGCTTAGTGGCATACAGCTCCGTGAGCCACATGGGTTATGTGATCGTTGGCCTAGCGATTTGGAAGATCAACGAATCGACCGGTGCCACGGAAAACATGAACTTCTGGCACATGGGTATCAATGGTGCCATGTTCCAAATGATCGCTCACGGGATTTCCTCAGCGGGGATGTTCTTCATGGTCGGGGTTCTTTATGACCGCGTCCATCACCGGAACCTAAACGAGTTTGGCGGGATCGCCGGTATCATGCCACTTTACAGTGGTCTAGCAGCCGGACTGTTCTTCGCCGGGCTAGGACTCCCTGGCCTATGTGGCTTCATCGGGGAAGTGTTCGTCACACTCAGTAGTTGGAGCTACGCCCCAGGATTGGCCGTGGTGGTTGCCTCGGGTGTGATTCTGACGGCGGGCTATATCTTGTGGACACTCCAACGGGTTTTGCTAGGCCCGGAGTACTTAGGTCCCCACCGTGAAGCTCTCGTGCCTATGAATCGTCGAGAGATTTTCGTTGCGAGCGTGTTGCTCGTCAGTGCAATTGTGTTGGGCGTTTGTCCGTTCCTCATGTTCGACATGATGGAAGGCTCAACCGATCAACTTGCCGAATCGATGGCGAAGGGCTACCAAGCCGCTTTGCAATACGTTGAAGAAGCCGCGACGGCCATGACTCCGTAGCCACTCCTGAGTGTCAACTGATTCACCAATTACTTTCGTTGAGTTGACTCCGTGGTCATGCGGACGACTCGGCTTTCCATAATGCGGAACATTTTTCGATGAGCTTTTCGGACCTGATCGATCGACTTGTCTCGAACACAGTGAATCACTCGCTCGGAATGTTCGCCCCCGAGTTGATTCTGTGTGCCTCGGTGATTTTATTGCTGCTGGCTCGATTGATTGATCTCGATCGAAAATTGCCAAGTTATTGGATTGCCATGACGGGTGTCGTTGTGGCATTCGCCGTCGCCTTGATGAATTTTTGGAACTCGCCTGGCGTTGGCCAAACGGAGTTGTTTACCGGATTGCTCGTTTACGACCAATTCACGTTGTTCTTCCGCTTGTTTCTGCTGTTGTTCCTGGTTCTCGTCATTTCACTGACGGTCCTCAGCGGTGTCCCAGACAACGAAGATGGCCCCGACTTTTACTCACTGCTGATCGGTTCCACGATCGGTATGATGCTAATGGTTGAGGCGAACCATCTGCTGATTCTGTTCCTCGGCGTCGAAATGACGAGTGTCCCGAGTTACGCAATGGTCGGTTTTCTCAAAGGACGCCGAAAAAGTAGTGAAGCATCCTTCAAGTACGTTGTGTATGGTGCCGGGGCAGCCGGAGTCATGCTTTACGGCTTGAGTCTGTTGGGCGGTATGCTTGGCACGGCGAATCTCCCGGAGATGGCAGCGAAATTCGCGTTGGTGATCGATAGTGACGCCACGATGGGCACACCGGAGCTGCGAACGCTTGCTTTGGGTATCATGATGGTTGTGGTCGGACTGGCCTTCAAACTGTCTTTGGTACCGTTTCACTTTTGGTGCCCAGACGCCTTCGAAGGTGCAGCAGCCGAAGTCGCGGGGTTCTTGTCAATTGCATCGAAAGCTGCTGCCTTCGCATTGCTCGTTCGGTTCTGCTTGGTTTTTGTTGGCACAGAGACGAGTGCTCTTGGACCGTTGACACTCGCACTTGGCATCGGGCTGGGCATCATTGCCGTCGTGACCACCACGTTCGGCAACCTCGCTGCCTACTCCCAAACTAACGTCAAACGTCTGCTTGCCTATTCGACGATTGCTCACGCTGGTTACATGTTGATGGCCGTTTCTGCGATGCTCGTCGTGCTCTATGGCAACCAACCAAATGCTACTTACGAAGCGACCCGATGCATTGGTGGATTGCTATTCTATCTTGTCGTCTACCTCTTCATGAACCTGGGTGCGTTCGCAGTAGTCGCGTTGATCCGTAATCAGATCTTCAGCGAAGAGATTGAAGACTACCGCGGTCTTGCCTGGGAAGCCCCGGCATTGTGTGTCTGCATGTTGATCTGCTTTTTCAGTCTCGTCGGTCTCCCGCCTTTGGGTGGATTTTTCGGTAAGTGGTACATCTTCGCGTCACTCTACCAAGCGACTTCTGTCCATTGGTCGATGTGGGTGCTGCTTGTTGTCGGTGGGTTGAATACGGTGTTCAGCTTGTTCTACTATCTTCGAGTGCTGAAGGCGATGTTCATTGAAACTCGTCCCGCTCAAGCCCGTTCGGTCAAGATGCCATCGTTCTCCTCACCGGTGTTCTATGTCAGCATGATTACCGCGCCCGTTGTGCTACTGGGCACGATCGGCTGGTTGATGGATGGCTTGAGTAACAAAGTCCGCGAAGTGGCCGGCGTGCTATTCTAATTTGACGAAACCGCCATCGAAGGTTGCTCCTCGAATTCGCTTTCAGCTGCATTGGAATTGTTCGCCATGGCCAACTCGGAACTTCATGCCCACGTCAATCGATTGCTAATCGATTTACACCGAAGTCTGCTTCAGTACGTTGGTGAATGCTGGCCGTGGACAGACAACAAGTCCGCTGAAGAACGAGCGATTATTGCCGATCTGGTGGTACGGCAACGTCGACAAATCGAGCAACTGGCCGACTATCTGCGTGAATCTGATTGGTTGACTGACTTCGGCAGCTACCCCACCGAATACACCAATCTGCACTATGTGGCCTTGGACTACTTGCTGAACCAACTCGTGGAAAGTGAAGTCGCGTTGCTTCATCAAACCAATCAAGTGTTGGCACAAGCGCAGTCCTGCCCGGAGTTGGCTCAGTTGCTTGGGCGTGTGCACGCGGAAGAGCAGGCAATGGTCGCTGAACTTCGCAAACTGGCGTCGCAATCAACACAGGCATCATGGGTGCAAACGCGCTAGACTGGCTTGCGGTCGTTGATGCCTGAGGAGAACTTGAAAATCGTTCTTGTTCCTCGACTTCTCAAAACAAAGCCTGCGACAAACGAATGTCAACTACTCTCGGCAATCTGAGTGAGTTCATTGAGGTGAGATGCGACGGATGGAGTTAATCGATACTCACGCGCATCTCGATGCTGATGCCTTTTCCAATGATTTGGAAGCGATCATCGAGCGGGCCGCTAGTGTTGGCGTTGTGCAAATCTTGACGATTGGGATCGACATCGAAACCAGTCGCAATGCGTTTCGACTAGCCGAGCAGTTTGTAAACGTGTTTGCTGTCGTTGGGATTCAGCCCAACTACGCCAGCACAGCGAAACCAAGCGACATGGTCGAGATCGCTGAAATGTGTACCTCACCGAATGTTGTCGGCATTGGCGAGACGGGGCTCGATCGCTACTGGGATTATGCCCCAATTGAACTTCAGCGAGAGTACTTTCAAAAGCATTTGGAACTCGCGGCGAAAACCGGCTTGCCGTTTGTCGTGCACTGCCGAGATGCGGAAGCCGAAGTCGTTGAGGAACTTCAGAAATTCGCCAAGGGCAAGCCTCTAGCCGGATTGATGCACTCATTCTGTGGCGACCAGCAGACCGCCGATGCGTGTCTGGAATTAGGGATGCATTTTTCTTTTTCTGGCATGCTGACTTACAAGAAGAACCGAGAACTACGCGACATCGCGAAAGGGTTACCGCTCGACCGTTTGTTGGTGGAGACGGATTCCCCGTATCTCGTCCCGACCCCCAAGCGGGGCAAAGAGAAACGCAACGAACCCGCGTATGTCGCTTACACCTGCGAGAAACTCGCGGAAGTGCATGGTCTCAGTTTGTCAGCGATGGCGGACCAGACGACTCAGAACGCTAGGGCATTGTTTCAACTCCCGTCCGTATAAGCACCGCCTGGAAGTCCGCATTCGTGACCGCTACTGAAAGCGGCGGAACTTCCAAATTCCGACGCCGAAAAAGCCGATCGAAAACAACACGAGCACACCGCAACAACGGGCGACTAAGCCCAGATCGGCCGTTGATTGTGTCAAGATGTTGTCGTATGCGATCAAGGCCCATCCGTGCGGTGTGAATAGACTGACAATCTGCATCTCCGGTGACAGCCAATCGCGAGGGAGAAAACAACCGCTCAAACTCGCCAAGAGAATCACGAACGCTGTCGCATAGGCGGACACTTGGGAATCACTCCGCACGATTGTTGAAATCATCAGCCCTAACGCCGTGGCTGAGAGCGACGTCGCTAACAAAATTGGCAAGATCAACAGTGGTTGTGCGCCCCAAGACATATTGAAGAGCAACCGTCCGAACAGGAACAACAGAGTTGTTTGGATGATCGACAGGATGAAGAACGGCAGTGTCTTTCCCACCAGGACATGCACCGGCGACACCGGTGCGAGACGCAGTCGTCGGAGCGTGCCGAGTTCGCGTTCTTCAAGAAACGAACGGGCCATGATGTTGACGAGGAAGAATACGAACATCACGGTGAAACCCGGAACGATTTCGTCATAAATTCGGCTGGCCCCGCTGTCCTCGGGTTCGAGTTCCTCGGCGGGAAGCCGCTCGATTGGTGGTTGGTCGAGTTCAGCTTCCAACTCCTCACAGCGAACCCGAATTCGGGTGCGGATTTGTCCGCCGTTTTCGCATAACGCATAGGGCGCTGTTTCAGCTCGTACGATATCCCACACGAATTGTTCGATCAGCGCATGCCGGCTGGATTCTTCCGCGTCGCTACTGAGGGTGATATCCATGCGGGCTAGTTGTTCGGCGGGAGTCCCTTCTTCGACACCCAGGAACACACTTGCATCGAGTTGCATCATGTCCGCGTAGAAGTCCGGACCGAATTCCATCACCATAGCCGCCTTTTCATCGGCGTCGTTCTTGAGTCCCTGCTTGAGTCGCTGGAGCATTTGCGGGTCGTCTTCGCGGATGAGCCGCACACCTTCGCGTATCTGAAACGAATTGACGATCTTGCTGACCACATTGCGGGCTTGCAAACGGGATCGTTCATCCAGTTCCGGATCGTCATAAATCGATTCGATCGACTCGTAATCCACCTGATCGCTGTAAGCGACCGTCAACATTTGATTTTTGTTCTGCCACCCCAGCATTTTGCCAGTCGTCAGCCCGATAATCGTGATGAAAATCATCGGGAAGACAAGCAGCACCACCAATGCTCGCCGATCCTGCATGAGCAGATGAATGTCCTTGCGAGCGATATGCCAAAACATTGTTGGGTGACTTTTCGGTAAGGAGGGAGTTGGGGATTCGGTGTCGGAGATCATTCGTGAGGGGACACTGCCAAGAATAGCACGCTCTGCGTTGGACGCAAAAAAGTCAGTCGCGGAGTCGCCGACCGGTCAGGTCGAGGAACAGACGTTCCAAGTTCGGATCCTGAGTTTCGACGGCTCGCAGCGGAATTTGGTGGTCATTTAAATAGCGAGTGATCTGCATCAGCGTTTCATTGAGTCGATCGTTCTCTCGTGAAACAATCAAAGTCAATTCGCCATCATCCCCGGCACTCGTGTCCACGACTTCGGCGAGTTGTTGGAGTTCATGGGGAATTTGCCGATCCTTTGGGGTGATGCGGAAACAAAGGTCGGCACTCATTCGCGAAAGGAGTTCTCTCAACGTATCGCAAGCCAGGAGTTTGCCCTGATCAACGATCGCGACCCGATCACACAGGGCTTGCACCTCTTCCATGTAGTGACTGGCATAAATGACCGCGACCCCTTCGTCCCGAAGTTGGCGAACGCAATCGAGCAAATGGGCCCGAGATTGCGGATCGACGCCGACAGTCGGCTCGTCCAAAATCAACAGTTGCGGGTGATGGAGCAGGGCGATCCCGAAATTCAATCGGCGTTTCATTCCGCCGGAATACTCTTGCGAACGACTGTCGGCACGTCCGGTCAAACCGGTTCGCTCCAGGGACGACGCAATCCGACGTTCGAGTTCGGCCCCTTTCAGTCCGTAGAGTTTGCCGAAGAAGTTCAGGTTTTCCCACGCCGTGAGCTCCGGATAGACAGCGAGATCCTGAGGAACCACGCCGAGAGTCGCTCGAAGCTCACGAGCCTCGGGCACTAACGGTTGGCCGTTCAGGCGTACCTCGCCAGCGTCCGCTGAGAGCAGACCGGCAATCATCATCATCGTGGTCGACTTCCCGGCACCGTTCGGCCCGAGCAACCCGAATATCTCACCAGCATTCACTTGAAAGCTGATGTCGTCGACGGCCAGAAAATCGCCGTACCGCTTTTGAAGATGGGACACTTCCAACAGATGCATGGATTCGCCTTCAAAGTCCTAAGGTGCCCGGCATTCTAGAGTTTGCGGAGTGAATCTGTCGAGATGACCGAACGAGCATGCCCCCTTTTTTAAGCCGAGTGTGCTTCCATCGGTAGCACGCGTGTCAATTTCATGCGCAAGAATTCCACTATACGAAACACTGAGGGACAACATAAAGGATATTGGATAAATGCACGCAAGGTACCATGTCATCAGTACTTCCACCAAATCACCTTAGAGAAACCCCTTCGTCACTGTCGTTTTGGCACGATTTCTGCTTTGGCGATTTTCAGTGATATCGCGTGATATCCCTGGAAATGAATGCTATTTGTGCCGATCGAGTCATGCCGCCCGAAAATCGCTCGAATTCCCAAGTTCCACGAATGATCGATGTCGCTCGCCGAGCCGGTGTGTCGCGGATGGCGGTTTCGGCTGTGTTGATGGGTACCGGCGAAGGCCGAATCCGGGTCTCTCCGAAAACCGCGACGCGAATTCGTGCGGCGGCTCAGGAAATTGGATACCGCCCGAATCGAGCGGCTCAGCAGTTGGCTGGTAAGAAAAGCGGGGTGGTGGCAATCATCGCCCGAGACTGGCAGAACTTTCTGACGCAGAAGGCATTGGCGTGGATGCAGACATTCGCGGAATCCTTCGACCTGAAAGTTTTGGCCGTTCGAGCGTATCCCGAGACAGACGCGATCTACCGGACGCTGGAAGAGTATCGCAGTGGCTGGGTGGATGGCGTGGTTTACTTGGCCCACGAGAACGAATCGCAATGGCCGGAATTGGTGGAGCTCCTCAGAGGACAACCCTGCTTCGTCACGGCGATTGGATCGCTGAACATTGACGGAGTTCCGCGTGTGATTAATGAGGTGCAATCGGGTGCGGTTCAA
The DNA here is from genome assembly GCF_011634775.1 of Thalassoroseus pseudoceratinae. Classification (NCBI taxonomy): domain Bacteria; kingdom Pseudomonadati; phylum Planctomycetota; class Planctomycetia; order Planctomycetales; family Planctomycetaceae; genus Thalassoroseus; species Thalassoroseus pseudoceratinae. The sequence continues at coordinate 513,989 of NZ_JAALXT010000001.1, forward strand.
AGTCTGCGACATCTTCACGAACGAGGTTTTCGGCGTCCCGTGTTTGTCACGGAACAACTTGAGCTTGGTTCGATTCCATCGCGATTGGATGCGTACCTCGCCACCGCCAGCGAATTAGGAATGGATTTCGGTCGAAAGCAAGTCATCGTGGCCACTCGCGATTGGCTTGTGAACGATCCCAAGTTCGCCCCGCTGTTTGATGAGCTGGCTCACGACCTGCTGGCGATCCGGCAAGCCGATTCCATTCTTTGCGACACGGATTTCACAGCGGCTGGACTGCTGAAAGCGATTCGCCACTTAGGTTACCGCGTGCCGGAGGAATGTGCCGTGGTCGGTTGGGGAAACTTGCAATTCTCGGCCTTCACCGATCCGGCACTGACGACTGTCAGCTACGACCTACCCACCTTGCTAGAACGAGCGATGAGCCAACTCAAGGGCCTCATCGAGCAACATTCCCCGAAGAACGACACGACAGAAGTGGCAACGGAACTTGTGATCCGCGAGTCCGCCTAACTTCAGAAAACACCAAATTTCGCGCTCAACTGTTGAACATTTTTTTCGGAGCATTTTTTATGATTACTCACAGAAGACACGGATTTACGCTGATCGAATTGCTCGTTGTCATTGCGATCATCGCCATTCTCATCGCTCTGTTGCTGCCTGCTGTTCAACAGGCCCGGGAAGCCGCCCGGCGGACGCAGTGTAAGAACAACTTGAAGCAGCTCGGCATCGCTCTGCACAACTACCACGACACCTATCAGTCGTTCCCACCGGGCAACTTGGATCCCAACGCCAACGGTGATCGTAGTGCGAGTTGGCTCACGCGGATTCTCCCCAACATGGAGCAGGGGGCCGCGGCTGGGCAAATCACTTACAACGATACCGACTGGACCATGCAATCCGACCGGACGAATCGCAACTGGGCCGTGACGAATGCCTTGCGAGTTGCCAGCCTGAACTGCCCGTCCAGCCCGCTGCCAACGACCCGAACGCAAAGCACGAACAGCTCCACGCAAGGTCTGGGAGCACCGGCGGAAATCGAATACCAGTTGGTGAATTACGTTGGAATCAACGGTTCCTACAACCGTGGCGGTACAACGACTTGCTGTCCGACCCCATCGACTTGGACCGGCTACGCTCGTTCGAATTACAACGGCATGATCGTTCCCGATAATTCCAAAGGAGATGCCACGCGAATCGCTGACGTGACCGATGGGACAAGCCAGACGATCATGGTCGGCGAGCAATCTGATTTCTACATCGCTGATGACGGAACCAAGCAGGACTTGCGAGCGTGTCGGCATGATGGTGGGGCATGGTCGGGCGGTGCTGGCGGTGACACCGGATGGTGGCTCAACATGACGGCCATTCGCTACGACATCAACGCGAACCGAATCGACAGTGGATTCGGGCACAAACAGCCGTACCACCGTCACACGCTGATCAACTCGGCACACCCTGGCGGAGCACAGATGCTGTTGGGGGACGGGTCCGTTCGGTTCTTCTCCGAGAACATCGATCGACCAACACTCGAAGCGTACGCCGACCGAGCGGACGGCACGGTGATCAACGAACTGTAAGACCACGTTGTTCGGTCGATCCCATATTCCACTCAGCCAGCGTCCTGCTGGCTGCATTTTTTCATGGAGACTCTAATGAAGACGACGATTTATTCGCTGCTGATGACTTGGTCGACGTTGACGTTTCTCGGTTGTGGTGGCGGTGCGAGCGACCAACCGGAAGTCGTTGACGTCACTGGAACTGTGATGCAAGGTGGTACTCCGGTTGTCGGTGCCCTTGTCGAGTTCATTCCCGAAAACGGCAGACCCTCGCAAGCAACGACGAACGAACAGGGCGAGTTCACCTTGAATTATCTCGATGGCGTGGACGGGGCCATCGCGGGCACGCACAAGGTCCGGATCAACCCGAACCCGATCGACTCCTCGGCCGCCGGCGGCGGTGAAGAAGCTCCGGCCGCTGCACCGCCGGAACCGATTTTGTTCAATAATCCTGATCCGGTCGAAGTTCAGCCAGACGGCGAAAACACGTTCACATTCGACATTGCCGAATGGCCGAAACAACGGGGCTAAACGTTCGTCGGTGGCGACGTTGGTCTAGAGATGATCCCAACCGACGAACACGGTCTGTGCCGCTGCCATCGTCAGGACGGCACAGAAACCAACTCGAATGTTGTCGTTGAGACGGGACGGCAAAGACTCCGCGATCGCTGCGACCAATGCGGCCGAACCGGTCACCGCGAGTGCCGTCAAGAAGCTGACCTGACGGTACTCGGCCGCTTCAACGTTGAACCATGTTTCGCCCCAATACCAGAGAGCGGCAACCAACGTTCCCATCACGATAAAGCTGAAGAATCCACTCCAAGACTTATCCCCGTTCCAGGGCAATCGAGGACCACGGAAGAGCTGTCCGCCCAACGTTGCACAGCCGTCTCCGAAGGCCAGAATTCCGAGCACAGCCATGCCAATTTGGGCGGCTTGCGGGAAGATCAAGAACGCTCCGAAGACACTCAGCACGTACCCCAAGACGGCAGTCGCACGAGCCGTGTCTCCGCTTCGCTGAATGTGCTGATACCGCAAGAAGATATGCAGTGACAATGCGATCCCGATCACTGCAATGATGCTTTTGGCAATCCACGAAAGCGGATCGCGGTGCGGAATCAGCCATAGCAACGGCGGAAGCAACCCCGGCGACATATGCCACAATCGCCGACGCCACTCTTTCGGTTCCAAACGTGCCAAGAAACCGGTTGGCTTGCTCTGCGGTCCCTCGAGCACATCGGTTTCGTGTTTTCCAGATGACATGACAGCGGTGAGTCCGTAATTTCGGGTCGGCGTCTGAAGTTTTCCAAACACTTCAATCATGCCAACTTAACGAATTGAGATTTCCGTCGGAAGACTACCGAGCGGACGAATGCCGCGTCGGTTATGGCAAAAATGACGGGTCTTGCGTGTTCAAATCGCTGGCAGAATTCGATCCCCACGGTCGGTGGAATTTGAACAGATCTTGACATTGATATTGCCTCCATCAAAAAAGATGTGATAATGGGAATAGCTTACCCCACCGACGGAGCTTGCGGAGAGTTTCGTTCGCCATGCTGAATTCTGCTGTCTCAGCATGGGTTTGCGTAATTCGTTTTCTCACAACTTGATTTATGGCCATGGACGGTCGTTATTCGCCTCACGATTCAATCGGTTTCGATTTTTCGCCGATCGGGTTGTTGAGGAATTTGATTCTGCGCGGAGGTGATTGCCAACGCGCTGACCATCAAACCCTGTCGACTACCGGGTTCGCGCACATTCCTGGTGGGAGGGTTCGATAGCCGAGGAGCCTAATCATGGGAACAGGTCGCGACTTACTCAACCGTTTTGCAGAGCGTCAAAACGCCGACGCCTACCGTCAAGAGCATTGGCAGGGTTCCTTCGACGAATATCTCGATATCGTCAAAGCGAAACCCAAAGTCGCCCGCACCGCCTACCAGCGTCTGTACGACATGATCATGACGTACGGTTCTTACACCGCAGAAGGCAGTCGCAAACGGGAAGACTTGGTCCGCTATCGCTTCTTCGACGACCCGGAAAACGGCGGCCGTGACGCCATCTTCGGTTTGACGCGAACTCTCATGGAGCTCACGAACGTCTTCAAAAGTGCCGCTCTGAAATACGGGACGGAACGACGTGTGATCCTGTTGCATGGGCCGGTGGGGTCCTCCAAAAGTACCATCGCCCGCCTCCTGAAGAAGGGCATGGAACACTACACCCACACCGACGAAGGGGCGATCTACACCTTCGGTTGGAAACAGGAAGATGGTTCGATTCTCTGGGACCCAATGCACGGCGAACCGCTGCAATTGGTGCCGGAAAAGTACCGCGAAGAACTCTGTTCCATTCTGAACGAAGGATTGGACGAGGACGACCCGAACTACCACAAAGTCGAAATTACGGGCGAGGTCTGCCCGCTCTCGCGTTACATCTTCCAAGAGAAACTCGAGCAGTATGACGGCGACTGGACCAAAGTCGTGAATGAAGTCGTCATCAAGCGGTTCTTCTTCAACGAACAAGACCGCATCGGCATCGGTACGTTCCAACCGAAGGATGAGAAGAACCAGGACTCCACCGAGCTGACCGGCGATATTAACTATCGAAAGATCGCCGAGTACGGCAGCGATTCGGATCCTCGCGCGTTCAACTTCGATGGCGAATTCAACGTCTCCAACCGGGGAATCATCGAGTTCATCGAAGTGCTCAAACTCGATGTTGCATTCTTGTACGACCTGCTCGGTGCGTCTCAGGAACACAAAATCAAGCCGAAGAAATTTGCCCAAACGGACATCGACACCGTCATCCTCGGACACACGAACGAACCGGAATATCGAAAGCTGCAAAGCAATGAATTCATGGAAGCGTTGCGTGACCGAACCATCAAAATCGACGTTCCCTATGTGACCAAGCTCTCCGATGAAATTCGCATTTACGAGAAGGACTACAATACCGACCGCGTCCGTGGGAAGCACATTGCCCCCCACACCTTGGAAGTGGCGGCCATGTGGGCTGTGCTCACCCGATTGGAACAAACCAACAATGCGGGGCTCACGCTGCTACAGAAAATGAAACTTTACAACGGTAAAACGTTGCCAGGGTTCACGCAGGACAATGTGACGCAACTCAAACGTGAAGCTCGTAGTGAAGGTCTGATGGGGATAAGTCCGCGTTATGTTCAGGACAAAATTTCCAACGCACTTGTCGTGAACACCAACAGCACGAGCATCAATCCGTTTATGGTGCTGAACGAACTCAGCGAGGGATTGAAACATCATTCACTGATTCAGAACGATGACCTCCGCGAGCACTACAACCACCTGATCAGTGTCGTTAAAGAAGAGTACACCGACATGGTCAAAAACGAAGTGCAGCGGGCCATCGCCGCCGATGAAGAGGCTCTCACGCGGTTGTGCAGCAACTATATCGAGAACGTCAAAGCCTACACGCAACGTGAGAAGGTGAAGAACAAGTTCACCGGTGAGGACGAAGAACCGGACGAACGTCTGATGCGGTCGATCGAAGAACGGATCGACATCCCGGAAACTCGTAAAGATGATTTCCGACGAGAGATCATGAACTACATCGGGGCGCTAATGCTCGATGGTCGGACATTCAATTACCGAACCAACGAACGATTGCAAAAAGCCCTGGAGATGAAACTCTTTGAGGATCAAAAAGACACCATCAAGCTGACCAGTCTCGTTTCCAATGTGGTTGATGCCGACACACAAGAGAAGATCGACATCGTCAAGAGTCGTCTCGTCCGCGATTTTGGTTACAACGACGAATCAGCGACGGATGTGTTGCAATACGTGGCCAGCATCTTTGCCCGAGGAGATGCCAAGAACGAATAATTCCCCGAACGGCCTGTGAGACAATCGGCTCTCCAAAACCCCGGCCGGCAGTTGCGGTCGGGTTGTTTTCTAGAGCGGCTATTGTCGTTTTGTGGAAGAAGACTCATGAGTCGAAGCATCGACCGAGATCAAAAACGGTTCAACGAAATCGTGCGAGGACGCGTGCGGAAGAACCTCCGCAAGTATGTCACGCACGGCGAGATGATCGGTCGCAAAGGCCGGGAGTTGGTTTCAATTCCCGTGCCAAACATTGACATCCCCCACTTCCAGCATGGCCAAAAAGGTTCCGGTGGTGTCGCGCAGGGTGATGGCGAAGTCGGTCAACCGATCGGCAAAGGTCAAGACGAGGCCGATGGTCAAGGTCAGGCCGGCAACGAACCGGGAAAGCACATCCGGGAAGTCGAAATTACACTCGATGAACTCGCCGATATGCTCAGCGCGGAGTTGGAACTGCCGAACATCGAACCGAAGGGGAAAGATACGGTCAAAAGTCGAAAGGATCGTTACTCAAGCATTCGTCAGACCGGCCCTGATTCGCTTCGACACTTTAAACGCACATTTAAACGAGCACTGAAACGACAAATTTCGACAGGCAGTTACAACCCAAGCGATCCACGGGTCATTATCCAACGAGACGACGAACGTTTCCGCAGTTGGAAGACAATCGAGGAACCTCAAGCTAATGCCGCGATCATCTACATGATGGATGTTTCCGGCAGCATGACCGACGAGCAAAAGGAGATTGTGCGGATCGAGTCGTTCTGGATCGACACCTGGCTGAAGAAACAATACGACGGTGTCGAACGACGTTACATCATCCACGATGCGGTCGCTCGGGAAGTTGACGAAGAAACGTTTTATCGCACACGCGAATCCGGTGGGACGCGGATTAGTTCCGCCTACCGGGGGGCAGCCAAAATTATCGAACGAGACTTTCCGCCCTCGGATTGGAACATTTACTGTTTCCATTTCTCCGACGGCGATAACTGGGGCGAAGACAGCGAAACCTGTCTCGATATCCTCAGGTCCGGACTGTTGCCGATCTCCAATCTGTTTTGTTATGGCCAAGTCGAAAGCCCATACGGTTCCGGCGATTTCATCCGCGATCTGAACCGAATCCAAGACGAACACGAAAACCTCATTCTTTCGGAAATCGAAAACAAAGACGCGATCTACGACTCCATCAAAGACTTTCTCGGAACAGGACGATAACGTTCATCGCGAAAGCGTCCGGCCGATCCTACCGATCTCGGAAACACGTGCGTCATGCCTATTAGCACTCAACGCCCATTGCCGCCGGAAATCAAAGCCATCCAAGACGACTTGGAAGCGAAAGCCGCCGAGTATGGGCTCGACTTCTTCGAAACCATCTTCGAGATGGTGGACTATGAAGAAATGAGCATGCTGGCTGCATACGGCGGGTTTCCGTTGCGGTATCCCCATTGGCGGTTTGGAGCCCAGTATGATGAACTGATGAAGTCCTACTCCTACGGGCTCTCGAAAATCTACGAGATGGTGATCAATACCGATCCGTGCTATGCGTACCTGTTAACTGCTAACGAATTGCTCGATCAGAAATTGGTCATCGCCCACGTCTACGGACACTGCGACTTCTTCAAAAACAACGCATGGTTCAGCCAGACCAATCGCCGCATGCTCGATCAAATGGCCAATCATGCCGCTCGCATTAATCGGTATGTGGATCGATTTGGATACGAGCGGGTGGAAGAGTTCATCGACGCGTGTCTGTCCGTGGAAGACCTGATTGATCCGCACAGTATGTTCATTAAACGGCCGGGAGAAAACGGTCGCGTCGACCAGCCAACAGGGAACGAAAGCACTTCGGATGGAGGAACGCGATTTCCTTCGAAGGGCTATATGGATTCGTTCATCAATCCGCCGGACGTGTTGGCTGCCGAAAAAGAAAGCCAACGACAAGACGCCGAGCAGAAAGAAAAGAGCCGATCGTTCCCGGAACATCCGCAACGTGACGTGCTGCAATTCATCCTGCAAAACGGTGCCCTAAACGATTGGCAGCACGACATTCTTTCGATCATTCGCGACGAAGCATACTACTTCGCACCACAGGGCATGACGAAAATTATGAATGAAGGATGGGCGAGCTACTGGCACACGACCATCATGACGCAACATGCACTCACTGATGCGGAGATTGTCTCTTACGCCGATCATCACTCCGGCACAGTGGCGACACAACCAAACCGTTTGAACCCTTACAAACTCGGGCTAGAACTTCTACGGGACATCGAAGAACGTTGGGACAAGGGCCAATTCGGTTCCGAGTGGGACAACTGCGACGATCTTCACAAGAAGGCAACCTGGGATCGCCAACTTGGTCTCGGACGCGAGAAGATCTTCGAGGTTCGTCGAATCCACAATGACACGACTTTCATCGACACATTCTTAACGCCGGAGTTCTGCGCGAAACACAAAATGTTTTCGTTCGCGTACAACGACTCGAGCGAGTACTACGAAATTGCATCACGCGAATTCGCGCAAATCAAGCAGCAACTGCTTCACAGTTTGACCAACCACGGTCGCCCGTTTATTTACGTGATCGACGGCAACTATCGGAACCGCGGCGAACTGTTCCTAGAACACCAATACGCCGGCAGTCCTTTGAAACTGGACTACGCTCGGGACACGTTGATCAACCTGGAAAAACTTTGGCGACGCCCTGTGCACATCGCGACTGTCATCGACGAAACGCCTTCGGTGATCTCTTGGGACGGCCGTTCGCACGAGATTCAACCGCGTCGCAAAGCATCTTAACCGAAAGCCACGAACGATTCTGGCGGCAGCCTCTAGAGCGAGTTTGACCCATGTGTTGCAATCCGGAACTGACAGTTTCCAACGGAAACACAGAACCGTTCACAACACCAAAGCTAGCCTGTCTCTAGTGAATTCCGTTTGGATTGACGGAGGGTACAAATATGAGTTTCACACCGACCATCGAAGATGCGTTGAACGCTCTTACAACCGGGCCCGGACCGCAGTCATTTTCGCTTCAACATGCAGGGCCCGATGCCGACTTGACGGTGTCGCTCTCGGCGATCGACACCCTGAGTTGTTCCGTCTGTTCGATCCGGGCCGATGTTCCCAGTGTGGCGAATCTAGGTACGTCCCAACTGAAAAACTGGGCTGATGCGCTCAGTCAACGCGTGACCTACTTGCTCGAAGATATCGGCCCGGTGGAGTTCGATCCCAATTCCGGCCAAGCGTTGCTACGTTCGACCAAACCCAGCGATGACGGTTCCACGAAACGATACTACGAACTGGTGCTATCCACGAGTTCCAACGGTTCGTTTGAGTTTGCTCGTTACGAAACAATCGCAGGTCAACCAGGGCGACACCCGGTCGATATGCAACTCACACGCGAGGTTGTCGACCGGTTGCTCAATGACTTCGTCGACACGATTCCATAGTACGTTTGCAGGTTATCGGTTCAAATTTCCCATACCAACAAATCGTTGCTGTGTTGATGGGACAACGGTTCTACCGTCTCAATCGCTCAAGGCTTCGGCGTAGCAGGTCAAATTTTGACTCCAACTGTTCATACTCCACCAGCGTGTGCTGAGTGATTCCGTTCGCACGACGCATGGCTCGCTCCAACCGTTGCCAAGACTCGGTTGATGCCCGCAACGCATTTCGAACCAAGTCGGAACCTTCGTTGTGATCGTTGATCCGATCCGCCAACTGACCGGCTTCGCGTTCGAAGTCTTCCGCGAGATCGATCAAACCGCCGTTTTGTCGACGAAGGTCGTATCGGTATTCTTCGGAGAGTTCAGCGGAATCCCCTTTGATCTGACCGGCAAGCTCAAGAATTTGTCGCCGCGTGGTGAGAATGGGAGTTTCCAATCGAAGCTCCCGATGAAGGGCGGCATCGAGTTGCGACAAGGCCCCCTCGATCTCTCGAATCCGATTGTCCACCCGCGCTCGTCGCACCGCTTCCGAAACGGCATGCAGGTTCTGATCGAAATTTTCGTACTCCCGCACCAACAATCGGAGACGTTGACCGTCGTCAACCAATCTTTGTAGCGATTGAGCGGACCTCAATGCTCGATCCGTTTGTCGAGCGATGTCCCGACTGTTGCGACTGCGGTTTCGACTTAGTTCTTTTTGAAGCTGTCCCAGCGTTTGCACGATGCGATCGAGGAGCAGGGCGGCACGCGGACGATCATAACCATGCCGCGGAACCCCTTCGGGAGCGTTCAACATACGATGCAAATCTTCGTCCGCCACGGTGGCCTTCTCAATGGATCGCCGAAGCCGGTCGTCGAGCCGATCCGAGCGTTGCAGGTCATGGACAACGTGATGCCAGGCTTCATCAAAGGACGCATATTTTCGTTGGATTTCATCTAGCGACGACTGATTGTCGAACTGATTCTCTAAATCCCTGGCTTGATCATGAACCCGATGGACGTCTCGTCGGAGCGGGTGATTGATGTCCGTCAAACGATCCTCGACATCTTCTAGCGCTTCTTCCAATTCGTGAGCGATGTCCTCAGCTTGCGAGTAGTCGTCGCGTCCCCATGCGCGTAATCTCGGTCCGTCTTGCTCCGTACGCTGAATCTGCATGCGGATGGTTTCGCCATTCGGAAGTTGTACATCGTAGTACCCTGGTTCATAAGTCGGGTCCTGAACTACGAAGCGTGCACCATCGGCGTTCTCCCGCGGTTCCACCGAACGCCTCCGGTACTCGTTTTGCCGTTCACGATACCAATCCCGCTGACGCGACTGATATTGCTGCCGATTCCGCTGCAGGTTTCGGTAGTATTCGTCCCAATTCTCGGATTGTCCGTGAACTATTCCCAGGTCGCCCGCGAACATGATCATCACGAAAGTAATGGACGTGATCGTCTTGAGGTTGGGAATCAACATGATGGTTTTCCGTCGCAGATGGGTTGAATCACGATGTGCGGATGGGAGTGATGCCGTCGTCGAGACATCACTACTCTTCACTATACGCGCACCGGCCCGGAATCGCAGCCAGATTTCCGATTTTCTGCCTGCCTGCCGAGCGATCTCTATGGTCAGGATCACGAATCGCCGAGCGGAACATCCAAATCCGTGACGTCGAGCAGGGCTCGATAAGGCAGCTCCGCACCAGCAAAGGTGGCCGCTCCGCCTTGCAACCGATCCACCACACCAACGACTTGAACAACGTCGCAGCCGAATTCTTGGATTCGCTCGACCGAGATCATCGCACTCCCGCCAGTCGTCACGACGTCATCGACGATCACCACGCGTTCCCCAGGTGTCACCGGGCCTTCGACGTACCGTTTTGTCCCATGACCTTTAGCTTCTTTGCGGACAAGAAAACCTTTGAGATCGCGACCGCGGACCGATGCCATTGCGATGACGGCGCCGATAATTGGATCGGCACCAATCGACATTCCACCGATGGCGTCGTACTTTACGTCCGCCAGCAAATCGAGCAATCCCTCAGCAACGAGCCGAAGCCCGTGGGCCTCCAGCGTGACTTGCTTCCCATCGAGGTAGTAATTGGATTTTTGTCCCGACGCGAGTGTGAACTCTCCGAACTTCAACGCTTGGTTTTTGAAGGCTTCGATCAATTGATCCCGGTTGTACCCGCTCATCAGTCTGGCTCCGATTGGTGTCGTTTTGGTTTGCCTGTTCGCGAGGATGCCGCACATCCCGTCCGCTCTTTCGGACCATACTAGAAACACCGCCAAAAGAAAAAGCCCCGAGGAGATCCTCGGGGCGATGTTTCGATGATAGTCTGGTTGAAACGATTAGGCAGCGGCGGAATCGTTGCCGGGGAACAACCGTTGTTCACCACGAATCATTTCCGGCGTGACCACATAGTTCCGGCCAGGTTCTTGATCTGGCAGTTCGTACATGATTTCGAACATCGCTTCTTCAACGACGCTCCGAAGACCACGGGCACCGGTGTCTTTGTTCTTGGCAATCTTCGCGATTTCGCAGAGGGCACCCTCGGTGAATTCGACGGTCGCGTTCTCCATTTCGAAGAACTTCTCGAATTGTTTGACGAGGGCGTTCTTTGGCTCGGTCAAAATACGAACGAGATCGGGAACTTCCAGCGGTTGCAAAGAGCTGAGGACGGGCAAACGTCCGACCAATTCGGGAATCAAACCGAACTCGAGGACATCGTCGACGGAGGCATGTTTCAACAACGAACCTTCGCGTTTGTGCTCTTCGCGACGAGTTTCGGTTGCGTTTCCGAAACCGATGGACTTATTGCCCATGCGTTTCGCAATGATATCTTCGATTCCCACAAACGTCCCGCCGCAAATGAACAGGATATTGGTGGTGTCGATTTGGATATACTGTTGCTCCGGATGCTTCCGACCACCTTGCGGCGGAACATTCGCCACGGTGCCTTCGAGCATTTTGAGCAGAGCTTGTTGGACACCTTCACCAGAGACGTCGCGAGTGATGCTCACGTTCTGGCTGGTCTTGCCGATCTTGTCGATCTCGTCGATGAACAAGATACCGCGTTGGGCCGCTTCGATATCGAAGTCGGCGGCGTGCAACAGTTTCAACAGCAAGTTTTCGACATCTTCACCGACATAGCCGGCTTCGGTGAGCGTCGTCGCATCACCAATGGCGAAGGGAACTTGCAACATTTTGGCGAGAGTCCGAGCCATCAACGTCTTGCCGCAACCGGTCGGACCGATGAGCATGATGTTGGACTTGTCCATCTCAACGTCGCTGTCCATATTCTCTTTGAGAATCAACCGTTTGTAGTGGTTGTGAACCGCGACCGCCAGGGTCTTTTTCGTATGGGTTTGGCCAATCACGTACTCGTCAAGGTAATTGACGATTTCGCGTGGCGTGGGAACATTGGTAAAGAGTTGTTTCGAACTGCCGCGCCGTCGTCGTTCTTGGTCGAGAATAGACTGGCACAGCTCGATACACTCACCGCAGATGTAGACGTCTTCAGGGCCTTCCACAAGAGGGCCGACGTCACGGTAACTTTTCCGACAGAAAGAGCAGTTTGCGTTTTTCTTGCCGGTCGATCCACGCTTGGTGGTACCAAAATCTTTACTGGAGGCCATATTCTTCCTTCATCGCAGCCGATCACACACGGGGGGATCAAGTCCTCTCGGTTCCTTGTTTGCCTCCTTGCAAACCTAATTGTACGGCATCGGAGCGGACATGCCGCCACCGATCCCTTTCAGCGAAGCGAATTTCGTGAAAAACTCACTCGCTTGCAGGGGATTCGACAAGGTCACCGTGATGAGTCTTCATCGTTAGGGTCAACCATGTCGTCGCCTGCCTCCTCGTCCACAACATCCGATTCGACGAAACTCGTCGAGTCAGAAGTTCCCTTCGCCACAGTGGGCATTTCGGGCGCGGACGATGAGCCGTCCAGTCTTTCGACCAACCGACCCTTGATGGATCGGTATTCTTCGTCCGTCAATTCACCTTCTCGCCGCAATTCGTGGATGTGACTCAGCATTGCGTGGGGATTCGTGTCAGAATCCGCATCATCGCTGAATCGTGAACGGAGCTTGTACACAACAAACACTCCAATCGCGATAACCACTCCCAGTCCGAGCAGCTGATACAGTGAATCGAAAAACTCCTGGTATATCTGGTCTAAACTTCGACCGCCGCGTCTGGGCATGGCTTTGGTCTCGATGAATTGAAAAAACGGTTTCCCGCTCAATTATCATCGATCCCAACCGATGCGGCAAGTTGCGACTGAAAATTCAAGCCCTGCATTTGACGTGCCAAAAAGATCGTTCCATAAATTTTCTGCAAGGTCAATCCACGACATTCGTGGAAAAAACCAGGAAAACGCCGCCAGTCGGCCGTCATAAATTTCCATTCGGTCCGCTGTTGTCCAGGTGGTGTCTTGGACGGTTTTCAATCCTGCGATGTAAATCCGACAATTGACAATTGCATTCAATGGGGCTTCTCGTCATCGAGTTTCTGAAGATCGAGAAATTGACCTCGCTCTGTTTGCCGATCTACAATATAGGTATCCCTCATTTTCAACGATTCGCAACCCACACCACGAATCGATTCGGTTTTCCAACACTCAAATTATCGCGCTTTCATCTCGAGGTCAAAAATTCCGCCTATGTAAAGGAGATGCGTATGAAACCGGTGCTAGTTGACGCCGAAACGTTGCGAAACCTGTTCGCAGGGCTGGTCGAAGATACCTTCCAAGTTGAATTGGGAGTGGCTGACCCTTCGCTAACAGACTACCTTTCCAACCTTCTCGTGCGATTTGTGCGGTGTGACGCGATTTACCGCATCCGCAACGCTACCGGCCAGCGTCTCTACGAGGTCGCGGAAATGCTGCTCGAAGCTGAAGAACGCGAAGAGCGTCCCCAGCACGAAATCCATCGGCACGTCGGTGATTTCACTCTCTTCTGGGCCGGAGTTTTTCCAGAAGCCCTCAAACGGTTGCAGGGTGCCGAGCGGAAAGACCATCTCCTCGATTACTGCCAGCAAGGCAAACGAGCGTACTATTTGGCGAGTACGTGCAAGGAAGAACCGTTCCGTAGCCAGTCGGAATTGCTGCGTCGTTTAAGCGAAGAGTTCGAACTGTGCAGCTTCGGCCTTAATCGCGTGCGGAATGAATGGGAGAAGCTGCCGCGGCAAGCTGGGGCTTCGCCCGAGCGAAATTAGTATCGGATGAGATTCGAAGGGACCGCCGAGTGGCGAAGGACGTGCAAGTCGAGGAATTTCGGTTTTGGCTCACGCGACTCGGCGGGAATCGCGAGCAAGAAGCGGCAACCGTCGCACAAATGCGATTGATTGAATCCAACCGATTTTTCGCATTGCTTCACGAAGTGCTGGCGATGGCTGATGCCGAACTGAGATGCCAAGCCGCATTGGCGGTATTCCATGTCGAGCCGAGTGGCGGGGTCGAGTTTCTCGTGAGTTTGCTCGACGATCCCGAGTGGATTGTGCGTGTTGAAGCCTGTGGATTGCTGCATGACATTGCCGAGACGGCAGCGGTTTCAGCACTGAATCGCACGATGAGATCAGATCCTCATCCGATGGTTCGAAACACGGCTGCTTATGCGCTCGGTGGAATCGGTGATCCCGTTGCAATCCCGGCACTCATTGAAGCGTTGGACAACGATCACGAACCGGATGAGCTCGGGCATACGACAAGTGCATGTGCGATGACTGCTCTCGACAACATATTGAAGACAAACCACACGCGAATCAAATCCTCGGAAGGTCTTTGTCAAATGCAGCCAGAGCCCACCGATGTCGAGACCCTCAAAGCCGAAGCGATGGAGGTTTTCCGAAACCTGTAGCACGTTGATTCGACGTAGCGACCAAACTGTCGAATTACTGAGATCCGTTGGTGCGATTGTCGCGTAGACTTGGTAAACAGATTAAATAAACGATTCACTGACAACATCGACCTAAGAGCGCTCATGAACTCACCAACGTCGCTGAACCAAACTGGCCCACTTCGCCATCCGTTAGGACTTCCTGCCGGCAGTGTGCGGGCGGCGTTGACGTTGATGGTGGTGGCGTTCATTGTCTATCAGACCGCGACGAAGCACGAAATCGGCTTGTTGTGGTCGGAAACCTTGATGATCGTGTTGGCTCACTACTTCACGTCCCGGCGGTTCGTCGAATTACCGAAGGAAGTCAAAGAGGACCTAATTGCCCGCGGCGTGTACCCGCACGACGAACAACCACTTTTCCTCCCGCGTCACACAATTCGCGGGGTCATCATTTTGGCGTTCGCGGGACTTTCCATTTACCTCTACCGAGAAGGAACACTCTTCGACCGGAAATCGATCGCGATCGTGGGAACGGTCGGGGCGTATTTTCTTGGGTTGCTCGTGAACGTGATTGTCCGTTGGTGGCGGGGCGATAAACGGGGAGCCAGTTGGTGGGAGGACACGAAAGCCGTCATCACACTGATGGTTGTGGCGATTACCCTTGTCGTTGAGTTAACCGGCCTGAGCGCGGCTCTACCGATCAAACCCGAAGACTTGCAAAACGCGACGCTCGGATTGATTCTGTTCTACTTCGGCTCGCGTTGAGACTTCTCGGCACGCTTCTGCTTGTACGCTTCGACAAAACTTGCGGGGTCGTCGTCGAACGCTTGTTTGCATCCGGTGCAGCAAACGTAGTAGGTGTCCCCTTGAAAGCTCACCTTGATCGTGCCCAGTCCGCCAGTCACGATACATTCCGGTCCACTCGGTCCGGCGGCGAGTCGGGTTCCCTTGCGTGTGTAACCGATCTCCGCAACGCGGGTCGTGAAACTTTGGCCCGGCTTCTGCGTTTCAAACAACGCTAACATTCGTTTTTCGTTCAACAGACGAAACGAAACTTTGTGAACCAAACCGTCTTCCACAGGTGATTCGAGAACGAGTTGGCCGTCTGCCACTTTTCCGGTGTAGGTCCGTTTCGACTCGTTTGGCAACGTGACTGTAAGAAGATAGGTTTCCGACTTGGGTTCCCACGTTAAGCGGGCAGAGTGAATGAGTTTCCCTTTGGAAACCTTCCACACGAGAGCCGGTTCCGGTTCAAAATCCCAGACCCATTCCGCAGTCTCCAACCAAGCACCGCGACGCGATCCGCGTTGGGGTTGCCCCACACCTCGCCATTCGCCGACCCATCCATTGAACTTGGCGAGCGAGTTTTTGGCGGACGATTTCTCCGCTGGCGTTTTCTTCGCAGTCGGTGATTCTGCAAACACACCGATCGAGCAGAGCGAGACGGACAACAGAACCAACAGGCAGGCGGCAAGTAACAATCGCATCGGCAATACACCTCTCAAATTAATCAGCTCAACCGGGACGACGGTCGGCTGGGATTTGCATCGGAGACACGAACATAAACACCGCCCGACCAAGATCAGACCGATTCCGTTGACTCACGGAACAATTTGAGGAGTTTCCGCGTTGTCGGTCCCGGTTCTCCATTCCCGATGGCTCGCCCGTCGAGACTGACGACCGGAATCACCTCCGCCGCCGTTCCCGTCAGGAAACACTCGTCCGCCACGAAGATGTCATGTCGTGTCATTTCGGCCTCTTCGACGGCGATCCCCGCCTTTCGAGCCAACTCCATGACCGTATTCCGTGTCACGCCTTCCAAAATCCCGGCACTCTTGGGTGGTGTGAGGAGTATTCCACGTTTCACGATGAAAATATTATCGCCCGTACACTCAGCGACTTCACCTTTGTGGTTCAACATCAATGCTTCGATTGTGCCCGCGTCGGTTGCTTCGATCTTGGCAAGAATGTTGTTGAGATAATTTAGCGACTTGATCCGCGGACTCAGAGCACCGGGATGGTTGCGAATCGTGCTGGCGGTGACGAGTTGCAAACCGTCTTCGTAGAGCTCTTTCGGGTACAGCGAAATCGTATCGGCGATAATGATCACCTGCGGATTGCTCGTCCGGCGAATGTCCAGTCCCAGCGAACCGGCACCGCGAGTGATGACTAAACGCACGTAGCCATCCCGGATGTCGTTCGCTCGCACTGTGTCTTCGGTAGCCTTGGAGAGTTCCTCAGGCGACATCGGAATTTCTAAACGAATCGCTTTGGCGGACTCGTACACCCGCTCGATGTGTTCTTCCAACAAGAACACTTTCCCGCCGTAAACACGAATCCCTTCGAACACGCCGTCGCCATACAACAAACCATGATCGTAGACACTGACTTTCGCATCTTCTTTGGCAAACAGTTGGCCGTTGATGTAGACCTGATTCGGCATGTTATTGGACCAGTTTTATCGGAGGGTGCTAAATGTATGATGTCAGCAATTCGACGACATGGCCATCAAAATCCTTGACGACGGCCCGGCGTCCCCATGCGGAGTTGCTCGGCTCGGAAACGATTGCGATTCCGTTAGCTTGAAGAGACGCCACTGTTTCGTCAACAGAATTGACTTGGAACCCCAGACGGACCGTTGTCGTCGGCGATTGGTTCAGGCTAAGAGGATAGATTTCCAACGTGCAGTCGTCCATCGTGCACGCAAAATGATCCGGTCCTCGGCCATGCGACTCTCGTGTGAACGACAATCCCAGCGTCTTACAGAATTCGACCGCTATGCCGATGTCCGCCGACCGAATCACAAGGAGGTTCAACTTTGGCATTGGTGTCGCCATTGGCTCCTTGGATATTGATGGCGATCTTACCAACCGCCCTCTGGCGGATCGAGACGGGTCTTGAGAAACTTGAAGTAGCGTTTGGGCTCGTCTTCAAAGATTTCCGCACCGGCCCCCATATAGGCACGGCTGAGTTCGTCCGCTGCGTGATCCAAGTCTTTTAACTCGAATTGACACTGGCCCAACCGCAAATGGAGAAACGGATTGCCAATCGCATCCGGACAGTGCATCGCCAGGGAAAGATTGTCGCGACCGGCTTCGTAGTCACCACCAAGGAAATTTGCATCGCCAACGGCCGCGAGAATCCAAGTAGCGGCTTCGTAGTCGGTTTGGGGTTCCGGGAGCAAATCCCAAGCTTGCCAATACTGTTCCAACGCGGCCGCATAATCGTCGACGCCCGCGAATTGGTCTCCCTGTTCACAGAGCGATTGAATCTGTGCCAGAACATCACTTGCTAATTCCGACATTTCAATCACTCGTCAAATGTGTTCGCTCAAGTGGCCCCGTTTTTCAGGGTTTCCAGTTGTCCTTCGCGGAGCCGTACGATCCGGTGGGCTTGCTTCGCGATGGCATCGTCGTGCGTGACCATGATAATAGTGAGGCCGTTTTGCTCGTTCAAGCCCGACAAAAGCCCCATGATTTCCTGCCCGGTGCTGGAATCGAGGTTGCCGGTTGGTTCGTCAGCGAGCAACACCTGAGGACTCCCCACAAGAGCCCGCGCGATTGCCGCACGTTGCATTTCACCACCGGAAAGCTTGGAAGGCTTGTGCTTCGTGCGGTGTTCCAATCCGACTTTCTTGATGATGTCGGCGGCTTGCTCACGGAACTGTCTGCGTTTCTTCCAAAAGTCCCACAGCGAATGCCGAATCATCAACGGTGCGAGGACATTTTCCTCCAGCGTAAGTTCCGGCATCAAATGATAAAACTGGAAGATAAACCCGAAGACGCGGTTTCGGATGGCGTCTCGCGCTTTGGTCGGTAGGTCGTGGATGCACTCACCATCGAGCCGAACTTCACCGATATCCGGTGTATCGAGCAAGCCGAGCAAATGGAGCAGGGTGCTTTTGCCCGAACCCGATTGGCCAACGATCGACACAAACTCCCCGCGAGACACGGAGACATCCACACCTCGCAACACCGGAACCGGACGGGCGGCGTTGTTGTATGTCTTTTCGAGAGTGATTGCCGCAAGGTGCGGCGTGGGTTCCGGTTCCGTGGCCGACGAATCGCAAGTTTCCGTGCGGGGTTCTGACGGCGAACTCTCAAACTTCGGTGACATGGTTGGAATGGTCATACTCGGCCTCCCTTGCCGATGAATTTCGGGATGGATGCAATCTCAGGTGACATCGTCCATTTATTCGTAACGCAGCGCCTCGACAGGGCGTAGACGAGACGCTCGACGTGCCGGCAGCACACTCGCCAGGACCGCAATCGTCATCGCCCCCAATGCCACCCAAACCACCATCATGGGGTTCACCAGGGTTGGGATTTCGGGGAAGTAGTAAATTGTTTCATCAAAGACCTTCCGACCGGTCAATTTGGTGAGCCAGTCTTCGATGGTGTTGATGTGATCCACAAACAACAGGCCGATGACCACACCCACGCCGCTCCCAACAATGCCAAGTGCCAAACCGTAGGAGAGGAAGATCGTCATCACTCCAGTCGAGCCAGCACCAAGGGCTTTGAGAATGCCAATGTCACGAGTTTTCTCGACGACGATCATGAAGAAGATCGCCAAGATGCCAAATCCGGCCACCGCGATAATCAGGAACAGCAGCACGTTGAGAATGGCCGATTCAATTTCCACGGCGGCCAGCAACGGGCCTTGTTTCTGTTCCCAGGTTTTGACGGTCATCACTCCCGGCGGGAATGCAGCTTTCAGACGTGCGACGACTTCATCCGCGTTGTCAAAATCATTCAGTCGAATTTGAATCGACGTAATCGAACGGACAACGGGTTGGACGTCTGCGCGATCGACAGTCAATACCCCCTGTTTGCGTTGTGCGGGATCGAGTTCGACCTGCACCATGTTCGTTGACGCGTTCAACTCCTTGACAACTCCCGAGAGTTGATCGTCAACAGAACCGATCAGCACGGTTTGCCCGATTTCCAATTCGGAATCGGGAGTCGGATAGACCATGCCGCGAATCTTTTGCAGATACTCCAGATTGCAGAAGATGAGGTTCGAGTCGTACTCGCTCATGCCGCTCTTGAAGACATCACAAATCGTCGCATTGAAGTGTCGAACTTCCGGCGGACGACCGGCAGAGACGGTACCAATCTTCACATCGTCACCAGGCTGAACCATCATCACGGTCTCGACGTGGCCGTCACCTTTCTCGTCATACGGAAAGCTGACCAAACCAATACCGACGTACAATCGACCGTCCAACGGAGCAAACGGATCGTAGTTGGTATCCGGTTTCGCGGGTTCGGTCGGGAAGGGATTTGTGGCACCATCGGACGTGGCAGCGAACGGATCGTCCGGAAGCGTGTCTTCGGCCACGAAGATGTCGGGCGTGGTGTTGTCGTTCGGTTTCGCGGCGACGGCGGGTCCGTCTGGTGTTTCGACTTCGAATGGGGGCGGTTCCGTAGCCGCGAACGGTGGGGGTTCGACCGGTTCCGGGACGGTTTCGGCGTCCGCGATCGGCATAGGTGTTTCGGTATCGAACATCGTCAACATTTCCTGCTGACGAGAGAGCCATTGCCGACGGTAATCACGAGCGGCTTCGGTCAATTCCCAACCAGGAGCTTCGTTTTGCCCCCGCAACGGTGCTCGTACGACTTCGCCGTGCTGCCGGAGTTCGTTGTAACTATCGAGATAATCTTTCAACGGACCAACCGACGCTTTCCCCTCGGGACGAATCCCGATCAACGTCACCGGTCGTGTGATGTATTGGCCTGAATACGGGAAAGTCAACATCCCATAAACTTCGACGGTTGCCGTCATTCCCGCGATGTGATCGCCTGCGACGTCGCGGATCTGATCCATCTGAGCCTCCGCGTCGGGCACGCCATCGAGACTCGTGGTCTCAACAATCACGTCCGCGAGCAGCCCGTGAATACGGTCCCGCATCTCGGAACTGAACCCGGCCATCACGCTGTTGACGACAATCATTGTCGCCACACCGAGCATCACACTAATGATGCACGCCAACGCAATGTAACGCGTGCGGAGATATCGCAAGCAAAGCAAAATCTTGTACATGGGGACGTCCTTGTCCAAGTCATTGGAGGAGCGATTGGCTCGCTCATGCGGGGCGTGGTTTATGCTTCGGGTCGCAGCAGTGGGAAGTAGATGACATCGCGAATGGTTTGGCTGTTGGTCAGCAACATCACGAGCCGATCGATCCCAATTCCCAGTCCACCCGCAGGTGGCATACCGACCTTCAGTGCCTTGATGAAGTCCGTGTCCATCTTGGCCATGGAATCTTCTTCCGAAAGACCTTCCAGTTGCGTACGGAAGAGTTCCTCTTGCAACCGCGGGTCGTTCAATTCCGTGTAGGCGTTCGCAACTTCCATCCCTTGGATGTAGAGCTCGAAGCGTTCGGCGATGTTGGGATCGTCGGCTTTTCGCTTGGTGAGCGGACAAATGCTCGCCGGATAATCAATCACGAATACCGGACCGACCAGGTTGTCTTCCACGGTCGCCTCGAAGACCTCTTGGACGATGACATCCGGATGGACGTCCGTCGTTTCAATGCGAGTCAAAAAGTCTTTTGTGATCTTGCCGGAATTTGCCAGTTCGATCGCCTTCGCACGAACGGCGTCGGTGTCGTTCATTGCACAGCCGGCGTATTCCGCGAACAAATCAGCGTACTTCTTTCTCGGCCATGGTGGTGTCAGATCGATCGTCGTATCTTCCCAGGGCAGGGTGAGCTGATCGTCGTTCGCGTTCTCACAAACAGCCCGAGCCGCGTTCACGATCACGGCTTCGGTTAGATCCATCATCGTGCCGTAATCGCCGTAGGCTTGGTAGACCTCGATCATCGTGAATTCGGGGTTATGTGTGCGGTCGATGCCCTCGTTTCGGAAGACCCGACCAATCTCGTAAACCCGTTCGACGCCACCAACCATCAAGCGTTTGAGGTGAATCTCCAACGCGATCCGCAAATACAACTCCATGTCGAGTGCATTGTGATGCGTCGTGAATGGACGTGCCGCAGCTCCCCCGGCAATGCTGTGCAACACGGGCGTTTCGACTTCAACGAACCGATGTTCCCGCAAGGTTTGCCGCACGGAATCCAACACCGCCGAGCGTTTGAGCATCTTGTCTCGAACGCCTTCGGTGTAGATCAAATCGATCTCACGATGCCGCAACAGCAACTCAACATCTTCCACACCGTGATATTTTTCCGGTGGTTGTGCCAGCGATTTGCACAAGATAGTCAATTTCTCGACCATCACGGAAATTTCACCGGTGTCGGTCCGCTTGAGCTTTCCGTCGATACCGATCAAGTCCCCGAGATCGAGCTGCCCCATCAATTCCCACTGTTCTGCAGGCAAGTCACCGCGAGAGAACAGGAGCTGAATCTGGCCGGAATAGTCGGCGATATCATAGAATCGGAGTTTACCCGCCTTGCGACGTAGCATGATTCGACCGGCCACGCGGGTCAGCTCTCCGACTTCGCCCGGTTCTGCCGGAGCGTTTTCGCGAGCTTGAGCAATCTCGATATGGTTATCGAAGCGGCTGCCGTACGGATCTTGACCGAGTTCGACGATCCGGTCGAGCTTCTTGAGGCGTTCCTTTTCAAAACGATCGGGCTTGGCAGACATGGCGGGTCGGGTTTCGGAGCTAGATTCTTGAGTCAATCTTAGTAGTTTGCGGAATAATCGAAGAATTTCCGCGTTCCGTCAATGGCAAACCCGAACCGACACCGAATTCGCAGCGTCTTTCAAGCCGTTCCTATCCACAGATTCCCGGAAACCGCAGTCCTATGCCCCCCCAAAACGAGCTCCTCGACGACACTCCTTGGCAATCGCTTCGTGAACAATGGTTGGTCCCCGAGGATGTGACGTACCTGAATCACGGCTCTTTCGGCCCATCCCCGCGGGTGGTTCGAGAATCGCGTCAGCAGTGGTGCGATGCCCTTGAACGCGAGCCGATGGATTTTTTCTTACGGCAATACGAGACCGAGTTGGAACGGGCATTGGAAAAGCTGGGGAAATTTGTCGGAGCCTCGGCTCGGGAGTTGGTGTTCGTCGACAATGCGACGTTCGGCATGAACGTTGTGGCCGCCCAGATTGAACTGTCGGCCGGTGATGAAGTTGTGCTGACAGATCACGAATACGGCGCGGTGTTCCGTATCTGGCGCGATTTGTGTCAGGCGAGTGGAGCGGAACTGAAAGTGGCCCGGTTGCCGTTTCCGCTGACCGACCCGAATGAAATCGTCGAAGCGGTTCAGGACACGCTGACCGACCGCACGAAAATCTTGGTGGTCAGCCATGTGACCTCTGCCACCGCCACCAATTTCCCCGTGGAAGACATCTGCCAACTCGCCCGCAAACGTGGGGTTCCCACATGCGTGGACGGTCCGCACGCCATCGCTATGGTCCCGCTGAATCTGCGAGAACTCGGTTGCGATTACTATGTTGCAAGTTGTCACAAATGGTTGTCCGCACCATTTGGCACGGGCTTTCTGTACATGGCCAAGCGACATACGCAGAAGGTGCTGCCCGTCGTCAGAAGTTGGGGCGGTAGTCTTTCCGGACAGCCGAGTCGGTGGCAAGACGAATTCCAATGGATTGGCACGCGTGACCCCAGCAATTTTCTCGCCGTTCCCACTGCCATCGAGTTTCTCGAAGACATCGGTATACAAAAATTTCGCGACCGTACCCATGCACTCGCCGAGTATGCTCGGAGTCGAATTGAAGCCCTCACCGGTTTGCCGACCTTCTTACCGAATTCGTCGGAGTGGTATGGTTCAATGATCTCGTTGCCGATCCCACCGTCGAACGATCCCGATGTAGGCGGCGTCCTGCGTGACCCGTTGCAAACCGCACTCTGGGAACGTGAACGCATCGAAGTCCCCGTGTTTCATTGGCACGAGCGGCGATTCATTCGTGTGTCTTGTCACCTGTATACAAGCACGAAAGACATTGATCGGCTCGTCGATTCTCTGCAGCAACATCTCCCTGAGTTTTCGAAATCGGCCGAAGAATAGAGCGAAACCGCGTATTCCTGAACATTCAGTGACGCAGGCAGATCGCATTGATCTTTCGAAAAGTCGGATTCCCGCAGGCAGGGACTTCCGATACACTCGGCGGTTCCGCCGGCTCGAAGATCAAGATTTTATGTGGACGCCGACTCAGACCGATCAACAATCTGACTGGACAGACTCCCACGTCGTCAGTCACCCACCCACGTTCGCCGCGTCCCCTCACGTGAGGGGATCGTTCCGATCGATGGCCGAGGCCGTGTTGTGTCTGGTGATTGCCGTCATCTTGTTCCGATCCTTCCTTGTCGAAGGCTACATGATCTCCACGGGTTCGATGGCCCCAAGCCTGCTCGGCTTTCACAAACGCGTGGTCTGCCCGAGTTGTCACTACGAATTCGCTTATGGAGTTCCCTGGAACAAGGAACTTCAATCGAACGTCCCCGAGGATGCAGACGCTCAGGATTTGGCCGGTTCGATTCCCAGCGATCCGTTGATGTGCGTGTGCCCAAACTGCGGTCAGAATCGGATCGACATTGTCGGTGTCCCGCGAAACCAAGGGGATCAATTGTTGGTCCACAAACACGCCTATGCGATTCGCTCCCCGCGGCGGTGGGACGTGTGCGTGTTCCGCAATCCCTACGAAACTACCCAGGCATACGTGAAACGAATCGCCGGATTACCTGGTGAGACGATGACGATCTTCGGCGGTGATGTTTACGCAGACGGTATCCTCTGTCGCAAGAACATTGACGCTCAACGTGCCCTTCGACTGATGGTCTACGATGACCGTTTTCGTCCCACTGACGAGGCATGGCAACCCCGGTGGATCGCGGACGCCGGTTGGAAAGACGACGGCAACGCCTTTCAAGCCGTCGTCGATTTGCAAACGAATAATCGTGACCCCGAGGAATTATCGGATGACGGATGGTCTTGGGTCACCTATCGTCATTGGCTGCGATCGGGCGGCAGTCACACGACTTCGGTGACGTTGCCGATCTCTCAACATGAGATTCAATTGGATGAGAATTTCGTGCCCGTCCGCCGAGATCCCGATCACCGGGAACTCACCTGCGTCGGCGTGATGCCAGACGATGTGCTGCTACGTTTGTTGGAATTGTCCAGCGATCTGGATTTCCAAGCGGCGGTTGCGGAACTTTATGAGAAATCCCACACCGCACCGATCACGGATCTCTACGGCTATAACCCCATCGAGTACCGTTCTCGCGAGATTGCCGTCCGCGATATCATGCTGACGGCCACCTTGAGTTTAGGACGCCCCAACGGGGGTCAACTCGGACAGTTTGCCGTCGAAATGACAGACGGCGATCGTCGGTGGCGGCTATTGATCGATTCGTTGGTGCGTGAAACCCAACTCTGGGAGATTGATATTCGATCGGGTGAACCGGTCACGCAATTGCGGAAATCGACGCTGCCGGCCGGTAATCTCGTGAAACCGATCCAACTCGAAATGTCGTTGTTTGATCGACAGATTACGGTGGCACTTAACGGGGAACTCCCATTTGCACCGGTCCCGTTGAATGAACTCCCGGACGAAACGCCGCCCCCCCGACAAGCCGTTCGATTCGGAGCCCGCGGGTTAGAGGCACAAGTCGCCGACTTGGTGTTGTACCGAGATGTCTATTATACCCACCGGGACACCGATCGACCTTGCCGCCTTGGCGAAGCAGAATACTTCATGCTGGGCGATAACAGTCCGATTTCACTCGATAGTCGTCGTTGGCCCAACGGTGCGGTTCCGGAACAACTCTTCCTTGGTCGGCCGGTCATTGTCCATCTGCCCTCGAAACAGGTCGAGTTTCATTTGCTCGGACGGACACAAACCATTCGCGTGCCCGACTTTTCGAGAATTCGCCCCATCCGCTGACGTGGCCGACGCTGCGGTTCTTGCAGAAACCACGGTGAAAACTCACCCGAGTCCCCCAGCTTCACAGGTCCAGTCATTCTCCGCAACCTTCGTGTGGACAATGATTTACCATTCGAGACTTCCCTCGGATTTTTCTCCAGAATCCGTATTGACCGCTTTCGCCAAACGCAATATTGTTCCGCCCGCATCGGACGGGGAAAACCCCGGGCGACGCATTATCACTCTTAGGCAACAAGTCTTGCCGAAGCGGTGATCTGACTACCCGGTTCAAATACGAACATCGACTTGCCTTGGTCCGATTTCGGTATCGAAGCAAGGAGCAGGTTGTCACGGATGACGGCCTACCGTTCGACTGTTCGGTTTTGCAATTCGGTAGGGTGACGACTCAAACGAGTGGTCATTGGGAGCGAACTGTCAGCAAGGACGCGGACGGTTCGGTATCCTCCCGTGCTGCTGAAATCAGCAGCGAACATTAATTCGAATCGCCCCCGGAAGCAGATGACGTCCTCCGCCCCCCTGGGACTTCGCTGCTTCCGGGTTTCTTTTTGCGCGGTTATGGCGATCTTTCCGGCTTAGGAAGTTAAGGCAATCTTGGCAAGGCAGGCAATCCGATAACAGGGGAGTAGTTAACCCCCGGACCGCCCTGGTCGTGATCGGATCGCCTGTATCGCTCCTGCCGAGAGACTTATGCCGGACATTCTGATTGTTGATGACTCGGAATTCGACCGTGAATTCGCCGCTGAGATTCTCATGACGGCGATGGACCGCCGTTGCGTCTTCGCTCATAATGGGGTCGCGGCGTTAGAGCGAATCCGCGAACGCCCGTTCGACCTCGTCGTCACTGATATGCAAATGCCCCGCATGGGTGGCCTGGAACTTCTGCGTGTCTTGCAGCAGGAATTCCCCCAGTTGCCCGTCATCGTCGTGACATCGCGGGGAAATGAGGAAACCGCTGTCGAGGCACTCCAGTGCGGGGCATCCAGCTACATCCCTAAACGACAATTGAGAAATCGGCTCGCTGAGACGGTGGATGAAGTTCTCCGAAGCAGCCAAAGCAATCGGATGTTGGAATCCCTGCTGGAGAATCGGCGGTCCGAGGAAATCACGCTGGAGCTACAGAACAACTGTGATTTCGTTGGCGGCACCGTTCGGCTACTTGTCGACGGAGCCGAGAAATTCGGCATCGTTCAAGGCTCCGAAATTGTGCGTGTTTCGGTGGCATTGGAGGAGGCAATCGTCAACGCCATCATCCACGGAAATTTGGAGGTGAGTTCCGAACTTCGGGAGCGACCCGACGATGCTTTCGAAAACCTCGTCCGTCTCCGCCGAAATACTCAGCCATACTGCGACCGACGAGTGACCATCACCGCGGACTATCGACACGACGAGGTTCGGTTTTGCATCAAAGATGAAGGCCCAGGATTCGATGTGGACAGCCTCCCCGATCCCACCGACTCCGAGAATATTCTGAAATGCAGCGGACGCGGCATCATGTTAATGCGTGCCTTCATGGACGAAGTGACCTTCAGCGACCAGGGGTCTCAAATTCGAATGGTGAAATACGCTTCCTCGTGTTCCATTGAGAACAATTCCAGCACCGCCATCGCCGGCTAGCACGAACCACCATCGACAGTGGTCAATCGGCGGAATCAGTCCAAGACACCGACGGGGGCCAAACCCGAATCGACGAAAAGACTGCGCGAGTTCCATTTGAGTCACATGCATGATCGCTTCTTTTTACAACTGGACTCGTCGATTTCAACGGCTCGCGCGGACACTCCAAACAACCCCGTACACCCTGTTGATTCCCCAAACGGAGTGTGTCGCAGCGGCCACGACACTAGCGATCTTCGTCGTCGCGATACCGCATCAAGCCTCTTGGTTTATTACGGCGTTCGTCGTCAGCAGTCTCACCGTTGAATCGTGGCGACTGAGAACGGTCGCACACGCTTGGCACGCACTGGAAACCGGCAAACTCTCCCTCCAAGTCGAAGCCCGCTACAAAATTGTTTCCGACGCTCGACGGCAACTCACCGCTCAACAGCAGACCAAACAATGGCTGAATCGGTTGGCGACAGCCGAGACCTTTCACCAAGCCCTGACCGAAGTCATGCGACAACTCGTCCCACGCGCTGGGACCGGGTTTGTCGCTTGGCTGGACTGCTCCTCGCAACCCAGCCAGATCACGCACTGTCGCGGACTCTCTCCCGAATCCAAGCAACGACTTCGATTTGATGAGGAATGGCTGAAGACCTCCATTCGGGACCAATTCCTTACCCTGCAAGGTCAATCGCTGCGTGAAAGCACACTCTATGACGCAATGACTCGCGAAGACCGTCGCGGGATTGAAGCCGTTCATTTCTTGGGAATCAACTCCCCCCTCGGTCGCGGCGTGCTGATGACTTCGGAGATGCTACCGGTCGAAAATGCGATTGACGTGACGCGGGAAATTATCGTCGGATTGCAACGACACGTGGCAAACGGGGAAGAAACTGGATTGCCCCAATCGCACCCTCCGCAACCGACATTCCTCGATAGCGAGTTTGTCGAGTCCACGACCACGCCGTTGGATCTCCTCCATGACTTCATTGACGAACTCCGCCGCGTCACTGAAGTCGACCGGGTTGGCTTGCTCCTCGGAAATGTTGCGGCGGGTGGCCAGGCGATGTCGATCGCGGAATCGTCCCGCGAACTGCCGCCAAACGTGCTCACGGAATGGACGCAGACCGAACTAACAATCTGCCGCACATTCGGATCGCCTAAACGGTTCCAGAGGCTTCAAAAAAACGGCGAAGATATCGTCTCATTGGACGCAAACGCCCTCCGAAGGATTGGCATCGAGGTTCTGATCGGGCAAGCCTGGCTGGTGCCAATCGAGTTTGAAGGACGACATTGGGGCGTCGTCTGCATGACGAGTCAACGGTCCCGGTCGCTCTCCGATCCACAGTTACGGTGGGCGATTGGCTGTGCCCGATGCATCGCCGAATTGCTTCATGGCTTGCACACGCAGCCATCGATCCCACACAACAAAATCGATCGACACGAACAACAGTTCCCAGATTCTTCGAGCCAGCAATCGCCCACGAACGCGGGTGGACTTGAGGACGAAGCACTCGTACTTCCCGACGAGCTTGCGATCCTCAGTCACGAGATCCGAAACCCGATGAACGGTGTTCTCTCGATGGTTCAGTTGGCGTTGCAAACCGACCTGACCACCGAACAACGTGAGTACCTGGACATCGTACGGGTGTCCTCCGAATCGCTCTTGGAAACGGTCAATGGGGTTCTCGAGCAAGCCGACGGCACGGCGGATCCCCCAACGAATGCCGAGGTCAATCTCGACCAACTTCTGAGTGAAGTTCTCCGGACCTTTGCAGCGAAGGCGGCGGAGAAGGGGATCGAACTAATCGGCCATCGCCCGCCTGATATTGGAGATCTGGTTAATGTCGATCGTCGAAGACTGCGGCAAGTGTTGATTAACTTGGTTGCGAACTCCGTCAAGTTCACCGCCGTCGGCGAGGTGTTCCTGTCCGTCCAGAATGCCAAGGTAGACGGTCACTCTGGTCTCCGGTTCATCGTTCGCGACACGGGAATCGGAATCCCCGCTGACAAACAGAAGCAGATTTTCCAACCGTTCGTGCAGGCCGAAGACGACACAAAAACTCGTTTCGGTGGCACCGGATTGGGACTCGCGGTCTCTCGTGAGTTAGTGCAAGAGATGGGTGGCGAGATATCACTGAAAAGCCAAGTCGGTCACGGCACGTCGTTCGAGTTTTCCATTCCCGTAACGTACTCCGGCGACCAAGTACCAACGCCCGTTCCGTCGCGAGGCACCATGGAATTGCGAGTCGCGAACGAAACCCTTCGACAGTGTCTCACCGAAACCTTCCGTGCTGAGGGATGGGATCTCCGCATACGAATGGAGCAGGGGAGTGATTGGGTCATCATCGACGAATCACACGCGATAGCGTTCGAGCCAGAGCCAAACGCAACCAATGTTTTACGACTGCGAAACCCGATCCATGCACCGACGCCACAATCGCCATCGGCAGACATCGTGCTGATCAAACCGGTCCTTTCTTCGTCCGTCGCCAACGCCATTCAGACCGATATTGTGGGCAATCGGTCAAAAGTTGAACCTGAAGTCGTATCTTCGTCGCTTCCAAAGCGTGACCTGAAAATTCTGGTCGCGGATGATGACGCCGTCAATCAGCATGTAAATCAGACAATCCTAAAGCGTTTGGCTCGGCACGTCGAAGTTGTCGAGAGCGGGGAAGCCACAATCTTGGCCTTCAACGAATCCGAATTTGATGTTGTCTTCCTAGATCGCAAGATGCAAGGAATTGACGGTTTTGGAACAGCCCGCAAGCTCCGCCGCTACGAACAACAGAACCATCGAAAACCTGCATTGGTGATCTTGCTGTCGGGTTTCGTCGGTCCGCAGGAACGATTAGCCGCCGAGCGAGCGGGCATCGACGATTGTCTCGTGAAGCCGCTCGATGGATCACGGATCGAAGCCATCTTCGCGGCTCATTTTTCCACCACGAATGCCGAAGAAAAACGCCCAAACGATGAACCTCTCGATACTCCCACGGGTCTAACCCCCAAGACCACTCGACTGCTCCAAAACAAACTGACCGAAGATTGGCCTCAACTCAAAGATGCCATCCAGGACCAAGATTTTTCCCTCTGGGAAGACAAAGCCCACTCCTTGAAGGGAGCGGTGTCCTGCGTCGCATGGGATAGCCTGGAACAACGGCTGTTCAACCTGGAAACGCACGCTCGACAAAAAAGTGCCGAGCTGCCAATCGACATCCTCGACGAAATCGAACACCTTATCAACGCATTTGTCGCCAACCCAAAGGATTCCACCGAAATCAAGAAGACAACTCCGACGGATTGACGCTCACTTCGGCGGCCAGTAAGATTCCAACATCACGACAAGGCAACCAAGCCAAACCGGAGAGGTGGCAGAGCGGCCGAATGCACTGGTCTTGAAAACCAGCGTGCCGAAAGGTACCGGGGGTTCGAATCCCCCCCTCTCCGCTTGCTTCTTAAAGCTCACCATAAGCCGTTGCAACACAATGAGTTGCGGCGGCTGTTTTTCTTTGGCACAGTGAGCTGTGCCAAGAATGTGCCAAAACTGCTGATCAAGGATGCTCAACGACCGCACCAGATCGCCGTCTTCAGGATTACAGAAATCAATCATTCGTGCCGGCGGAACGTCCACCGGAAATCTCAATGAAGTTCAGTCGGCTCATTTGCCGCTTCGCTTCCTCATCGTGTAAATGATAATAACGTTGGACCATTTCGCTACTGGAATGTCCCAGCCATCGCATCACGATTTGTTCGGGGACGCCGCTGCTGGCGGACACCGAACAGAAATAATGCCGGAATGAGTGGACGCCGCCCTCGTCGATCCGCGGGGTGACGCCATTGGACAATCTTTTGGCCAGCGGCCGAAGCACGTCTCGCTTGAGAATATTGAGGACCGTGTCTGGTTTCAATTTCCCACCCCGTGGCCCTTTGAAAATCTCGCGACCGCTTCGGGGCATGGCTTCAAGGACAGCCTTCAGGTCCGCATGTATGGGGAATGTCCGATCGCGACCCGTCTTCGTCGTCCGTCGATCCTCGCTTCGGCGACCGGACTCGTCGGTGAGTTCGATCATGGAAAGATCGTTCGACAAGTCCGACCACCGTAAACTCGCCAACTCCGATATCCGCAGTCCGGTTGTCACCAGAGCGATGACAATATTGCGAAGCCAATGCAAGGATTCGTCTTGCTCACACCATCGGATAATCGCGGCCACTTCCCCCTTCGTATAACAATAGGTGGTCGTTCCGCGTTGCTTGCTGAGAGACAAGTTCACTTGGCATTCCGGGGGCAATTGCTTCTGTTCGATCAAGAATTTCACGATCTGCTTGATCGTGTTGCCCTCGATGTAAACGGTCGCTTGCGCGTAGCCACCCTCTTCCAGATGCGCGAGATAAGTTTGGAGCAAAGTCGCATTGACGCCGTTCCAGGACGATACTTTTTGTTCTTCACAAAAGACAAAGAACTTATCAAGGATCGCCTTGTACCGGCCTTTCGTCTTCTTCCGCACACCACCTGCGGCTTGCGGCCGATTTAAATGAGTTTCATACAGTGAACGGCCCTCGGCGAGCAGAAGCTGTTTGCTCTGGCGGCGTCGGCGATCGTCCTCATTGGCGAGACCATGGCGGATCGCCTGCGTTAGGTCCAGTTCTTCTAACACCGCCAGAGCGTCGTCGTAGTTTTCGACACCAAGCGAGTACCGCGCGAGGGACTGGTTCCGTCGGCGTCCATCGGCTTGATAAATACCGTCCCGCTGATAAATCCGCCATTCGAAATAGCGGCAACGGACGATGTTAGTTGGCTTAGGTTTTCTTGACATGGGTTACTTTCAATGATGATTCAAGAACTCCATCGCGGCGTTGACCGGCGTTTTGGAGCAACCTCCGTTGGCGGCTCTTGGTTTAGGGTTTTCGAATTCTCCTGCCCCAGCGTGTTGAGCGCGTCGCTCGGAATGAGGATCAGATGTCCTTTAGCGGCCTGTACGGAAGGAATCTTCCTTGTCCGGACATAACGGCGAATCGTGGACTCGGAAAGCGGTGAGCGGGCCGCAAACTCTTTCAAGGTCAAATGGTTAGGTTTGGTGTTCATGATCTCTGCTGAAAACAAAAGGGAGGAGGTGACTACTCACCCCCTCCCTCTTCCGAGATAACGGAACGTCTATTTTGCAGAGTCTTTTGCCTCAGGACAGTTCGTGCTCCAAGAGGTAGCGGATTGCCTGCTGCCAGGCTTCAATTTCCGTTGGTCCCTCGCAGAGTCGTTGGGCAATTTCCTCGATGCTTGATCCTTCGGACTGAAGGTTCGTGACGTCCATACGGAGATCCTCAATCTGGTAGTGGGTAAACACCTTCAGTGCGGCAAGGGGGGCCGCAAGATGTTCGACCGACGCTCCTAGTTGCGTCTCTGGAACCTCCCGTTCCGATCGACTGACGCGAGGCCGCTGCAGCGAGCGGGCATTCGACCTGCCGACGCCAAGCAGCGAGAGCTTGTACGCACCGAAAATCTTCCACCAAAGCTCGGGAGAGTACTGATGTCCCGTGATGAGTTGAAAAGCGGCTGCGTAATGGTTCTGAACGGTCGAAACGGATTCATTGAGTTCGCGAGCGACCTCCTGGAGAGTTCGTTCCCGATCGATGTCGTAGCGGCCTTCGTGCCACCCCTCGCGTAGGTCCCAAGCCGTAAAATAGGCGGGGAAGACATCTGCGCGGACACGCGTTCGCGGTAGATTCCGAGACTCCCGCCATTCAGACGCTAGATGATTGACGGCCTGACGAATTTGGTCGTTTGTCGCCTGTGGATTGACCGACACCAGTGGTTCGTCAAAGAGTTGATCGAGCCATTCGGCTGTCGCGGATGACAGGTGATTCAGTGCGTAGACCCGCGGAGTCTCTGAGACACGACTCGGCGTGTCGCGGGCCATGATGAATATAGCCGTCAGCTCGGCAAGGGCCGATTCCGGAAGCGACGAGATCAGTAAGCCCGCAATCCGTCGCACTGAGATAGGATGAACCGCTCCGGTCAGCCACGATTCTTCGAGCCGATCTGCACCAGGCAACTGTTCGAAGTCTAGAGCCGGATCAATTGATTCACCTCGGATTCCAATGTGGGCAAGGGCGGCGAACACAATGCCTTGCATTGCAACGTGCAGTTCCTCTTCCTGACGTTCATGATTTTGGTCGATGGACCAGAACGCTTGGTAATAAGAATGTCGACGGGTTGCTTCCCAACGGTGTTTCAACGGCAGTGTTCGAAGCTGATATGGTGGACGGGGAACGAAATGTTGGTCGAGATCCGGTTCACTCACAATTAGTTTCCTTTCATTTGGGGCGGTAATTATCGGACAGGGATTCCTAGACGCAAAGTCAAAATGGAGCTGAGTTGGTGACGGACACCTAGGCTGAGCGGCCGCAGATGGTTTAGACAGTCGTTATGTTCGGTCATTCGAGTAATAGCTTAACGAGATTTTCGATGCTTCAAACCAACAGCCCCTGGCCGGAAGGCAAGGGCTGTTGATGTGGATGCGAAACGGCTAGCGATGAAAATCGTCGCTGAGAAACCGAGCACGAGCGGTCGGTTCCTCGGATCGATGCTAGCCATTCTATGCGTGCGGACATCTACCGGTCGGCGATGTTATAAGTGCTTGAAGTCGCAATTCATTCGGTTTCCTCTTCAGGGTCGAGTGAAGTTTCGTTTTCGGTTGGTTCCTCGGCACCGCTGGCCCTTTCGCTGCGCAACAAAACGGCTCGCCGATTCAAGAAGCGGCGGGCGATTAGTCGGGCAAGCAGGTCTAGCAGTGCCTCATCTGGTGATCGATCGTCGGGTGGGTAACGCTCATTTTCGTCCCCCATCGGTCGGTTCTCCTGTATGGAATCGTAACACTTTCAGACCATGAGCGTGAAACGCGGTGGATGACTTGGAATCGGCATTCCGGAGATATGGCAACGTCTTAGAACGGCAAGCTCAGTCGGTCGATCACAACTTTATCGACGGGCTCTGCCGATGAAATGGCGTGCGGATGCTGATCCAGACACCCTCGGGGTGTGGAAATCCCCGAGGGTGTCAACATCGTACTGACAATCTGTTAGGCAGGGATCGGTTCCCCATGGAATTGATGCCACGCCTCGCAAAGTTCGCGCCGGATTTGCGAGACGCGACCCGCGGACATCTGGAATCGCTGAGCAATCCAACTTGTTGCATGCCCCTTCGCAAGTTGCAGGGCCATTTTTCGGTTTCGACGCGAAAGCGATCGCAGGAATTCCCGAAGATCAATACGGAAGGCGGCCACGTCTGCGGGTGTGAAATTTCGGTCCTCGACGACTTGTTCCCGCCACTCCTGACCTTGATCGTCCCAGCGAACCAAACCCTGAACTCGCACACCTTTCCGCAGTTGACAATGCCGCGAACAAACGTCGCCGACATTCAAACTGGTGCCGATTTGTCTTCCGACTCGCGCTTGCCGGACTGCATAGCGTGCCAAGGTACTCCACGTCGCCGCTTCAGTTCGACCTTGCTCGACTAACCGTGCGTAAGCCGCGCAAGCATTCGCAATCACTTCCTGCACCATTTCGTCCCGATTGTCCTCCTTCAAGTGGCGGAAGGAAAACGACGCGTATTCCGTGATTTTGGGCAGCATACTGAGGAACTCGGTATGCCACGCACACGGCGGGGTATCCTGCTCAAGGCGTTCGGATGCGGCGGATGAGAAATTGGCACGACAATGTTGTTCCATGGGAACGACCTCCAAAATTGGGCCGCCCCACGCCGGGGGCGGCGTGAAAAAACACACCACCCCCGCAACGCTGCGGAAGCAAAAGGAAGCAGCCCCGGCGATCGATCACCAAGGATCGAACGCCGGGGCTGCAACAGTAAATCGAAGAAAAGGTCGACTACCTAAATAGCCGCCATAAATTTCATGGGATTCAATACGTATGGTCAGTTTTGAAAGCTGTCGGTTCTTCAATCATCACAGATTCCAGCAACCTTTGAGGCACTGGCAGCTAACTCTTTGCAATCATCTCACCTGACGCGAAAATGGCCTGAATTTAGCGCCTTCGCAAGCCAAACCGACTTCATTGACTGTTAATTGAAAGATTCGAGGTTCGAGTCCTTGTCGGGGAGGGACTTCGGCGAAGCTCAAGTCATCTTGAATGGTGAGCCGACGAAGGTGGCGTACTTTGTAATGTCGCTGCCGTATACCAAGATGTTCTGCCAATTCGTGCCATGCTTCCGAATTGGTTACCATTTGCCTTGGTGCGCTAAAGTGAGGCTCAAAAAAGTTACGCCCAAACTCTCGCTGAGCTCGACGGATCGGCTCCCTCCCGACTGTCAACGAAGCTAGGCTCGATCTTCGAAAGGGGAATGCCACGAACCTCGCGCCAAGAGAAGAATCGCCACATCGCTCGGGCGTAAGCCTCGCGAGTGTTCCTGTTTCAGATGGTCGCTGTGATGAATTCCACGTAACGCCGTGATGCATTTTCAACCATTTGCGTAATCACAACCGGAAGTTGTCGGTCTGTCAAAAGCGATACTTGACTACTCCCTGCAATGTACGGCTCGCGAGGTTTCGGCATGCAACGGCGGGGCGTTCCACATAACTATAGCATAAAGGAGATAATGATATACATTTAACGACACGTGTTTCATGACACCGTCCATCGTTTGAATGTGCACATCACACTTGACTCTACCAAGCCACCGGAAACTCACTCTCTGGCAACGACGCCTTTCCAATGGGTCTGATAAATTGCCTGACGATATTGGAACGCCTCACGACCGCCTTCCATGATATCAGTGATGTAGTGAGCAACATCGGGAGCGTCTAGGTTGCCGGCAGCGACTACCTCAGACATATCTCGCCCTCTCGCCTGCAAAACGACACATTGTTCCGAATCACCAAGAACAGGAAGATTAGGATTATGGGTTGCGATGATGACCTGACGCTTGAGCTTCATGCTTGCCAAAATATTGACGATAACTTGGCGAACAAGCCGATTATCCAAGTTCTCCTCCGGTTGGTCGATCACGAGGGGGAACTCTCCGGAAAGCAAGAGAATTGGAAGAATGGCACTGCAACGCTGCCCAGGGGACAATCGGCTCAGCGGACGGGGCTCACTGCTGGGGTCTTTGGGGCGATCATTCAACCGTACTTCTGGGATGTCATCTAAGACAATTTCATCCAGTTCCAGAACGTGTTCGATGCAAAGGCTTTGTGCACCAGAACGCCTGGGAAATGTCACTACTCCTTGTCTAATGCTGGAAGGCAATGAGTCCAGGAAGTCGCTATCCCAAGTGTCGCTCTCTTCGAGTGGCACCTTCTTTTGGCCTCGGCATCGTTCTAATATTTTCTCGGCGTCTGTTTCTTCAATCCGTCCATCTTCCGCTCGTTCACGATCGATTTTAAGCGCAGTGAGGCTTGGAAACCCATCGTCGAGCAAAAGTGTCCTAAGCTCTTTAGGCATGACTCCAGAATGGAGCAATGCCTCCCGTCTGTGAGACTTGTATCGACCAAATGTCGGCTCTACATGGTTTTCGAGCCAGTCCGAAAACTCTTGTCGGTCAGCCATTGGACATGCGTCAATTTCAATGCGAAGAATGTTCTGATCCAAGTCACGTTCAAGGTCAGAGGTAAGTTCCTCAGCTCTTCGCTTTCGCAGTTCTGTCCTTTCTCGGCACTTTTCGACTATTTTTCCGTGCAATTTGTCTCGCTCAACAAGAGCCTCCTTCAATTCATCCAAGAGCTGTTCATACTTATCGAAAGCTTGCTTTGCGGCGTCGAATGCTTTCTTCTTTGCCGCTCGTTCGCTTGAGCCAGTAGGCAACCCCTCTTTCGCCAATTCAGCCTGTTTCTCAGCCAATTTTTCTGCCTGCTTCGACTGCACTTCATCAAGCGATTGTTCCATCGAATTCGCTGTTTCTCTCGCCGAAGCAATGGCTCTAGCCACATCAATTTGCTCCTCACTAGAATCGGAGTCAGGGTTTGGAGCTGCTACCAGTCCATGTAGATCTTCCATTCCGCCCATCGGGATGCCGTCATCATCAACTAGCTTCTTCGAGGTCGAAGTTAAAAATTCGCTAACGCTTGACTCAATTTCGTGTAGGTTGTCAGCAACTCTCAGATTAGACCACCCCTCATGAGCCTGGGATGTGACCTTTGCGACTGCTTCGGCGGCATCAATCTCTTCATACCGTGTCCTAAGCTCGGGTTTGTTAACTGCGTCAAACTGCTGCTTTCTAATTCCATATTGACGTAACGGCGAGCCATCCCTTGTCAAAGCTGAAAGACTCTCGCAGACTTCGACTACGTGGGAACGCTGTTCAACCAACTGTTCGCGAATATCTTCAATGTCATCGCTCAGTCTCGTTATCATTTTGCCGCATAGATCGTCGAATAGCGACTTGAGATTTTCTGGGCGAGCAGTTTCCTCAATCTCGTGAGCGCGCAATATTCGCGCACTGGGGAGTGTGATGCTGTCATCCACTATTGCGTTCCCATCAATGTCACGGAAATCGAGTGATTCATGTCTGCCGTCGACGTCGAAATAGCGAGACACGATCAAGGCTTTCTTTGGCAGCCCACCAATGCCAACATTTCCCGACGTTTTCCAAACCATCCTCAATCGACATCCAGCAAGTGTTGCTACAGCTCTCTTATAAGCGTCAGACTGGTCTCGATCACGTAGGTTCCCCTCAT
Organism: Thalassoroseus pseudoceratinae; assembly: GCF_011634775.1. Taxonomy (NCBI): domain Bacteria; kingdom Pseudomonadati; phylum Planctomycetota; class Planctomycetia; order Planctomycetales; family Planctomycetaceae; genus Thalassoroseus; species Thalassoroseus pseudoceratinae. The sequence continues at coordinate 551,832 of NZ_JAALXT010000001.1, forward strand.
CGGTGAAGAGTTTTTCTTGCGTTAAAAAAGCGATTGCTTCAACAACTGCACTCTTCCCAGAACCTCGTCCACCGACCAAGCAGTTGAGATTGCGTGACAATGGAAGTAGGAACTCTGGAGTGCTGTCTGAATCTGTCTCGACCTGGTTACTCCAAAATTCGCTTGCTCCACTGGCATCTCGGGCGATCTCAATTCCGTCAATCCATGCATTTACCGTGCCCGGAGCGGCATACGTTGTTCGAGTCTCGCCGAACCGGAGCGTTTGCTCTCGAAGTTCACGGAATAGTTCTTGCGGAGTTCCATTTGCAAGTGTGTGTGAGGAGACTTTTGCATACGGTATTTCACTCGCGCAACTAAACACGTGAGACGGAGAGTGGGCGTCGGAGCATACAATCGGAATAGATCGGCCGCGGAGTTCCCTGAAGCGATGAAGGCGTCTGTAGTGTGTCTCGTGCGTCTGATCGCGAACCTGAAGGGCGTCAAGTCCGCAACTACCAATTAGCGAGAGCACTTCCATGTGGATCGAATCATTGTCCTCACGTTGCACGGACAATTGCTCGATACGCGTCTGAGTTTCCTCTACTTCCGACGTCAATCCCTCGTATTTCAGTCGATCAAGCTCACCAGCCAACCTGATAATTTCCGCGTTGATTGACGCGAGCATTGTTTCTTTAGGCTCATTCTCAATCCCCTTGTTTGACCATACATGAGCCCCAATGCAGATTGCAGGGTAAGAGGTATGCAATCGCAAGCCACTGATGAAACCAGGTAAATCTTGCACTGCCAACGGAGCTCCGAAATCCCAACCTGACCCCGATCCACTTGCTGCTTCAATGATTGCGATGCGTATGTCCGAGGCAGAGGTAAGCGGCGCAAAAAGGCAAAGCAGATGTACCTTACATGTGCCATCAACCTGCGGCATTTGGAAATGTACTTCTAGCTCCATTCCTGGGAAGGTCACAAGTCGGTCCGAAGTCCGTTGTTCCCATGAGTGTTCTGATAGAGCGCAGCTGAAGTGTGACGTGTTGTGGTCGGTGATTCCGATGATACTCCAATTATCGGATTCGGAGATTCCTTCAGCAGCAGCGATTGCGTTGCGACGTTCAACAAGAGACTGATAGAAACGTTTCACCACATCCAGCTGCGCTACGCTCTTGTCGAACTGTCCCAGATTAGAAGGCTCTGAGGTGAGAGGCCAATTGACTGCCCCAGAGTCCATCAGCGACGAAATGTCGGCGCTTAAAGACTGATCACCTCCAGCAAATCGGTCATTCATACTTGCATCAAAGGAACCGAGGCTATGTACGTGCAGGTCACAAGGGTAGAAACGTGCTCTTGGCGGCTTTAGAGCTTTAATCAATTCGCGATTGGTTCTGGAGGTAGGCATATCAGTCATGGTTAATCTTCCGGATCTTCTTCAGTTTCTAAACGACTGGTGCCATCATCTAGTGCTGGAACATCCAGCTGCTCGATTGCGGGTAAGCTGGCGCCGATGATTCCGCTCAAGTCGCCGTACATACCGGCGGTTTCCGTGAGGAGGCTTCCTCCTCTTCCGGGGCAGAATCCGTATCCGAAAGGTCGGGAGCATCGGGTGAACCGAACGGATTGAACCAGACCGGCTGCGGCTGCTCCTTAGGCTCGATCGGCTCGTCGAGTCGCTCAGGATTGGTCAGATGCCAGCCGTAGTCCCCTCCTTGTTCGATGCAGTCGGTGACTTCGACGGTTCCGATGAGGACACCTTTCGGTAGTTCCTTCCATGACGTCCCGACCTCGCTGCGAACCTGCGAATCGCTGACGTCGGGCTTGCCCAGGCTGGCGTAAATGGAGACGCGGCCACGGACTTTGGTGGGTTTGGAGCGATATTCAACCGTCTTTTCGCCGCGCATGATGAGTGCCGCCCATGGCTGGCGGATACTCAGTGCCCGTAGTTTTTCCGGCGTTGTTGACATCGTCTTCCTGATTACGGCTGGCCCGCAGGCATCGGTGCCTGCTCGCGGTCTTTCGTTCCGTACCACCGGGTGAAACAAATATTCTGGTCAATCCACGTCGCGGCTGCGACACCCTGATAGGCCCCCCGCGGTAAGGCGGGTAGTGTACGGTATTTCCGTCAGATTCTCCAGCAGATGAAGATGTTCGGGGAGACCTGGAAAAACGCCCTGCATTCGTGAGAACGCAAGGCGTGAGCTGAGCCTTAAGCACAGAGCGGACATCGCCCGTGCTCTTCGGCGGTTTGGATCGTCGCAGTGACGTGACGAGCCCATTCGTTGTTATCGTCGTGCCCATCACGGGTTGAGCGGATGTATTGCTCGGCCTTCTCGGCGGTGCACCAGCTGAACGTGATCGATTCGATCTGGGTCAACTGGCTCTGTTCTGGGCCGATGCGACCTACGGCATATTCCTGAGCACCGTCTTCGGACGTCGCATCGTTCAGCCAGACGTAGTCCGAATGACCGGCGACTCGGAAGGCGGAACAACAAAACCAGACGTTTTCGACAAGCATCTCGGCAAGCTCCTCGGTCATCGCGACCTCAGAGGCAGACCAGGCGCAATTGCTATGCATCATCGTCCACCTCCAGTATCGATCGTTCGAAGACGTGGTGACAGGCAGCCAGGCAAACCGCTCGCGAGAACTCGTCGTCCAGTTGACACGTAAAGTGTCCCGTCGTGATTCCGATGGTGGGCTGTGGAGCGAATCCGCCAGCCTCCAGCCAATCACGCAGAGCCTCGGCGGTCTCTAACGCATCGTCGGAACATTGCTTGGTCGCGTACGCTTGCAACATTTGGTTCCAGGCTTCGTTCGCATCAATTACAGGTTCTCCTCAAAATCGGCCATGGCCTGCGGCCAATACTTGATGCCTCCATCGTTGAAGGCATCGGGCTCGACGGTGTAGCCGTCACCGCATTCCGTGCATTCGACGTCCAGTGTCGCATTGTCGGCGCCGGTTACTTCCAACTGGCCCTGACAACTGCGACAGCGTCCGTTCTCCAGGTCAACAAAGATCATGAATTGGGTCTCCCGTTGAAAAAGATCACACCGCCAAATGCGGCTCAGATGAGGCGTGCTGACGACCATCGGCAGCACGGGAGCAGACTGCCGACGAATCGGTAAAGGCGCAATAAGAAAGGCCGTCGATGCGCTGACTGGTGCAGCACGCGCGTCAGAGCCATGAAGCTAACTGTGGTGACCAGCTCAACAAGCGGTGAAGCATGGCCCCGGATCGCAAGATTAGGAGCCTATGCTTGCACGAATACGATCAGAAAAAATCGATACCTGAGCTGTCCCCGCCGAAGGTGCTGCTTCCCCAAGTCACGACCGAGCCGTCGTTTTTGAGGGCGGCGAAGGCATAATTTGCTGCAAAAATACGGTGCGTTGTACATCCCGCCGAGATAGTTTTGCTGAGCGGACAAATCCCATCCGCCATTGATGGACGTCACGTAGATACCGGCTCTCGTTCCGGCAGATTGACCTTCGTAGGTAGCCCTCACACGGGTGAAACTGCCGTCTCGATAAATCTCGAAGCCGGAGTGATTGACGTTGGATTCAGCTTGATCACCGGGAATTGTGAACAACGGTCGGAAAGTGGATCTTCGGCAAACTTGGTGAAACGGGGCGATCATCCGGCACGGATCATTCGGGCTCGGAGGAGTGCCAAGCCGACTCGGCCGTACATTTGACGTTTGATGGTTTTTAAACGGTTGATGTGCCCTTCGACCGGTCCACTGCTCCAAGGTTCGTCGAACGCGGCCTGAACCGCGTTTCGGTCGCGTTCCAGTCTTTCGGCAAATCTCCGCAGCTCCGAACATGGGCTGTCCACGCGTTCGCTTGCCATTCCCGCCAAGTCGTTCCACCGTGTTTGCGGGTTAGCGACACGAATGTTTCAACGAGCTCGACGGCCTCAGCGACTTCCGAGTTCAATTCCTGCGGACACCCCACCTGAGTTTCCTGAGTCGGGGTCCGCTGAGCAGGCTGAGCAATCACGGCACACGATAAAGCTTTGGTGGACGGAGCTCGTGACCGAGAAGGATTGGCTGCGTTGATTCGCTGACGGGAGAGGCCGCGAGTCGCCATTAGTCGGCTGACGTAGGTCCGCACGGTGGTGTAACTCAACCGAACGCCTTCACAGAGCAATTGCCGATGCAGGGCCGCCGCATTATCGTTCCCATCTGCTAACGAAGCCTCAATGCGTTCCCGGTAGTTCGTCATTTGCGAGGGTTTCACGCGGCTAGGCCGCCAGTTTGGAAGCTGATCGGACTGAACGTAACGCTGCACGATTCGCCACGACAATTGCATCTCGCGGGCAATTTGGCGAAGCGATTGTCCCTCATCGCGACGCCGAAGTGCCTCTCGCCAACGGTCATGCCGTTGCTTCTGCTTGGCAGTGGCAGGTGATAAAGCTTCCGCTGGCGTTTCCGTTTCCGAATTGGAATCTGGCGGATTGACAATCGTCGGAGTGAATGCGGCTTTGATTCTCCCTGCGTGGTGATCGAGAAACCGCTCGAGTGCCTCGCGAATGTTGTTGAGCAAATGCCAACGGTCAGCAATCTGTTGGGCCTGGGGAGCCGCTGCGGTCGCCGCCTCGGTGTACGGAGCCCAGCGGTCGCAGCAAAGAACCTCGATTTCCGGGTGCTGCGTTAGCTAGGTCCGCAACTCACTGCCATTACGTCCCGGCAGCAGTTCCAAGACTTCGCTTCGCTCCAGGTCGACGATGATTGTCCCGTACCGCTGTCCCTTCCGAATGGCCCAATCGTCGACCCCAATGATGCGTGGAGCAGGCGTCGAATTCGGACCCGCATTCTTGACCCGACGTAGCAGTGTCGTCGAACTGACGGGCATGCCCAACTTGCCAGCCAAACGAGCCCCTAGTTCAGCACCAAGCGCTAGGCCAATCGTTCGATGGGTATCCGAGAGCCGAGTGGTCGAGTGAGCATGCTTGGCCAGTAATTGCGGGATGAGTTCGCAGAAAACACGACGCAGACAATCGGGATTGCGGCAGAAATAGCGGCGAACCGTCAGGTATAGCCGGACCGGGCGACCTTGAATCGGTAGGTCCCGGGCGGTTCGTGTGTAACGACTATGAATGCGGCTAGATTCCTGACCACAGTCCGGGCAAGTGGCGATCAGTGCCGATGGGCTCAGAAACAACTTAACAAGAGCATCACTCATTTCCACACGGTCCAAACGCAATCCAACGTCGGACGGCAATATGGGTAACAACGTACGCAATCTCCTGTGGTACGTGATCGTAGATCAATCAATACCCCCCATTCTATACACCCCGATTCACCAAGTTTGCCGAAGACCCACTTTCCGACCGTTGTTCACACGTCAATGCGTCTCCGTGGTAACCAACACGCGGCCACATTGGAGCGCATTCCTGTTCGTCGCTGGGCAACGCCGCTCGCAAGGTCTCCGCGGTAATCGAGCCTCCGTACCTTTGCGCGTTCACTTCGATGGAATCGACGCCTTCTTTCTAATGGAGTGGTGCAACACAGACGACTCCATGCGAATCGTCGATCCGTACAAATCGCTACCGAGAGTTTCTCAAGTCCATCGTCATCAGATACCAACAATGCGTCCCGTGTCTTCCTGCGGCAGCGATCGTTTTTGATTCCGGAGAAAAACCAAGATCAATGAATTGCGTGATTGGTGTTTGGATGGCCAACTCGCGATGCAAAGTCGATACGTTGAAGAAGTTAAGGGAGCCAGTGGAACAACCAACCGCTAGCGTCCGCCCGTCCGGTGAAAATGCCACGACATGCGGCAGACCAGTTGCAATTTGAATCGTCTGTTTCAATTGCAAGGTTTTTGCATCCAAGACAGCGATTTCCCCGGAGTCACATGCCGCAGCCAAGAGTCCAGCTGGGGAACAGGCGATGTCGTGGACCCACCCTGACAACGTTGCAGTCGCCTCCTGCTGCCAGATATCTCCGAAACGACAATGAATGATCCCGCCTTCAACAAAGAAGATTCGGCCAGCATAAGACGCCAAAGGGGAACTGACTGATCTCTTACTGGGGGGAAGAATGTTGGTTCGGACGAGTTTTCCTTGCGTGGTGTGGATCAGTTCGATGGCTCTGTCGTCGGTATAGGTGAGGATCCCATTGTCACTAAGAATGTGGCCAGAGAAAATCTTTTCCGCCTTTTTGTCGAGCAGCCGAGTCGACCCGTCTATGTTGATTCGTTTCAGTTGACCAGTGCCGGTTCCGACAATTAGCTGCGATCCATCCCGCGTGGACGTCATGCAGCTGACACCGATCTCAACGTCTGCCAAATTCTTATCATTCGCTGGTTCATTGATGGCGTACGACAGACGGATCTTTGAATCACCCGTCGAAAATGCAAGGGCGCTGTGCGCAGGCGTTGTCGAAAATCGCGAGCCATCGTCCGCGCTTTGATCAATGCTAGGATGTTTCGGGCGGTACCAAGCAAATGTCGGAAATGCCTTCGGAGGAAGTTGGCGGAACTGAACTCCCGAACGTTGCGAACGCTTATGAAGTCTGACGGCACCGTCCGCGTGGGCTGTCGCGATTGAGTCACCGTCGGGAGCGACAGCTAAATGAAAGATAAGAGTTGGGTGCACGCTGTAGGATGCCACGAGTGCAGCGGTCTGCATTTGATGGACAAAAATATTGCCCCGCTCATCGCAGATCGCGACTTCTCCTGCATAGGGAAGCACCGTCATTGCCCTCGCTTTGGCAACCGCGTGTTGTTCGATGACTCGATCCGAGTCGGCAGGTCGCCAGTTTTGAATCAGTGAGAATTGATCGCGAGAGACCGCCGCGATTGTGGAATTGTCGTCAGTGAAATACGCGCGAATTGGTGGATCGCTGGGTAATGCGACCGATGCGACACGCTTCCAGGTATCCGTGTGATAGACGTACACCCGGCTACTGGAGTCACTCGTCAATGCGAGCGATCCGTCGGGCGAAAAGCTTAGCGCGTATTCGTCCGCGATATGTTTCGTTTCGGAGTCAAGACGAACGATCCACATGTTACGGATGTCGTGAGTGAATGTCGTGGCCAATACCACTTGGTTATTAGGAGATACAAGCACCCGCGAAATGGGTTGAGAAAGTTCGAGCAGCGTCTCCAGAGGCAATCCCGTCGAAACGTCCCAGCGTCGTAGCGTTCCATCGTCCGAGACACTAAAAAGTTGGTTTCCGTTGGAACTGAAAGCGACGCAGTTGACTTCATCGGTATGTCCCTTGAGTCGATGGGAGATCTCGTGTCGCTCACGATTCCAAATGACAATCGAACTGTCTTCGCTTGCTGACGCGAGCCAACGACCGCAATCCGAGAAGGCAACGTGATAGACATTGCCGTCATGGCGATAAAGCACGGGAACCTCATCGGTGACCAGTCGCTTGAGAACGCGATGTGCAAAACTTTGATTCGGCTCTGTCGAAACCTCGTTTAGCAATCGGTCTGCTCTCGGTAGGTTGCCGTTTCTCCACGCATCACCTGCGTGCTGAATTGTGCTGGAATAACGGACTCGATTTGTGGCCTCATCGGCCGAATCCGGTGGCAACGACCTTTGCGTTGGGTTTTCTCGGGATGATGTTGTGACAATCGCTGGATTTGGGGCGATTTGTGGACGCTTCGACACTTCCGTGGGGAAGAGCTTAGTAAATGAAAATGCGACCAACGTCATCAATGCGATGGACGCGAAGAACCACACCACTTTGCGTCCAAATCGTCGATGCAATGTCGAATGGACTTTGGGGTGCTGTTCGTCGAATTTCTGGAGTTGGTCAGCAAATTCGCCAGCGGTTGCAAATCGCCGTGATTGCTTTTTGGCCGACGCCCGACAAACGATTCGGTTCAGTTCTGGAGCGAGACTTGGCACGACATGGTGCATTGGTGTCATTTGACCGGATTGAATTCGGCGAAGGAGGTCGGCTGCGCTGCGACCATCGTAAGCCGGACGGCCCACGATCATTTCGTAGAATGTTAGTGCCAATGAATAGATATCGTGACTGCTTCCAGAAGTCCGAACCTTTGATCGAACTTGTTCCGGCGGGAGATACCGGATCGTTCCCAGGATCTCTCCGTCTTTTGTCAGGTCAGATTCTTCTCCGAGGGCCACTAAGCCAAAATCAGCGATTCGCAGCCGGCCAGTTGTATCAACAAGCAAGTTTGCAGGTTTGATGTCCCGATGCGCGATTCCCTGTTGATGAGCATAATCTAGCGCTTGAGCAGCCTGGGACATAAAGTCGATCGCCGGTCCAATCGCGATGGCTTGGGGATTGAATGCGGACCGTAGTTTCTCCGCAAGTTGCAATGTCTGTCTATCGACCTGCATAGGGGCGTTCAATGCGAGCAGGATTTCTGCAATTGAACATCCAATCACACGTTCCATAGCATAATACGCGAAGCCGTCTTCCTCTCCGCAGATTAATACCCGAACAATTCCTGGATGCAGGAGGGATGCGGCTACTTTGGACTCACGACGAAAACGCTCCGCGATACGGGAGTCTGTCATTGCGTTCGGCCAAAGCACTTTCACGGCGTACGCAGGTTCGATACTTGAAGGCGACTCACGGTCATGCTCTTCGGAGATGTCTTCGGCCGCAAAGACAACACCCATCGCCCCCCTACCGAGTTCCTGAAGGAGGCGGTAGCGTCCCAGCCGCTGCGGAAACCCCGTCAGTGACCGAGGCTTTCCGAACGCAACGCAACGATTCACCAACGCGACGTACTCTGGCTCGTCGCTGAAATCAAAGCCGTTTGTGTCTGTCGACGCAGTCAACAAGTTGCCGAGTGGATCGAGTTGCCGGATGGTGGAATCGCAAACGTCACAATCGGCAAAATGCGCTTCGAGTTCGACGGCGACATGGTCATTGAGCTGACCTTGCAAGTAAGCAAGGACTTCATGTGATTTGGGGCATTCTTCGACTGATTGCTCGTTATTCACTGTTCCGTCCGCGACAAAGGCTGGTTCGCAAGCTGAACTTGAACCTCTTCAAAGTGGAACGCGGCAGCATAACGCGAGTAATTCTGACACAGAGTCATTGAGGGGGTGCGAGATGACTGCTACCGTTCGGGAATGCTCACCGGTGTCGCGAGACATTTCCGTGCATATCAGTGATTTCCAGTGCTGACATTTCCGGCTGAATGACGATCAACAGTGCACGAGGAAGACGGCTCGATCTCCGGTTCGAGAATTTCGCGATACTCGTTGCGGAGGCAGCGAAGGACTCGATACTTGGCTTGCCGTACCGCGGCCACTGTCATCCCTTGATCAAGGGCGACATCCTCCGCCGACGCGCATCCAATTGCAGTCCTCTGAAAAGCAGTCCATGTTTGCGGAGCGAAGCGTTGTTCGAGCAACCGCAACACCTCACGAAGGATCAGAACGCGTTCGTCGCACTGGTGAGTTTGCTCGACAGCCAAATCCGCCGGTCGAGCACTCTCATCATTCGAAGGGAGAGCATGAAGACGACCGAGCGCTGTGCTGCCGCCGACTCCATCGAGTTCCTTGGTTGACTGACGATAAAAGTCGTGAATCGCATTCCGCGAAATAGTGCGTAGCCACCCCCGAAACGTCTGCCCTTCTTGATCTCTGCGAAATTTCGGCAACGCGACAAAGACCGATGTGAAGATGTTCTGAGCCACGTCAGCCGCATCGATTTTGCTTAAACCGCGTCGTCGGCACCACGACCACACAAGTGGGCCGTAAACACGTACCAATTCGCGCCAGGCATCTTCATCGTTCGCTTTAACACGGCCGAGCAAACTCAGCGACGTGAGATCCGTGACAGTGGATGGTACCGCGGAAGGACGTTGATGCACGGTCATAGTCGAGGCGTGACGGTAGGCAGATATGAACAATTCTCAGCGGTCAGGCTATTCATAGTCATTCTTCGGGAACTGACTCTTGTCATTAGACGAGGATTACCCAGCATTGTCCAGGAAAAATCAGTACTTGGCAAAGTCTTAACCGTGAGCATTGAGCTGAATAGAGCACTCGAAACCTTGAGGAACCGCGTTTTTTTCTCAATCGCGTTATGCCGGCACGTTCCACATCAGTGAGGGGGATTTCGGTGCAGACACCTCAACCGAAACCTCATCGAAGCGAGGCGACGAACACCGAGGCAGACAACAGATTTACGAACTCCTCAAGCATTCGGGAATCAAATGCAACAACAAGACTGGCTTCAATCTGCGGACTGTGCGTCTAGTAATTCTAGTCCTTTGATCCCATGGCCGAAAAGCGTCTATATGACGATACAGAAGTTTTGGTCCACTGTACTTTCTCAGATTGGCAACCATGGGAATTCTGGTCGCCGCCGCCATTCGCCTCTTACCCGAGTGATTGACGTGCTCGAAGACCGCACGCTGCTTAGCGGGGTTCAACCTCAACTCGTCAAGGACATTAATCCGGGAAGCGACGGTTCAGTGAACTTCGGTTCGGAGTTGACCAACGTGAACGGCACGCTCTTCTTCACCGCCGATGACGGCACGAACGGGGAGGAACTGTGGATGTCCGACGGGACCGTCGCCGGCACCGTTTTGGTCAAAGACATCAATCCGGGAAGCGGCAGTTCGGTCAACTTGATTTCGGAGTTGACTAACGTGGGTGGCACGCTCTTCTTCCGCGCCGACGACGGCATCAATGGCCGGGAACTGTGGATGTCCGACGGGACCGCCGCCGGCACCGTAATGGTCAAAGACATCAATCCGGGCGGCAACAGCTCGTGGCCCAACAATTTGACCAACGTGGACGGCACGCTCTTCTTCACCGCCGTCGACGGCACGAACGGGGAGGAACTGTGGATGTCCGACGGGACCGCCGCAGGGACCGTAATGGTCAAAGACATCAATCCGGGAACCGGCCATTCGGTCGACTTCAATTCGGAGCTGATCAACGTGGACGGCACGCTCTTCTTCACCGCCGACGACGGCACGAACGGGGAGGAACTGTGGATGTCCAACGGGACCGCCGCGAGCACCGTTTTGGTCCAAGACATTCGTCCGGGAGGCGGCAGTTCGGAGCCCACCAATTTGACCAACGTGGACGGCACGCTCTTCTTCAGCGCCAACGACGGCGCCAACGGCCGGGCACTGTGGCAGTCCGACGGGACCGGGACCGCCGCGGGCACCATGTTGGTCAAAGACATCCAACCGGGAACCGACAATGCGTTCATCTTTGGTGAGTTGACTAACGTGGACGGCACGCTCTTCTTCCGCGCCGATGACGACACCAACGGCCGGGAACTGTGGATGTCCGACGGGACCGCCGCGGGCACCGTTTTGGTCAAAGACATCAATCCAGGAAGCGAAAGTTCGTTCCCTGATGACTTTATCAACGTAGACGGCACGCTCTTTTTCGCCGCCAACGACGGCACCAACGGGGACGAATTGTGGATGTCCGACGGGACCGCTGCGGGCACCGTTTTGGTCAAAGACATCAATCCAGGAGCCGGTGGTTCGGTGCAATCCGACCCGCAGTTGACCAACGTGGGCGGCACGGTCTTTTTCGCCGCCATCGACGGCACGAACGGGGAGGAACTGTGGATGTCCGACGGGACCGCTGCGGGCACCGTATTGGTCCAAGACATCTTACCGGGATTCCTCGGTTCGGAGCCCGATGTGTTGACCAACGTGGACGGCACGCTCTTCTTCGTCGCCAAAAACTTTTCAGACGGCCTTGAACTGCACCGTTTGACTGAAACGGCGGACCTGTCCATCGACGACGTGACTCAGGACGAAGACGCCGGGGCGATGACCTTCACCGTCACACTGGATTGCCCGCTGAGCACCGACGTGACGGTCGATTACGCTACCGCCCTAGATTCGGCCGAAGCGGACGACTTTACCGCCGTGATGGATTCGGTCACGATTCCCGCCGGTGAGACCTCAATGACGTTCACTGTGGACGTGACCGCCGATGGCACGGTGGAAGCTGACGAACAATTCTTCGTGAATCTATCCAACCCCCAAGGTGGCGGGGCCAGTGTCACGATCGCGGACGATCAGGGCGTGGGTACGATTCTCAACGACGATGCCGCCACGCTCTCGATCGACGATGTGACCCAAGATGAAGACGCCGGGGCGATGACCTTCACCGTCTCGCTGGACGCCGCCGTCGACGAGGACGTGAGCGTGGATGTCGCCACCGCCCCAGATTCGGCCGAAGCCGACGACTTCATCGCCGTGATGGATTCGATCACAATTCCCGCCGGCGAGACCTCAATGACGTTCACTGTGGACGTGACCGCCGATGGCACGGTGGAAGCTGACGAACAATTCTTCGTGAATCTATCCAACCCCCAAGGTGGCGGGGCCAGTGTCACGATCGCGGACGATCAGGGCGTGGGTACGATTCTCAACGACGATGCCGCCACGCTCTCGATCGACGATGTGACCCAAGATGAAGACGCCGGGGCGATGACCTTCACCGTCTCGCTGGACGCCGCCGTCGACGAGGACGTGAGCGTGGATGTCGCCACCGCCCCAGATTCGGCCGAAGCCGACGACTTCATCGCCGTGATGGATTCGATCACAATTCCCGCCGGCGAGACCTCAATGACGTTCACTGTGGACGTGACCGCCGATGGCACGGTGGAAGCTGACGAACAATTCTTCGTGAATCTATCCAACCCCCAAGGTGGCGGGGCCAGTGTCACGATCGCGGACGATCAGGGCGTGGGTACGATTCTCAACGACGATACCGCCACGCTCTCGATCGGCGATGTGACCCAAGACGAGGACGCCGGGGCGATGACCTTCACCGTCTCGCTGGACGCCGCCGTCGACGAGGACGTGAGTGTGGACGTCGCCACCGCCCCAGATTCGGCCAAGGCGGACGACTTCACCGCCGTGATGAATTCGATCACGATTCCCGCCGGTGAGACTTCGGTGACGTTCAACGTGGACGTGACCGCTGACGGCACGGTGGAAGCCGACGAACAATTTTTTGTGAATCTGTCCAACCCTCAAGGTGGCGGGGCCAACGTCACGATCGCCGACAATCAGGGCGTGGGCACGATTCTCAACGACGATACCGCCATGCTCTCGATCGGCGATGTGACCCAAGACGAAGACGCCGGGGCAATGACCTTCACCGTCTCGCTGAACGCCGCCGTCGACGAGGACGTGAGCGTGGACGTCGCCACCGCCCCAGATTCGGCCGAGGCGGACGACTTCACCGCCGTGATGGATTCGGTCACGATTCCCGCCGGTGAGACTTCGATGACGTTCACTGTGGAGGTGACTGCCGACGGCACGGTGGAAGCCGACGAACAGTTCTTTGTGAATCTGTCCAACCCCCAAGGTGGCGGGGCCAGCGTCACGATCGCCGACAATCAGGGCGTGGGCACGATTCTCAACGACGACTCCACAACGCCGCCGCCACAACTGATCGATCAACCCCTCAACCAAACGGCAATCAACGGTAGCTTCCGGCATGTCGTCAGCGGGAATTTCGACAGCGTGCCGGCCGAAGCGGGCATTGCGGACGATCTTTTCTTCTGGGACCCTGTCGCGGGGATTAATCGCTTCGTCTTCGGCGACGGGAGCATGTCAACGAACACCGTGCCCTTGCCATTGCTCAATGGCAATGACTTCACGCAGGTACTCGCGGGCTACTTCGACGGTGGCAACGGGACCGACTTATTCTTTTGGAATCCTAGAACGGGACGCAATCGACTCGTGCATGGTGAAGGGGGAGTCGAGACGAATGTAATCGATCCGCCAGCTATCAACGGCAACGATTTCAGCACCATGGTCGCTGCGAACCTCGACAACAATGGGCCGGAGGATTTATTCTTCTGGGATCCCCGCTCAGGACGCAACCGGATCGTGCACTACACTGCAGCGAATCTCGGCAGCGACACAGGCGTCGGCGCGATTCAGACGAATGTCGTCCCCACAACAGCGCTCAATGGGAATAGCTACCAATCGGTGCATGTTGGCGAGTTCATCGCGGGTGGAAGTCAGTTGCCAGAGTTGATGTTTATCAGTCTGGCCACCGGAGCCAACCGCATTGTGGAGCTGTCGTCGAACGCTGGACTCCAGACCGGTTTTTCCAACTTCCGTAACAATGTGTTACCGCCGAGTGCATTTAATGGGTCCGACTTTTCCCAGATCGCCATCGGCAACGTCAACCAGGATGGCTTGGATGATGTGTTCGCTTGGGCTGCCGGCCGAGGCCGTAATCGGGTGGCACTGACCAATCCCAATCCCAGCAGTTTGTCGACGGTTGAAACGAATCCGGTCAATCCCGGTGCCATCAACGGCGAATACGACCATGTCGTCCGCCTGACCGATCAAGTCTTCAGCAATAGCCTTACCGACAGCTTCTTCTTCTGGGACGAAATTACCGGTCGGAACCGCCGAGCGTCTGCCTGATCGGCAGCGATCCGCCAAATCACATCGGAATTCACGATCTGTTGCTGAAAGAACCGTTAGCCCGAAACTTCATCTGCTGATGCGTGCTGAGTCGTTGGGTTACATGTATTTGAAATCAGCGTAAGGACCGCTTCCCCGACAGCGGGTGTGGGCAATGCGTGGCGGACGGGGTACGGGCCGTTAGAACGGAGTAAGATCAGCTGGTATTAAAAAAAAAATGACTCAGTGGCTGTGCGGAACAGGGACTAATATGGGCAACTCGTCGAGAGATGGAAACCCACGCGGCAGACCGACGGGAACGATACAGTCTATGGGGGAACCGGCAAGGATCTGCTGCAAGGTGACGACGGCGACGACAGGCTAATCGGCGGTGACGGGGATGACGCCCTTAACGGCGGCATCGGACGCGATACCCTCTCTAGGGGATATGGCAACGACCGTCTGATGGTCGACTTCGAACGCGGCGTCGTGGGTATTGAGGATACGGTCTCCGGCGATCTGGACCAAGATACCTCTTCGGTGCTTGGCTCGCGCGGCGACGATCACATGGTCTTGCGACAACTCGGTCCGCAATTCTTCGTGGTCGATCTGCTCAACGAAGCCGGCGAGGTCACGCGGCAAACCACGTTCACATTGCCGTCCGACGTCGAGCGGCTCGCGCTGGAAGGCGGAACTGGAGACGATCGCATCGAGGTCGGTCACGGCGTTACGAGGAACGTCGTACTTATTGGCGGAGCAGGCAACGACTTCCTGCTGGGGGGAGCGGGTCGCGACTGGCTCATCGGCGACGATATTGCCGATTCGTCCCTCTACGGAAATCGCTCGCCGCGTGCTGCAGTGCAACCGGTTTTCAAACCGACCCTGGGTACGTCCGATGGAAACGATGTGCTCGATGGTGGGGCCGGTGACGATGTGCTCGAAGGTGGCCTGGGCAGCGATTACTTAAATGGCTGCGAAGGGAACGACACGCTTTACGGCCAGGACGGCGAGGACTTTCTTTACGGCGGCGAGGGCCGAGATAATCAGTACGGCGGTGCTGGGGACGACTATCTCGAAGCTGGCGAAGGTTTGCTCGGGGATCTGCTCTATGGCGAAGATGGAAACGAGCTAATGGTGGGTGGCGCCGGGGCCGACGTGCTCTCCGGCGGCGACGGCCAAGACCGGCTGTTCGGCGGCGGTCTGCTCGATATGCTATCGGGCGGTGACGACGACGACCTACTCGTCGGCGAAGCCGGTCGCGACTTCCTTTTCGGCGGCGATGGAGAAGACGATCTGTATGCCGGCTTCAATCGCGACGCGCGTATCGCGGAGGGTCTCGACCCTGGGACAATTCCCGTCGACGACGTCAACTGGCTCGCGCAGTACGACGACTTGCTCAGCCGTGAGCGGGAAGTGTTCAATGAGGTCGTCGAACTCGAAACGGAACAATCCGCCAAGGAAGAGCGTCGCGACGCGTTGCTTGCGTTACAAATCCGCACCACCGAATAGGAAATCGAGCTGGAGCAACTCGAAACGGAAATTGATCGGTTGGAATGGAAGATCGTCAGCGCCAGCAATAGACTGGCCGTGTTTAATTTATTGCAGATCGATGTGATTCCGGGACAAACGGTCCACGTTGACACACTCGACGGCGGCGGCAGCGATCGGCTCTTCGGCAGCGAGTTCGTCGACAACTTGCAAGGCGGCGACGACGATTTTCTTTACGGCCACCCAAGTCATCCAAACCTTCATGAATCGTCAGGATTTCCAGAACCTATCATACCAAACATCCTTTGCTAAAACCGATTGATGTTCCCCTGGTACTTACGCACAAACTGACTTAGATCCGAAACTCTTAGAGTCACTATTCCATGACCAAATCCAACGTTCCCAAGTCATATGTGTCCATATTAGAGATGACTGACACGATTGTTGCCCGTTCGTGGGTCCCAGAAAAACAACTCGTCACGGAATTCGGAGCTAAAGAGTTGGTCTGTTAGACGGACAAGATGCGAAAATTCGCCGTTGATACTATTCCGCGGGATGAAATTGGTTCGAATTTGCCCGGATGAGTTCGGTGTGAGATTCACCAATCCCACTCGATTGTCTCCGGGACCTGGACGCCACGAGAATACGTCATCAATCCCATCACCATTAAGGTCGGCAAGTTCAATTTTTTCGTAGATCGAACCATTGAATGCTCTGGGATCTAAATTGTTGGTGACTTGGCCAGAAAACACTGATTCTACGCCGGCAGCCACCAAGTCAAATGTAATGATCCGATTTCTTCCCGTGCTAAGGTTGAAGAACAACAACTCAAAAATACCGTCTCCATCAAATTGCCCAGCGTGCACGGTTTCAAAATCTCCACCATTGAGCAACGTGTGATTGACAATGTTGTTCTGGACATTGCCTCCCCGACTTTCTAAGCCAGCTTGGACCACATCAATGTGCACAAGCCGGTTCCTACCACTTAGAGGACTCCAGAAAAACAAGTCTTCTGGACCGCCTCCGTCAAAGTCGGCGACAACGAATTGCTGAAAGTCGTTACCATTGATTTCCGTTGGTGAGATGATATTAGTCTCAAAAGTTGTGGAGACACGCGAATTCTGGGAATTCGTGTGAAAGAGGCGATTCTTGCCAGTAAACGGGTTCCAGAAAAACAAATCGTCCCCGCCACTCCCGTCAAAGTCCCCGACAATTGCCTCGAAGAAATCGTTGCCGTTGATGGAATTCGGTGCGATCGGATTGTCTTGAAACTCTCCCGTACCAAAGACCAATCGCGTTTTACCGGAATCAGGATCCCAGAAGAGTAAGTCGTCGTCTCCGTTACCCACTTGATCAAAGTTTCCAGTCAGGACAACTTCGAAGATTCCGTTGATCACGGAAGGATTCAAGTAGCTATTGCGAACTTCCACATTGTTATCGTGAATGTCAGTGATGTCATCGTCAATGATGTCATCGTCAATGATGTCATCGTCAATGATTGTGCCAGTTGCAACCGCATTTACGAAGATGACCTGTTCGGATGAGTTGTTGTTCGGGTCGAGAATGAATTGGAATGTTTCGTCTGACTCGATGAACTCATCGGATGTGACGTCGACTTCCACCTCCGCAAAAGTGAGCCCTGCCGGGATCGTCAATGTGCCGGAGAGCGGTGTGAAGTCGTTAGCCCCCGCAGTTTGGTTGGCCGTTGCGTACGGGATCACAAGGTCAACCTCAAGAGGAGTGTTGATCTGGACAGAGAATTTAAGACGTGGCAATCGCTCGGTTTGGGCGACATCAGCTACTGACACCTCAACAGTATCATCATTGCGGATCGTACCAATCCCGCGTGAATCTGAGATTGAAACGTTGCGACCCGCGGCTTGAAGCTCAGACAGCTCTAAGGAAAATTGTTCGTCGAGTTCAAATGTCGTATCTGCAATCGATGCAATGCGGACCGCAGTATCGCGTTCTCCGGCGGGGATTGTCACAGTCCCTGTTAATGGACTGAAGTCATTCTCCGATGCTGTTCCGGCCAGGGTTGCAAAATTGACGGTTAACTCATGGTCGACAACCTCATCGAGTTCAATAGTAAATTCGATCGCCCCTTCATCTTCGTTACCGCTGCCGTCCAGAATCCGAAGAGTAGCGGAGTCATCATTGCGAATTGTGCCAACCGCGCGATCGTCGATAATCTGAACCGTTCCACCGTGTGCTGAAACACTAACGAGATTGACGGCGACTAACTCATCAGCTTCAACGACAGAATCATTTGCGATATCGAAAGTGATCCGTGCCGATTGTTGACCTGCTGGGATCGTGAGTGTTCCTGAGAGCAAACTAGCATCGTTCTGATCCGCGGTTATCAATTCGGTTTGGTAGCCAACGTTGATTGCTTCTTCGCTGGCATGATCAAGTGTAACGACAAATACGAGCGGGCCGGCGTCTTCCAAAGTCGACGCGTCGGCAATACCGACTAGCCCCGAGTCCTCGGAACGAATCGTCCCAGTGCCGCGGTCGTCCGTTAATTGAATGTTGCGACCACCGGCTTGCAGATTTGCCAACTGCAAGTAAAACTGCTCGTCGGCCTCGAGTAGTTCGTCATTGACAAGCGTGACCGAGATCAGTGTGGAGAGGCTTCCAGCAGGGATTGTAGCCATGTCCGCGACGGCTACGATGTCAGAGCTCGAGGCCGTGTCGAAGACAGTGGAATAGTCAATCGTGACATCGGCATCTGAGACCTCGCTAATTTCGATCGTAAACGTGATTTCACCATTGTTCTCGAACTCGAAAGAGTCTCCAATTCGTACGGTTGCCGAATCGTCGTCTTGAATCAAGCCGAACGCTTGATCTTCTTCGAAGACTACACGACGATTTTGCACATTGATGTTGCTTAACTGAACGAGGTAACGTTCGGTTGTTTCAACAATGGAGTCGTCCGTAATACTTACCTGGAAGTCGGCGGATGTTTGCCCCGCGACAATTGTGAGTGTCCCGCTCGTAGAGACGAAATCGTTGTTGTTAGCGGTGTCGAAGCTCGTCTGATAATCGATGTTTACATCAACGTCGAGTGCCTGATCGATTTGCACAGCCCATGTCATCACGCCGTCGTCTTCACTGCCCGACAATTCGCTAATCGACACACGTGCGTCAGTGCCGCCATCAAGGATTGTCCCGATCGCACGGGAATCGCCAATGGATGCATTTCGACCGCCAGCTTGCATATTAGAAAGTTGGACCGCAAACTGCTCGTCTCCTTCAGCGATCCCATCTCGAAGGATTTCAACATCAAATGTCATGTTCTGAGTATTCGCAGGGATCGTCAAGGTTCCACTGACCGGAACAAAATCTTGCTCACTCGCCGTTCCAGCCTCTGTCACGTAGTCAACGGTCACACTTTGATCAATTAGATTCGAAAGTGAGACCGTGAAGGTCATGTTTTCGGCTAGCTCTGCCTCGCTTTCATTCGCAATAGTCAGCAAGGCCTCGTCATCGTTTCGAATGGTCCCAACACCGCGGTCGCCGACAAGGCTGACATCAAGGCCTTGGGGCTGCAAGTTGCTAAGGATTACTTCGAACTGCTCATTCCCTTCAACCAAGTCATCGGCACTCACATCGACGACGATTGTCTTCTTGGTCTCGTTCGCCTCGAATGTCAGTTGGCCACTCGTGCTACTGTAGTCGTTTGAACTTGCTGAAATTGAACTCGTCTGAAAGTCCACAGTGACTTCCCCTTCAACGGCATTGTCCAGCGTAACTTGAAAAGTAATTGTCCCCTCGTCTTCAATTTCGAGTTCATCGCTAATCGAAAGTCGTGCCGAGTCATCGTCGCGTATCTCACCAGTCGCTTGGAGATTTCCAAGCAAAACCTGCCGACCGGAAGCACTCACGTTTTCAAGGTTGAGCGAGAAATGTTCCGTTTGCTCAACGATTGAATCTTGTGTGATACTCACGACGATGTCCACCGACGTTTGACCAGCGTCGATTCTGAATGTGTCGCTGATTGGTGTGAAGTCCTCCAGCTCAGCAGTACCAATCTCAGTGGCAGCATCGAAGGTTAAATCAACATCGAGCGGTTTCGTGAGTGTGGCTTGAAAAGTCATTGTTTGTTGATCTTCGTCGACATCTCGATCGGTAATTGATAACACTGTTACGTCGTTATCGCTGATTGTTGCGGTGCCTTGCGACTTACTGATCGAGACCAAACGCTCAGCGGCTTCTAAATTGGAGAGGTTTACGACAAATTCTTCGTCGTCCTCAACCGTCATATCGTCGGCAATCGGAATGATAATCTCACCGGATGTCATTCCAGCCGGGATGTCTAGCGTCCCATTCGTTGCGGTGAAATCGCCCGCAGTTGCGGAACCGCTTGCTGTGGCGAAGTCGACTGAGATATCAGTGTCGACGGCTTGGTCTTGGCCCAGCGACACAATGAATTTCACGTTGCCTGCATCTTCATCCACTTCAACATCATTGATTGAGATCTGTGCGGCATCATCGTTCTTAATTGTGCCAACTCCCGGCTCCACATCAATCGAGACATCGCGGCCGTTGGCAACCAGGTTCGACAATCTCACCAAGAACGTCTCATCCAGTTCAGTGAGGTCGTCGGCAGTCGGTGAGATCGTGATCGACTTTGGGACCGCACCAGCAGAAAAAATCAATTCGTCTGTGACTTCCGTGAAATCATTCGCCGAAGCAGTTTGCCCTGTTAAATCGGTTGCGTAGCTAACGCGTGTCTCGACATCGACCGGATGATCAAGCGAGATTTCGAATGTGAGGTTGCCATCGTCTTCATTGCCCGTTTCACTAGTAATTGTGAACGTTGAAGCATCGTCATTCTCAATGGTCCCCTTACCTTGGAAACCAGCCACCGTGACGTTTTGAGAATTGAAGTTGAAGTTCGACAATACAATGAAGAACTCTTCGTCGAGTTCCGTAATTTGATCACCGCGCACTTGCAAGGTGATTTTGCGTTCGTCACTACCGGCGGCAATAGTGCCATTGTCCCCCACCGTGAAGAGGACATCATTCACAAAGTCCGAAGCATCGGCGGTGCCGGCAACGGCATTAATGTCAAAGAACACGTCCTGATCAAGTGCTTGGTCGAGGGTTACCAGGAACGTAATTTCCGTCATGCCCGAATCGCCTTCAACGACAGCGATCGCATCACCGATATTCAACCGTGCGAGTGTGAAACCGCTGGTCCCCGAACCCTCTCGGAGAAAACTCGTACCATCGTCATCGAAAAAGGAAACCAGGAACTTTTTTTGCGAGCCATTGTTGGAGGTCTCCGAAGCGGTTGCGCTCGCGGAGGGAGCAGGCGCCGGAAGATCCAAGACGAAAACTAACAAATCGCGCGACGTGCCTTCACCGAATACACTATTCGCGGCGTCAATTGTTCCCGAAACTCCCACACCGGCCTGGCCGAATGTCGCGGCGCCGATATCGATGTTGGTACCGTCATCGTAGCCACGACTCAGTACGACGTAGGCTCCGTTGCCGATGGAAACCACTCCTTCGCCGACTTGATCTTGGGGCGACGATCCTACCAGACTGTTGAATTGCGTAATCTCGCCTTTTACGCCCATTGTGCCATCTCCGTAGGTTGCGGCACCCGCATCCGCAATATTGCCGTTATCCCAAGCCGATGAACGAACGACATAATTCCCATCAGGCAGTGGAACGACGCTATCAATGTTCTTACCAAGTTCATCCCGGGTTGAGCTTCCGACGAGACTATTGCTTTCGCTGATCGCTCCTGTGATTCCTGCTGTTCCGCTACCGAATGTCACCGCACCGGCGTCAACAATTCCTGCATTGTCCCAGCGTGAAGTACGAAGCACAAAGTTTCCGTTCGTCAGCTCGACAACATTCGTATTTACCAAACCCACTCGGTCGTTGGCCGTGGATCCCACCAGGCTGTTCGACTCACCCACAACGCCAGAGACTCCCGTGGTACCACTTCCGAACGTCACCGCGCCAGCGTCTGCCTCACCGGAATTATCCCAATTCGGGCTAAGGACCAAATAGTTGCCGTTGGATAGCAAGGCGATGTTATCCAGTCCAACCCCGATGCGGTCATTGGCCGACGCCCCAACGAGACTATTGCCGACGGTAATTGGTCCGATCGCTGGGGAATTGCTATCGATAAAGGTCACTGCGCCGACATCAGCGATTGAACCGCTATCCCAACTGGGACTGAGCGCAATAAAATTCCCAGTCGACAATGGTTGAATGTGCTGGCCCACCATGTCGCCGGCCGTGGAGCCAACGAGACTGTTCGAACTCGAAATGACACCTACGGTACCGTTCGCCCCATCACCGACTGTGACCGCGCCCACATCCACGGTTGAACTGTCGTCCCAAGTCGGCACGGCAACCACATAGTCTCCGTTACTCAGTGCGAAGATGTTCTCACCAACGCGGTCATCCAATGTCGAGCCGACGAGGCTATTGGTGGAATCAAGAACTCCTTTCAGTGGGACGCTAGCCGATCCGAAAGTCACCGCTCCCGCGCGAAGTGCACCGTCATGCTGGAAATTGGGGCTGGCGGCAATGTAATTGCCGTTGCTGAGATCAAGAATCTCCCCGTCCCCGACGCGATCGGCTTCGTTGGCACCGACAAGGCTATTCGCGGCTGATACAACTCCTTCAGTTCCGTTCGTCCCATCACCAAGCGTGATTGCCCCGCGTTCACCATTCCAGTCGGGGCTTGCAACCACATAGTTGCCATTGCTCAACGGCATCACACCGCCACTACCAATTGCATCGCTAGATTGCCCACCGATTAAACTGTTTGTTTCCGAAACTTGCCCGACAATTCCCGAAGTTCCGCTAGCAAATGTCACTGCACCATTACCGAAGTCAGAGCCAATGTCCACGCTAGGACTGACGATGACATAGTTTCCGTTCGCTAATTCGACAATACCCCCGCTTCCAACGAGGTCAACCGAGTCCCGTCCGACGAAACTATTGCTCTGCGAAACCAGTCCGGTCACCCCATTGGGGCCTCCAAATGTCACCGCACCAACCGAAGAATGCGTTGCGGAATCCCATCCGTCACTAACAACAACATAATTGCCGTTGGACAACGGAAAAATCTTCTCACCCACAAAATCATTTTCTGAATTTCCAATCAGGCTATTGGCTGCACTGACTGTGCCCACTACTCCCGTGGTTCCGCTGCCGAATGTGACTGCTCCCACACTGTTGGTTGACCCATTATCCCAAAAGGCATCCTCGACGAGATAGTTTCCATTCGCGAGTGTGATGATGTCGCCAAGGCGATTCGCCGCCGTCCCAACGAGACTGTTTTCGCTACTAATGCTGCCAGTGCCCCCAAGGTCACCGTCGCCAAAGGTGATCGCCTCGACGGTATCGCCTTGATCGTTTTGCCACGAGGTCGATTGTACAACAAAATTTCCAGTGGTCGGTAACTCGATGATGCTGCCAAAGCCAACCTCATCGTCCGCTGTGGAGCCGATGAGGCTATTGTTTTCAGTCACGATACCTGCAACACCAGTGATGCCGTCGCCGAATGTCAAGGCCCCAGCATCTTCGATCCCTCCGCGATCCCAGAACGGACTACGAACAAGATAGTTGCCATTTGAAAGGATAAACACGTCGAACCCAACATTGTCGCCAACGGCCGAACCGACCAAGCTGTTCTGCGGACTGACAACACCAGATACACCCGTTTCTCCATCCCCAAAAGTAACAGCACCAGCATTGATCTGGCCGTTTCTGTCGACTGACGGGCTCAAAATGATAAAGTTACTGTTGCCAACTTCAAACAACGAAACATCGGGATCACCTAGACCGCCGACTTGCCCAATTCTGTCAAAATCATCCGCACCGAGTAACGTGCTGATGACATCGCCGGTTTCGCCGTCAAACAGATAGACAGCCCCAGCATCGGTTCCACCGGCGTCGTCTCCGGGAGCGGTAACGACGACGTTGCCATTGCTGAGGACCAGCACAGATTCCCCGAAACGGTTTCCGTCCGACGGATTCGGGTCAACAAAACCAGCCAAGAGCGTGCGGTCTTCCAGAACTTCCGCCGCGATCAGTCGTTCATACCCCACACGCCGACGTCGCACCCGTCGTTCAAGTGGGCGAGCATCGACAGCCCGGGAAACGATACGATTCAACCAGCGAAACCTGCGCACGGCTAATCTCCGGCAACTTGATGTGTGTGTGTTGAATTTGAGTGAGGCTCGAGTGCCACTATAGCTTAAGGGGGCATCCAGGCCGTCGCAACCAATTCATCGGAGGTTCGTAATGTTTCTTGTCGAGTACCGCACCTCTAATGGACGTTGGGATTCATCTGACCTTTCATCGGCCTCAAAAGCTTAACATGACTGGTGAAATCACCTATCCAGAGTAGTGGGTTTACCACTGGTGCGAACAGGTGTATGGACATGTTTCTGCATCCTCTTCCAGCTGCATTCTCGGCATCCGAATACGAGGCGACTTGTCCAAGCGTATTCGTCGATACAAACGAGGGCCAGAATTTAGGTCCCATTTGCTGCGCGAACTGCATAGTGGCAGCTTCGCCAACGGAATCGTCAACGGCGGCTGTCGAGAAATCGGCTCAAGCGATTGCTCATTGAATATCCGCTGCCGATGATTAGGGGGCGAATGCTGTTGATGGGGTACATCAACAGCGTGGAAGCGAATGACGCATGGATTATCTTTGCGATTAGTGCTGTGAGTCTGTAGTCGATTTCCTTGCGTAAGTCTTTCGCGAGGGGGCCACGCGAGTGACAAGTGTTGAATGCGTCAGCTGCAACTATGCCTTAGCTGTTCGTCTTTAACTTCTTGTCTTGTGTGGAACGAGTGGTCGAGATTACACGGTTATTGGAGTGTTGTCGGGGAATTCAGACCGGTCGCGAGAAGAATGTTGCTTCCGCCGCAGCCGATAAATTGTCGAAGCCGAAAGAGATGTCTGTTCGGCAATCTCGGAAACGCTCGTGCCGGCCGCCAGCATCGAGACGGCTTTAGCGACCTCGTCAGGATTGAGATGTTGCCAGCGACCGCGATTCCGCTTTACTGCAACGGACCGCGTCCGCCTATGGGTGCCGAAGTCGTAAGCCCGAGTCGCTGTTGACTCATGGATCTTGAGGTGCCGGGCGATCCGTGGAAACGGCCACTGTTTCTCATCCCGCAACCGCACGACTTCCGCAGCATGAGATTTATATTTCGGTTCTGGCTTGGAACCCTTCTGTCGCGGCCGCCTCTTTCTCGGTTTTTCAGGCTCGGGACGTCCGCCCGTTTCAGCAAAGCGGATGGCGTCATCCGCCAACTTCCAAATGACTCCCAACTCTTCCGAAATCCACTGCGTGCTGCGTCCTTCGAGCTTGTAGGCGAGGGCTCGTCCAGAAATCTGCTCGTATTTCGGCACTTCCCGCAGCCAGACTTCGTGCTTCTCGCCGATTGTCCAAACAGCGGATATTGGGAGTTCCCAACATTCGCTATTTGGACAATCCTTCGGACGCGTTAGATGTGAAACGATTGCATTACCGTTGAGCGCGAATTTCGCAAACCATTGCGGCTTTTTGGAGCCCTTAACTTCGCGTTGCTCGACGATGATCTCGCCAAGCATCTTTTGCAAGATTGGAGCTGCGGCTTCTACTTCTTTAGAAAGTAGGCCGTGCAGGTCGTCGAGCGTTTCAGTGATGAACTCCTCGGTCATTGGAAGGGGATCATCATTCCATTTCACCGAAAGTTCCCGCTCACGATCCCGAAGTCTTGAGAGCGTGTCCTCGACCTCACGGACCACGGTTACCATGGTTCCAATGTCGCCGATCTCACCGGATGTTAGGTGTCGCCGCAATTCGGCCAAGCGTTCTTCAGTCTCACAAATTCTCGCTTTCACGGTCTGAAGTTCCACATCGTCAGATTCGGGAATCTCGTCCAAAATCCGGTTTGCCTCGACAAGAAGACGTTCAAGAAATTCCTTCGTGAAAATCTCTGATCGCAGGTGATCCAACAGTGAGTTCTCGACATGGCTGAGCCGTTTATAGCCTTTGAAGGTACAGCCCTTCTTGCCGTCCCGACCGTTGAGGCAGCAGAGAGAGGCGTATTTTCCACTACGACCTAAGTAGAGTGGTTTTCCGCAGCAACCGCAGGTCAGATGGAACAGTCGCTTTGGAACGGCCCTCTGCCGTTCGCCCGACTGGACGTTCTTTCGAGTCGAATCGAAGGCCGATTTGGACTCCGCCAAGCGAACTTGGGCAGCTTCCCAGACCTCGTCCGAAACAAGCCGAAGGTGAGAAACATCCCGGCTCAGCCATTCTTCGGGCGGATGTTCGACCACGGTCACCTTCCCCGTTTCCGGGTCACGAACCTGCGAGGTCATGCCCCAATACTCAATGCCTTTATAGACCGGCCGCTTGAGCAGTTGCCGGAGGCGCGTGTCGTCCCAGTTGCCGCCTTCTACGTTGCGAGCATTGAGGTCGGCAATGATTGCAGTTCGATCCTCCCTCTTGACGGCGAAGCGGTCAAAAATTTCACGCACGATTTTGGCGGCAGCATCGTCGATCACACGCTGCTTCTCAACCCGCCCTTTGTGGTTGATGACAACTTCACCGTTGGCGTCGAGTAGCGGCACGTCCCGTTGGCCGAGGCAGGGGCCGTTGACGATGCGGTCTTGCAGGAAGGCATCCCGCATTCCTCGCTTGACGCGGTGAGATTTATTCCGACTCTCTTGCTCGTCGATCGCGGCGGAGATGGCATAGTGCAGTGCGGCGCTCTGCTGGCTGGTGTCGATCCCGTTGCCGATTGTGATCAGCACGCAGCCGGAGGCGTCGAGAAGCCGCTTGAAGAGGTGGGCTTCCGCCTGATCGCGGCCAAGCCGAGCGGAGTCGTCCACGTACAGCCGGCAGCAAACTCGCTTCTCGATTGCCTGTTTCATTTGTCGATACCCGGTTCGGGCAGCGATTTTCCCGGTGATCGCACCGTCCGCGAAAACATGCGGCCAAGGCATCATCACGCCGTCGCGGACGACACGCTCCAGACAGATCCCAAGCTGCTGTGGGAGCGACCTCGGATTTGAGTTCGGATCGGAGTAGCGGAGATAAACGCCGCCCGTGGCCTTTGGTGGAATCGGAAAGCGAATCGTTCCCGATCCTCCGAGATACCGGTCTTCAAAATCCTCGACCATGGCCTCGATTCGCTCGTCCGGATCGGCATCCAATAGCGGGACCAATTCAGGACAATGTTCTTCCGCATATTTCAGCCAGACGATAACGCAGTCGTGGATGGACTGCGTTGTGGGCATTCCATGCGGTCGTTTGCCACCAGGGTTCTTTGCATTCGCCATCGCTCTTCTCCAAAGGAGAAGACAGCAATCGGGCTTGGCACACTGTGCCAAAATATGTAGTCAATCGTGAGAAACCTTGAACGCAGCTGACCACAAACGACTAGCCGCAAACTCCAGCGAAACCCAGACTTATGACCATAAGTGGTGTTCTAGCTGAGAGTTGGGGAAACGCCAAAAACGAATCCCCCCCCTCTCCGCTTATGTATGAAGCCGTCAACAGAACCGTTGGCGGCCTTTTTTGTGTCATGCTTGTATTTTCGTCTCCATTCGTTGTGTCGAGAAAGTGCTTGAATGGCTTCCGGTTCCCACTCAGTGCCTTGGTTTTCCGTTCAGAATGACGATAACCGATGCACCGCCGCTTGGGAGTCAGGGTAAGTGGGGTAGGGTGCAGAGTATGATCGCGTCCTGATCAATGAGGCCTTTAACTCCGCCTCCCAGTTTCATCAATACCCGACGTTGCTGCATGTGAAACGAATGCATATCAGCAAGTGTGCAGGTGACCTTTTTGACCAAGTGACTTCAAAACCTGCGTTTGACCACACTACCGGCCATCGTTCGGGATCTGTAGATCTCCAAGCAGGTACTTGATTGAAAGCGGAGCCGTCAGGTCCTAGTCACTTTTTGTGACGCAGTCGCTACAGCAATTCCTTAAGAGTCGAGTTCATCGAAACCGAACAGCGATCACCAGTCTTCGGTTTCCAACCTAGTTCGCCACGAACGAATAGTAGGAACCGTCTTACAGCTTGTCGAACTCAGAAGACAGTCCGCTGCGTTCTTTGGGAGAGTATCTTCCAGTCTTATTGCTATCTGGGTGAGTGAAGCTCCAAGACACGGCCTTGCGAGACCAATTCTCCCAAAGCAAGGGGAAACGATCGTTCGATATGGCGTTGAACTCGGAATAGATAGTGCTGGGAATGCTCTGGTAGAAGAGGGCGTCGCCGTACTGATGCTTGCGGCGATGGCCAGTTTTCATCAAAACGAACTGGCGTACTTGACGCAGGGGTCTTTTGATCTTGAGCGTCTGACAACGCATCATGCGAGGGCACACAAGGACAACGCTGCGCGGGCTGAATACTCGATCGCCCGACATCAACTTGCAGTCACAAAGTACAAAATCAAGTCCAAATACAGTTGAGAATGACAAGAGATGGCTTTCGAGCCATCTCTTTGAGTACCCCCGGCGGGATTCGAACCCACGACCTTCGGTTTAGGAAACCGACGCTCTATCCTGCTGAGCTACGAGGGCAAGTTATAGCAGCACTACAACTTACGGCAAGTTTTCGTTCAGCCTGCTTTAACACCTTACGCCCATTGTTACGCCCGTTTGTGCCCGTCATAATTGACGTGTGCCCAATTTGGGGCGTAAATGAGACTCGCCGGTTGCAGCCGACGAGCCTCGATCCCACCTACCTTTTCAGAACGAAGGTGAGACAATGGCGAATTCTAACAAGCGTAACCGTTCAAAGAAACCCGCTAAGCCAAGGCCAGACTTTCCGCTCTATGCTCATGGCGTGGGAAAGTGGGCCAAGAAGGTCAGAGGCAAGACGGTCTACTTCACGAAGTGGACAGACGATCCAAAGGGTGTGACTGCTCTGGAAATGTGGCTGGAGCAGAAGGACGATCTAATCGCTGGTCGTCAGCCTCGCAAGCATGATCCAGATACGTTGACGGTTGGCCATCTCTGTAATCACTTCCTCACGCATCACGAAGAACGCCGAGACCGTGGCGAGATCAGTCCAAGAACGTTTCAGGGACTGCACGCGACGTGTGCCAACATCATCAAGTGTTTCGGCAAGGGTCGACCCGTCTCCGATCTGACACCTGACGATTTCGGTAAGCTGCGATCGGCATTGGCTGAGACTCGGAAAGCTGTGTCACTCCGAAACGAGATGCAACGCTGTCGATCTGTCTTTCGATATGCGTATGTCAATGGCTTGGTCGACCGAGAGGTGCAGTATGGCTCCAAGTTCGACAAGCCAGAGTTGAAACAGGTTCGGCGTGAACGTCGGCAGGCCAAAGACGAACATGGCTTGCGGATGTTTGATGCGGACGAACTCCGACTGATCTTGGACAACGCCAAACAGCCACTCCGCACGATGGTCTTGCTGGCGGTCAATTGTGGATTCGGACCCACCGACCTGTCTCGGTTGCCGATGCAGTACGTGGACCTGGAAGCCGGATTGATCGACTATCCGAGACCGAAGACGGAAGCCGACCGGATTTGTCCGCTGTGGCCTGAGACGATTGCCGCAATCAAAGAATGGATTCCGAATCGACCGACCGCGAAGAGTGCAGACAACAAAGGTCTACTATTCCTGACGGTCAGAGGTGCTGCATTCGTGAAGGTCTCCAAAAATGGCTCACCAAAGGATGCGATTGGTCAAGAGTTGGATAAGGTTCTTAAACGGCTTGGCATCAAACGTAAGGGAGTCGGATTCTACGCACTCCGACATACGTTCCGAACTGTGGCCGATGCCGCCAAAGACCCTGTGGCGACGAATCTAATTATGGGCCATGTCGACGCCTCGATGGGTGCGATTTACAGAGAGGATATCGCAACGAGCCGACTCCGAGCCGTCACCGATCACGTTCGGCAATGGCTGTTTCCGCCTGACAAGGACTCCAAGCCGACAGACGATCCTGGCAAGGAATCACCCCAGGCGGGTGATTTGCCGGACGACACCAATGACAATGAACCGCCGATCCTCAAGCTGTTTGCGGGATAAAACCGTAGGGCTTGTTGGGTCCACAATAATTGGCCATCTCGTCTCTTCCAGTTCCTGTCGATTCGTGGAAGGGACAACCTCGACAAGCAGATAGCTAGGTAGCTCCTAGTGTTGGCCATGCCGGATTGGATGATCCTTCTCCGATTCGGCATGGCCAGTCTGTTTCTTTGCTCCGAAGGATATTCTAATGAGCGACTTTCTTACTGCATCTCAACGTGCGGAATACTGGATTAACTCTGTGGCCAGTATTGCTCGCTACGCAGAACTCGATAACGTCGAACTCGCATACGGCACGGTGCAGACTCTCCAATATCGAATTGAGGAAAGCGGTGAAGCACTCGAATCGAGATTTGAAGAGTTGGCAATTCTGTCTGACTCACAGGTTACGTTCGAGGGTTTCGGCTGGCATGCTCTGAATGATGCAAGGTTTCCAGGCGTCTGGTCGTCAGCACATGAGGCTGTTCATGGTGTCACCATCGAGGCTCTCGAGATTCTGGCTCAGCCTCTGGAAGACATCACCGACCAGAAAGAACAGAACGAACTGTTTACGCGACTGCTATCGGAACGTGGACATGCTCTTAAAATCTCGATGGTCGAAGTTGCAAAGGTCCAAGAGCGGATCCGGCGTGAACGTCTGAAACTCGTTGGTCCTCCACCATCGCTACTAGACCAAGTGCTTGAAAAACTGACACCGCAGCAGAAAGAGCTGGTCGAATATCTTTGGACACATCCGAAGGCTACTTTCCGGCAAATTCGAGAAGTTCGGAAAGGCTGGAATGATGTACCTTCGGACGAGGCAATTGAAAGCAAGTTCAAGAAGATACGCCAGCGTCTCAACAAGTACAATTTCGGTGTCGGAATCGTAATCTCCCTAGCTGAGAAGAAGGTTGAGCTCGAACGACTAGATTAGTACCCAATTTCGGTCCCAGACAGAACCGTGCTTTGTCGCAAACCCCTGACGATGATTGGCCTCGTTGAAGCCAATTGTCCTCAGGGGTTTTTTCATGACTAATGAACTACAAACACGAATCAAAGAAGCAATCGCCGACCTGCCGACGGTCGAAGAGATTCGAACAAGGATTGCGGAGAATATCCACGAACGTCAGATTCTTCGGCAAATGCTCAAACTTGCCGAACAGCGTGACGAAGCAAATGCACTTCGGCACGAGAAGGGAGACACATAATGAGTGCTCCCAAATCTGCATTAACGGTTGCTCAAGTTGCCGAGCGACTCGGAACTAGACCGCACACAGTGACGGCTTGGATCAAATCCGGCGAACTCCGAGCGATCGACATCAGCCAATCGGCTGGCGGTCGTCCGACTTGGCGAATCATGCCCGAAGACCTCGACGCCTTTATAGAACGTCGAACGCATCAGGCAGCACCAAAGCGAACTCGGAGAAAGAAACGCTCCAATATTAAGGAGTTTTTCTAATGCCGATATCCAAAGCACGCATATTGAAGAACGCTGCGAAATCTCTGTACGACAAGAACGTGCCGATCATTCCGATGACGGTCGACAAGAAGGCGACCGGCAAGTGGGCAGGTCTCGAAGACGGATTCGATTGGGTCGACATCGAACGCGACATTGATGGCGGTCTGGCTAAGGGAATCGCAATCAATCTTGCCTATACCGATTGGTTGGATATCGAATGCGACTCTGAAGAAGCAGAGACACACCTGCAATCGCTGTTTGGTGGCAAGATTCCACCGACTCCGACTTGGCAATCCGGTCGCGGCAAGCATCGGCTATTCCGTAAGGATCGGTCGAAGTGGCCAAAGGGTAAAGGATTTGCCGTCGGCAAGCTCGACATTCTGTTGGGCAACGGCAAAGGCTGCTTAACGACCGTGCCGCCATCGCTGCACCCTGAGGGAATGGAACGGTATTGGCTGGATGGTCTGTCGCTCGATGACCTCGAACCGGCTGAACTGCCTGAAAACGTCATCCGGCAGCTAGTTGAAACGTCGGAAGGCTCAGTAGGGTCGAGTAGGGTCGACCCTAAAGTGGCAAAGTTGGGGGGAAAGATGCCACATCGCAATTGCTGGCGATGGTTGCGGACGTTGAGTGCTGGCATTCCACCGATGGTGAAACCTCATACGCATCTGTGCGGAATGGAGAGCACCTCGAGCACTGGCCAATCGACTCCAAACGGTTCCAGGATTTTCTGAGTCTGACGTACTACAGAGCCAAACGGAAGGCAATTCCAGCCGACGTCGTAAGGTCTGTGCAGGCGACTTTCGACGCTAAAGCCAAGTTTGAAGGCAAAGCCTACGACGTTGCGTTGCGTGTCGGTGGTCACGGCGACTGTATCTACATTGACCTCTGCGATGAGCAATGGCGAGTCGTGGAGGTAGATCGTGATGGCTGGCGAATCCGCAAGGACTCTCCGATCCGATTCCGACGACGCAAGGGAATGCTGGAACTACCAGAGCCGACTACAGGCGGGTCGATCCAGGAACTCCGACAATTCGTGAACGTAGCGGATAAGGATTGGCCTCTAGTCTTAGGTGCTTTGATTGGCATGTTCCGACCGGATGGTCCGTATTGGGTCGTCAAACTCAGTGCGGAACAGGGATCAGGTAAGACTACATTCGTGCGTGTCCTAAGATCCTTGATCGATCCAAATACGTCACCGACGCGGGCACAAACGACTAGCGAGAAGGATCTATTTATTGCCGCCAACAACTCTTGGGTGCTGTCCTTCGACAACGTGTCGTTTGTGGGTGGCAAACTATCCGATGCGTTCTGTCGGCTAGCCACTGGCGGTGGTTTCAGCACACGGTCTCTCTATACGAATGACGACGAGACGATCATAGATGTGTGTCGACCGATCCTACTGAACGGCATCACAGATGTCGGCACGCGATCCGACTTGCTTGACCGATCGTTGGTGATTGAGTTGCCACCGATTGCGTCCTCGAACCGTACGCCTGAATCTGTATTCAACCGTCGATTCAGCGAAACATCGCCAAGGATCCTGGGTGCTCTGTTAGATGCTGTCGTTGTGGCACTGCAGAGACTTCCAGAGGTAGAGCAGTCCGACACAGATTGGCCACGCATGGCCGATGCCGCAATTTGGGCAACCGCTGCAGAGCCTGGACTCGGATTGCCGGATGGTGCGTTTTTGGATGCGTACACTGTCAACCGAGAGGATGCGGTTCGTAGCGGTCTGGAATCGTCGCCGGTATTTGATCGCTTGATCAAACTGCTTGCCGAGTCGGATGGTGGCAGCGTCAAACTCACTCCAGCCCAATTGAAATCCAAGTTGGAAGTCGGCATCGGCACCAAGGTCCACAACTGGCCAAAGTCACCTGCTGAGTTGACCAACCATCTCAAACGGATCATGCCGTCTCTACGGGAAGTCGGCATCATTGCCAAGCATGGAAAGTCGGACGGCAAACGCTACTGGCAATTGATCGATCGCAACCATCAACCGAGTGACCAACCATCGACGCAACCGCAGGGTGAGTTGGCCAAGAAGGTCAGCAAGAAGCGTAAGCAGTTGGAATGATTCCGCAACAGGGTCGACCCTGCCATTTTTCAGGGTCGACGACTCGCCACCGCATTCTTGGCCTAGAACTATCACCAAAAAGTTGTTGCACAAACGTCGACCCTGTCGACCCTACGGTCGTTTTGTGCGTTTTGGCCTAGGGAATTCGCAAATTCAACAGGGTCGACGGCCTCGACCCTACCAACCAACAGGGTCGACCCTTCACAGGGTACAAACGAACCGGGTCGAGTAGGGTCGACCCTTTACATGCAAAATTTTAACCGCCTGAGGATGACATGAAATTACCAACATTGACCGCTGAACAACGGGATGCCCGCGACTACTTGGTAGACGATCCTTCTTTGATTCGACGCCTAGGTGGACTCGCCGGAACCGGCAAGTCGACCTTACTCGGATACGTGGCCAAAGAGTTTCCAAGAGCACTGGCTATGACGCCAACCGGAAAGGCAGCAGAAGTTCTCCGACAGAAGGGTCTTAAGAATGCAACGACGATTCATAGTGCTATCTATGCATGTCATGAAAAGCCAATTCTCGATGAGAACGGAAAGGAAGTGAAAGGCAAGAATGGCAAGCCGCTCACAGAGACGATTTTCGGACGCAAGCCACCCAAGTTCGTCGAAGGCGACATCTTCATTGTGGATGAAGCCTCCATGGTGACACGCAAACTGTACGACGATCTACGCTCGTATCGTCGACCGATCATCTTTGTTGGTGATCATGGACAACTGGAGCCAATTGGCGACTCGTTTAACTTGATGGAAGACGCGGAAGTAAAGTTAGAGACTATTCACCGAAACGCCAACGAGATTGCTAGGTTCGCTGGGTTTTTGCGTGACGGCAATGAGGCAAGAAATTGGAAGTCTCAAGAGAAACTGAGACAACGGAAGGTCTATCTAACGCCAACCGACAAAATGCTAAAGTCGGACTCGTGGGGAATCTTCGACCAGGTCATCACCGCGTTCAACAAAGACCGAGTGATTCTGAATCAACACTATCGAGACTTCTTGCACAACATTCAAGACGAAGACAACGTGCCGATTGTTGGAGATCGAGTCATCTGTCTTCGAAACAACCATAAGCGTGGTCTTGCCAACGGCATGATAGGTGTCGTCAAGCGTGTAGACTCTGACACATGCTATATGGTCTTTGAGACAACGAACGGAGTTTGCCACGGCGTCGAATACGACCCTGAGCAATTCAATAATCCTAAGTCGCCAGAGTTCACGCGGAAGCATGAAGCATTTGATTTCGCGTACTGCATTACATGTCATAAGGCACAAGGATCTGAATTCGGTCATGTGTTGGTGATGCCAGGCGAGTGTCCATATTGGAGTCGGGAACGCTGGGCGTATACGGCTGCGAGTCGTGCCAAATCAAAACTAACTTGGATGATCTAAAATGATAAGAATAGAGTTGACGCACTACCTCGATGGATTTGAGTTGAGAACTGAAGTTGAAGGCGAGTTTGAGACGACTGAGCATGTGCAGAGATGCGACGACGTGTTTGATGCGTTTCGGCAAATTCTCAGGCTGAGGATGGAGTTCTTTAAAGGCGAGTTGTCATTGAAGACTTGTCGCAGCTTCATGCCGGATCATGAATCGGATGTGTCGTAGCGTCATCGTCATTGTAGTCAGAGAGTCATTGCAGCCAAGGTGCAGAGAGTCATTGTAGCCAGAGAGAGTTTTCGGACTCAGAATTGGATTCGCTTTCAGAGTTCTCCAATGGTTCTATGGGCTTGGCTGCTTGACTACCTGACGACATAACTTTCCAGACGTCAACGGTTCTAACAACCGTTGCTCTAGTACGTCTCGACCTATGGAAATATAGGGTATCGTCACGCTCCTAGTCGTTGGCTTACGCCGATCGACGGGCGTGGCATGGCGGAATTCGATCGAAATCAGGCAGTCCAGAAGTAAGCAGGAAGGCGAAACCCTTATGAGTGACACCCACAAGGATGACACCACCAAGAACAAAACCAACTTGCCAAAGCGTGACGGTGGCAATCTTGGTGTCAAGAAAGGCAACCGAAACCGCATGCGTCACGGCTTGCATGCAGGCAAGCTACCGGCTGGCTGTGGCTACATCGAGAATCGGCTGAACAGCTTTCGTCGAAAGCTAGAGGACATCGTCATGGCTGCGAAAGGCGAAGTCACGATCACCGACGCTGCCCATATTCAGACTGCGTTGAAGTGGGAACGTCACGGCATGTTGGCGTTGCGTTGGCTCAAGATCGAGGGTGACAGCCTCAAGCCGACCGACAAGCTCAATTTCTCGCGAGAGATTGCCAAAGCATCCGAGAGTCGAGACCGAGCCATTCGTGCTCTGAATCTCGACCGCGACAAGCAAGACAACATCATCGAAATCCTCTATGGCAAAGGCGACATGTAATGAACCTTCGCGAAATCCAACAATCACCAGCAGCATTCCGACGAGCCATCAAGATCGACACCGACCGTCATGGCGTTGCACCTCTCGCAGATTGCCTAGACGATTGGCAGGAAGCCGATTTCCAGGCACTCGACAACGGCTGGCGTCGTGCAGCAGGTCAGAAGGTCGAGCAAGCAACGCAGCGTGCTTGGCTGGAACGCGGTCGTGGCCATTCTAAGACCAGCGACTTGGCTGTCATGGCAACTTGGACTCTGTTCGCCTCTCGAAAGCGACTCTCAGGTATCGCAGCAGCAGGTGACAAGGACCAAGCAGCGTTACTCCGAACAGCCATCGCAAGACTGTTAGACTGCAATCCTTGGCTGTCTGGCCTCATCGAGATTCAGAGTTCGCGGATCATCAACACTGGCACCAAATCCGAACTCGAAATCATCTCAAGCGATGCCGCCACGAGCTACGGTCTGACTCCCGATTTCGTGATTGCCGACGAGGTTTGCCATTGGGCCAAACGTGACCTCTGGGATTCTCTGTTATCCTCATCGGCCAAGCGATCGACTTGTATGTTCGTCGTGATCACCAACGCGGGTCTGATGGACGATTGGGTTTGGGAAACCAGAGAGAAGGTCCGCACCGATCCGGCTTGGCACTTTTCCAGACTTGATGGTCCGGTCGCATCCTGGATCAATCAAGACCTACTTGCCGAGCAGGAACGACTCTTACCATCCATCGCGTTCACTCGCCTATGGCTCAACGAATGGACCTCAGGCGGTGGCGACGCACTCAGTAGAGCCGACATCGAGGCAGCATTTGACAAGAATCTCAGTCTGATGCCAGCCAAGGAATCCGGCTATCAGTACGTCGCAGGTTTAGACCTTGGCGTGTCTCGCGATGCCTCTGCAATCTGCGTTCTCGCGATTAAGGGTCGCCAGCGTTGGGACAAGACTCGCAGCGATCACGGTGAAATCCGATTGGCCTACACTCAACTTTGGAAACCAAATCGAGGCGAGAAGATCAATCTTTCTCAAGTTGAGTCCGCACTCGTCAAGCTGCACAGCAAATATGATTTCGAGAGCGTGATGTACGATCCTTGGCAGGCAACGCATATGAGCCAGAGACTCGAACTCAGACGGTTGCCGATGGTCGAGCTAACTCAGTCCGGTACGAATCTGCAACGTGTCGCTACAACTGTGATCGAGGCGTTTAACGATCGTCGACTCAGGCTGTATCCAGAACCAGAGTTGAAACGCGATCTCATCCGACTCCGAGTCGAGGAACGCAGCTATGGTTTCCGGCTTGTCAGTCCTAGAGATGGCACAGGACACGGTGACCTCGCATCTGCGTTTGGGTACGCAATGGTCGGAGCTAATGATCTAGCTGGTCGAATCCGAAAGGGTCAGGCTGGCGTGATCGATTTATACGCTCCTCAGGAAGTTGACGCGGACGACGACGTGCCATATTGGGCCAAAGACTTCGAGTCGAGACGCCTGCAATTCGAGGCGGACCAACGCATGTTTCGTGAGCCTGATGACGATGATGCCGAACTACGCCTAGCCATGCGATTGGCTAGTGGTGGTCGTCGTGGATAACAGCAAGGGTTGAGAGAACTCCATTCTCCAGAAAAGATTTCACCAAACCGTTACGAATCTACAGGAAGGATAGCAATGTCATTTGATCGAGGTGACCAACCGACAACCAAAGCACTTTTCGACGCATGGCGTAAAGACCATGGACCAGGATACGTTGAGTACGGAGACTGGTTCATCTTCGAAGATGGTGCTCGACTCAACAAACTTTGTCCTGCCAGCTTTCCGGAAGATGAACAGATGCGTCGACGCTACATCAGACTCCGAGCCGAGCAAGCAGAGCGGGAATTCGAGTCCTACAAGCAGCATCTCATCGAAGAGGCCAAGTACGCCAAGAAATCAGGACTAGAACTGTCCTTTGATCTTGAAGACGAGAAAGAACGCTTGGCCGAACTCAAGAAGGTCGCCGAAGAATGTCGGCAAGCCTACTTGGACGACACAGCAGAAGAACGCAAGCGTCAAGAATCTTTGAATCAGACTCTGGCATTTGAGGCAGCAGAGCGATCGAAGAACTCAGCCGATGCGAATGCGGTCCTGACCGAACTCCGCAAACTCTAATCCAAGACGCGACACCGCACCACACCAACTCCAATTTGTAAAGGAACCATAGCAATGTCCGATTTAACTCCACAACAAGAACAAGAACTGATCGTCCAGCTCGAAGCCGTTCTGAATTTCCGAGAACAGCAAAAGCGATCGAAGCAGCCTGTCCGAAACCAGATCACCGAACCGCCGGTCCGAAACTGCAAGTGTGATGCCGTCGATGATCCGAATGACTACTACCCTGATCCGCCTGTGATCAACTGGTCTGAAGACTCAGCATTCAATCAGAGTCCTAGTCCACAGTCGAATCCGGCACCATCGTCGCCAGAGTTGATCTACAACTCAAATCCGAACGACGAGGATGACTACTATCCTGATCCACCGATCATCAATTGGGCTGCAGAATCTGAATTCCGACCGTAAATGGCGTTCTGAATTCCTAGTCTGAATATGACTTGAGGCAATTCAGGAAAAACGTCAAGAATTGAATTGCTATTGTCGTCGTGGTCGACGATAAATTTGGCTGAAGTGAACACACTTACACACCAGCCAAGGAGATGAGAGATGGCCGCCAAGAAGACCACGACGACGAAAGCAACGACTAAGAAGACCACCACCAAGTCAACGCCAAAGAAAACCACGACCAAGAAGACCCAATCCAAGAGCAAGAAGACTGAGAAGGTAGATCCAAAGATGGAACGCAAGCAAGCTAAGTCGATCGAACTGAGCCTGGCACAATTCCGAGTCTTGAAGGCTCTGAGCAATGGCGAGGCAATGACCTACCGCGACATTGAGAAGGTGACCGGCTATTACTCGATCTTGACTAAGGTCATGCGGACCAAACACGATGGCAGTCTCTGCTCTCGGAAACTCGCCACCGAAGAGATGCACGACGTCAACGGTCGAGACGTGTTGGCGTTCCGAATCACCGCAGCAGGTAAGAAGGCAGTCCGACAAGCAGAGAAGGTCGAAGCATAACAGACCGAGACGAATCGAAGCATCCGACACCCTCAGGTTAGACGCCTGAGGTTTTTTTCATGCGCAGGTGTCGACCGAATGTGTGACCATCGGTACCATTGGGTGGACAGTCTCTCAGTCTCAAAGGTGCCTAAATGAAACGCAGTACGATCATCGCTACCTGTCTCCTAAATTCCAGTATGGTGACACGCCTTGAAGATGGAGAGTGGAGAGTCCAACAGGTATTTGAGGACGAGTTTCCCAATGAAGATTTCCGACAATGGGATCGGGAAGTCTCGGATGCAACTGCTGATCAGATCGTGAAGACAGTTGGGCGTGCCGGACGAATCAACGTGGCATCGTTCATCGACGACCTCCGCACGGTGTAACGCTACTCAGGAAGCTGGCAAGGTCGATGGGGCGGAAATCGGCTGGAATGCACGCCTGAGGCCAATTTCGGCACGATTTTGGGCATCCTGGGCATGCGACGACGGCATGGCTGACAGGCTAGTTGGTGGACTGGCGTAATTACGCCGATAAGCCGACAGAAAGCGACGTTTTACGCCGAATCTTAGTGAGCCTGGGAAGCAGCGAATGCTTATAAAAACATAGGGTTTCCAGGCGAAATTGCACCTACCAGAGACTAAGTAGAAATACTTAGGAAACCGACGCTCTATCCTGCTGAGCTACGGGGGCAAGGGGTTTATTGATTTGGGTCGAATGTTGGTTTGGAAATGGTGGTCTTGTAACTCTCGGAGTCTACTCGAAAGAGTGTTTCTGAAAAAGCCAGTGGGGGCTTCTGGCCAAACTGTTTGACGGGTATTCGTTCAGATTGTCACACGCATGCACCATCACTGATGGAATCTGTGGCGGTGCGGAGGTGGACGAACTGGCTTCGTACGGGTCTAGTTGATCAATCGAAATGTCTGCCACCCCTGGGCAAGCCCGGGGGGGCGTTAGTTCGATATCGTACAAAACATCGACTTACGCCATGGCGCCACAGGTACAGATGTCCAGAATCCAATTCGCATGAACTTGTCGTAAGGACGCCCGGGGTGCTTAAGGCTTTGCTGGCCTTCTAC
This sequence comes from Thalassoroseus pseudoceratinae, assembly GCF_011634775.1. Classification (NCBI taxonomy): domain Bacteria; kingdom Pseudomonadati; phylum Planctomycetota; class Planctomycetia; order Planctomycetales; family Planctomycetaceae; genus Thalassoroseus; species Thalassoroseus pseudoceratinae. The sequence continues at coordinate 591,764 of NZ_JAALXT010000001.1, forward strand.
ATAAATAAACTTTAGAATGGCACGTCATTGATACAATGACTCAGTGTCAAAAGAGCGAGCCATGGGAAGCACGGATGGAGACCGAGTCTTCGATGAGGCAGACTCATTAGGACGGAAGAACTATTTGCAGAGTTCTGAGCTGTTGGAAACAGTGTTGGCCGCTTTTCGCGCCGTTGCATGGGAATGGGACCTCTCCGAAGACCAGATCGTGTTCACGGAAAATGCTGCGAAGGCACTTCGACTGGCTATCGTGGCAGAGTCGCTGCCAAGTTCGCGATGGTTCGATCTCATCCATCCCGATGATCAGAAACGACATCGGGACGTCATGACGGACGTCATTTCCCAGGGCGGGGAATACAAGAGTGAATACCGTGTGATCCGTCCTGATGACGGGACGATTCTTTGGTTGATGGAGCAGGGGCGTGCGTTCCCCGGGCATTCCGGGAAAACTGTCAGTTTAAGTGGCGTAGTTCGGGACATTAGCGAGCAAAAACAAGTCGAACAACGGCATCGGCAGTTTGTCCTGCTGGCGGAAAACAGCGATGAATTTATCGGCATGTGTGACGAGCAACTCCGGCCGTTCTTCATCAATCCAGCTGGCGTGCGACTGGTCGGACTGGACAGCCGAGAAAAAGCGTTGCAAACGCCGGTCCGAGATTTCTTCTTCCCTGATGACCAGCCGAAGATGTTGAACGAGTTTTTCCCACGGGTCTTGCGGGAAGGCCGGGGGGAAGTCGAGATTCGCTTTCGGCACTTCAAGACGGGTCAACCTTTGTGGGTCATTTTCGGGCTCTTCGCTCTGGTGGACGAACACGGCGGCCCGATGGGCTTCGCAACAATTACTCGAGACATTACCGAACGAAAGCAAACAGAAACGACACTGCGTAACAGCGCAGAACGGTACCATACGTTGTTTGAGTCGATCGATGAAGGTTTCTGTATCATCGAGATGATCTTTGATGATAACGATGAGCCGTACGACTACCGCTTCTTGGAGGTCAATCAGGCGTTCGAAAAATACACAGGGTTGCGGAACGCAGTTGGCAAGAGGATGCGAGAGTTCGCTCCCAATCATGAAACTCATTGGTATGAAATCTATGGGCGAGTGGCGATGACCGGGGAATCGGTCCGTTGTATCAACGAAGCGAAAGCACTTGGTCGTTGGTACGAAGTTGCCGCGTCTCGGATCGGGTCGCCGGAAGATCGGCATGTCGCGGTTCTGTTCAACGATATTACGGACCGCAAGCAAGCGGAATCAGAACGCGAACGATTACACAGAGAAGTCGAGACCGAGCGAGAACGTCTGATTGATGTGTTCCAACGCGCCCCGTCATTTATGGCCGTTGTGAATGGCCCGGACCACGTCTTTGAACGAGTAAACGACCGCTACTATCAGCTGGTCGGGCATCGCGAACTGATCGGAATTCCGGTCCGTAAAGCACTTCCGGAAATTGCCGGACAAGGGCTTTTTGAAGCACTTGATAAAGTCTATGAGACTGGCGAACCATTTGTGGCCACGGGAATGCCGGTCCTTTTGCAGCGGCAACCCAATGATCCTCCTGAGGAACGATTTCTGGATTTTGTCTACCAGGCACTCTACGGTCCGGACGGCGAAATCACGGGTATTCTTGCTCAGGGCATCGATTTGACTGAGCGGAAACACGCTGAGGCCGCCTTGCGAGAGAACGAACAGCGATTTCGCACGCTGGTCGAGCAGGTTCAAGACTATGCGATCTTCATGACCGACTCCGAAGGCCGTGCCACTTCGTGGAACGAGGGTGTTCGGCAGGTGCTCGGTTTCTCGGAATCCGAATTTCTCGGGCAGGACATTGGCCCGATCATCTTTACCCGCGAGGACATTGTAAACGGTGCTCCCCAAATTGAGTTGGACACCGCGGCGGCAAACGGACGTGCTCGCAGTGATCGGTGGATGCAGCGGAAGGATGGGACACAGTTCTTTGCAACGGGAATCACCGCAGCCCTGCATGATGAAGTGGGGAAACTAGTTGGCTTCATGAAAGTCATGCGGGACGAAACCAATCAAAGGCATCTTGAAGAAAACCTTCGCAGGGTCGCCGCCGATCTTTCGGAAGCCAATCGCCGAAAATCTGAGTTTCTGGCAACGCTTGGGCATGAACTACGGAATCCATTGGCGCCCATTCGCACTGGCTTGGAGATCATGAAGCTTGCTGCGGATGATCCTGTGATCATGGAAGACACGCGTAGCATGATGGAGCGGCAGACTCAGCAGATGGTGCGACTGATTGACGACTTGCTTGACGTCTCGCGGATCAGCCGAGGGAAGATGACGCTGAAAACGTGCGATGTCGTGTTGGCCGACGTGTTGCAGAGCGCAGTGGAATCTACTCGTCCACTGATTGACGAAGCTGGGCAAGAACTGTCGATCAGTATGCCTACGGAGGCGACACCTCTCCACGCCGACCCAAACCGATTAGCTCAAGTCTTTTCGAACCTGCTCCACAACGCGACCAAATACACGCCGGAAGGGGGACACATCGAGCTTTCCGTCGAATTGCAGAAAGACGATGTCCTGGTTTCGGTCAAAGACAACGGTATCGGCATCCCGATCGAACTTCAGGCTGGCATTTTTGAGCTGTTCAGCCAGATCGACCAATCCATCGGAAAAAGCTATGAAGGTCTTGGAATTGGACTGACACTTGTCAAACAACTCGTGGAGATGCACGGAGGTGATATCACCGTCCAAAGTGCCGGTGCCGACCAAGGAAGCGAGTTCACCGTGCGTCTCCCCGTTTGTGTTGAAATACCTCCTGATCCGTCGCCGCCGTCATCCAGCCAACCCGCGGATAAAGTCATGCAGCTCCGCATTCTGGTTGTTGACGACAATCACGCGGCTGCCGACATGTTGGCCATGGTGGTCTCGATGATTGGCAACGATGTTCGCACCGCATATGACGGATCTCAAGGTGTTCAAGTCGCCGAGTCGTTTCGCCCCGATGTCGTCCTTATGGATCTGGGGATGCCAGTTATGACAGGGTATGAAGCCGCTCGCCACATCCGCGAACAAGACTGGGGACGTGACATGATACTCGTTGCCCTAACGGGCTGGGGACAGGAGGAAGATCGACAACGAACAAAGGAAGCCGGGTTCGATCATCACTTGGTCAAACCCGCTGAGCCTGCCACTTTGCAACAACTGCTTATCGAACTTGCGAGTCAATCAGATTGAGCATCCCTAGTGTGCTACGCACAAGTCTATTTCATCTCACGTTCCACTCACTGGGGCGACGCTTTACGCGAAAACATGGAACGGCTCAGGGTTGAGTTTTCTGTAACGCACTGAGCCGCAACGTGGCGAGATAGATTGCGGCTTTGCCCTCATGCGACGAATAGTAGGACACCCACAATCGATTGTTCGGCTCATCGACGACAAAGCCGGGATAGCTCGTATCGCCACTGCTTGGCAGTGTCACGAGATGGTCAAATTGGGACGTATCCAAATCGAGTTGCCATAGTTCCGTGGTCGCTTTTTTGCCGTAACCGCGACTGCCGGCTAGCCAAACGGATTGAGGAAGTTGAACGAGATTCGGTCCCCCGAATCGTTTGTTCGATGGCGTGAAATTCCATTCGGTGTAGGGCGGTTTGGCTTGACCAATCCAACCCGCCGGATCGTTGCCTCCGCGACGAATCATGGCAAGCATTGTATTGTCTGGTAGAAACTGCAGAGTGGTTTCGCTGGGAAAGTCCACCGCCAATGTGGACACATGGTCGTAGTGAATTCCGTCCCGACTCCGAATGAGCTGAAGCGTGCGAGGCTTCCCAGGCGGAACTTGCTGCACACACCCCCAAGCCCAGCCATCGTGCCAAGTGACACGCCACAGCCAATCATGACCGGTGATGATGGAATCTGGCATCGTCACTTTCTGCGTAGGTCCGAAGCGTTCACTCTTGCTGTCGAAGAAGGCCACCCGTGACTCAATGCGTTTCCGCTCCGAACCATGATAGAACGACGCGCCAGCATTCACCATCAGCCGTCCATCTGGTGCGACGGAAAGTTTCGGGTCACGCAGGTCGACGTGTTGCTCGGACAACAAACCCACGGATTCCCAATTCATCCCGTCTTGCGAACGAATCACCCGAATGGTGCCGTTACGCCCGGGAATGTGACCGGACCCCTCGCGAAAAGTACAGTAGAGGTCGTCATCAAACAGTATCAAATCTGTGAACGCACTATGTTCGGCACGGTCCCAAATTCGCGCAACCGAAACGACCGTTTGTTGTTGAATCGTCTCGTCGGCATCCGCTTCAGCCGTGAGCAATCCGCAAACAAACGATATTAGAAGAATGCTCTTTGCACAGCTCATAAGGAATGCTCGGGGCTGATGTTTCCACATGGTGCACTTGGTCCTCAGACGAATTGGCCACTCAGAATTCTTATCTAGACCATCTTCAACACGCGGTCACAAAACACAACCCGAACGAGCAATGTCCCTGAGTTATGTTGCGTTCAATCGCCAAATCTCGAAGTTGAGCACAGCGGCGAAACTTACCCAGACCAAGTACGGCACGAGCAGTCCGCTGGCCAGGTGTGACTCCCTGTAGAAACTGATCAGCGTCGCCGTGATTGCCAACCAAAGTACGACAATTTCCACGAAAGCCCAGCCCGGTTTGTGAGCGGCAAAGAAGATCCACGACCAAGCGATGTTCAAGAGAAGCTGAAAGCCGAACAGCATCAATGGTACTGCTGCCGCGCGATAGCCGCGATTCTTCCAAACCAACCACGCAGCGATTGCCATGAGAACATACAAGGTCGTCCAAACGGGGCCAAACACCCAGCCCGGCGGATTCCAAGTCGGCTTCTGGAGTGTCCGGTACCAACCGTCGATCTCGGGTGTGGTTGCGATCGCCCCCAGACCACCGGCCCCCAAACAGATGATCAAACTCACAAGCAGACCAAGCCATACGGTCAATGGTTTCATGGTGTTTCTCCTTGGTCACATGACGGTGCCAGCGCCGATTGCAGCGGACAACGTGAAGAGTCGACCGGCTCTCCACGACGGTATGATGCCAGAAGACTTCGAGACTTCTCGGCGAGTTGACGGCGAACTTCTCGACGTTTGCCTTTGACGCGGGCAATTTTCATAGAGTCGTAGGCAGTGGTCTGATGTCGCATCCAAGCGATCACAGCCGATTCCGCCCGCTGTTCGATCGGAATTCGCTGAGTCCGAGCCACCGTGCCACTACCGACAGGCGTCGCGTGTTTCGTTACCGCTTCCGCAAGCCTCTCGGCCAGATCATCATACTCGACGGCAAAACCGAGGAAGGCAAGAACGGCTTTTCGGAACTCAGCCACGTACTCTTTGTGTTTCTTTTCCCGACGAGCCGTATCCGCTGCCCGACGTTTGGCATAGGATTCCGTCGAACGCTCGGCGTCGAGGTCCGCGCGGATTTTCGCAATTCGATCAGCCGGTGCCCAAACCCCACGGGAAAACGTCCGTCGGCCTTTTTTCTCTTGCACCGTCCAACTGGGACCGGCCGACTTCACGCGTCGCGTGAGAGCGGCATCCCCAGGCGGGAGCAGTTCCCAACTGTCGGGCACTTGCAGGTCCTGTCCATTCGGCGTGCGAACCGACCGATCCGTCGGTCCAGGGGTGACAATCCGTGTCTCGTTGGGCATCCGTATTCTCATTTTCCGCAGTGATGTCGTGTGATTCCAAGCAATCCGTCGCATGATCTGCACATCACGTGACGGATGTCAACAACGTCTCTCATCGAAACTGGTGAACTTTTACGACCCGATCCCTGAGGGAACGCAAAAGCGACCAGTCATTGTTGAGAACAAGTTGCTTGAGTAGGCGTAGCTGCCGCACGGTGATATCATCGGTTGGCCGCGAGATTGTATCCAGGGTTCTGACGTAAACACAGATGGCAGGTGATTGTGGAATGAACAGATTGGTGGCAGTCGGTGACATCCACGGATGTAGCCAGACATTGGCGGCACTGCTCAAGAGAATTGACCTGGAACCAGGCGACACACTTCTGTCGACCGGTGATCTCTCGTCCAAGGGGGAAGATTCCCAAGGCGTTCACGATCAGTTAGTAGAGCTAGAAGAACGCGGCGTCAATCTGATCTTGCTCCTGGGCAATCATGAACTGATGTTGCTGGCGATGCAACGCTTGGTCGGTGCGGATGTGGACCTCACCAAATTCCCCGAATCGGTCTTCGAAGGTGCTGATGTCAGCTTCCTTGTTCGAGACAACGAAACTTGGGCCACTCTCAAGTCTTACGGAATCGAGGGAGCCGAAGACCCGCAGTATTGGGCGTTTCGTTACACCGATCCCCAAGAGCATTTCGAATCCCTGACCGACCAATTTACCGACCTGAATTGGGAGTTGCCCCAGTCTCACCTGGATTTACTCTCTCGCTGCCAGACACATCACATCGAACGGAATTGCCTCTTCGTGCATTCGGGGATTCTTCCGAAGTTTCTTCAGATGGCAAACGCCCACGACGCGGTCGAAGCCCAACTCCAAGAAGATGCCCGTGCTCTATTCTGGACCCGAGAAGGGCTTGGCGAACGTCCCAGTTTTCCCGAACTAATCGTCCATGGTCACACACCGTTACCGTACTTGCACACCTGCGTGGCCGACACGAGTCCATGGCGTGATGAAGACTTGGTTTTTAAATCCGTAATTCACAACGGCACCTTGAACCTCGACAGCGGTGTCTTCCTGGAAGCCGGCCATTTGACTGCCGTGGAAATTCCCGAAGACGGTAACCCGGCCAATTTTGAAATGATTCGGGTCTCGCGACGCGACCCCGTTTGCAAAGATCGGTTGTGGCATTTCAATTTCATGTAAAATCCAAATTTGCCCGGATAACAACGCCCGAGTCAAAATCTTCTCCGGCCGAGGAAGGCCATCACGATAGACGATTTGAGTCTGAGTTGCTGATGACTTGGTTCCCTCGTTGGACATCAATCGACGAGTGATTCGCATGAGCCTTGCGAGAAATTCCGATTCCAACAGTGAGAAAATTGAGACTGAACCACCCAGACTATTGAGATCTCTGCCTGTGTCTGCGTATCCTAGTTAGGTGTTGGAGTCTGTACCTCCCGAATAGTCTCGCCGAATTGCCACCGTGACACCCCGCACCGCGATTTCCCACACTCGCTTCACGCACATCTGTGCGTTGACCATGCTGGTGTTGTACGTCGTCAGTATCGTGGGATTTCCCATTGGATGGGCGGCACCATCGGCCGGTTGTCAATGCGATCTAGGTCTCCAACAATCTGGACAATGCTGTTGCTCACGGGCCACTGCGGCGAACACGCAAAAGACTAGCCAGTGCTGCCAAAAATCGAGCGGGCAAACTCGCTCATCCGCGTCGCGCCAGACAGGCTTATCGAGCTGTTGTCAGAAACCGAGTGCTCCGCAGACGTGTTGTCAGACGGATTCGTGTGATGATCAAGCTTCAACTCATCCGTCGCTTGAGCAATGTGGGTGTGGCGGCTCTAGTGAAACCGGACTCGTTCTCAACTCTGACCCACACTGCTTAGCATTGAGCGTTAGTCAGTCACAGTTCGAGAAAGCCCAAACCGCGAAATGGTACTTGTCTTTGGGCTGTTCACAGTGTGCAACGATTCCTGAAACTCCACCTCCAAGAGTGATCTCGATTTGATTCCCGCTTCGGTGGACTAGTCATCGCAACCAGTGTGTTTGCTAGTCCTTCAATATCGAGATTCGACTTTCTTGGAGACACTCTCATGTTGTCTACGCAACCCGTGCGCGCACCGCGCCGTTCAGGTTTCACTTTGATTGAATTGCTAGTGGTTATTGCAATCATCGCAATCCTAATTGCTCTACTGCTGCCTGCCGTTCAGCAAGCCCGTGAAGCGGCTCGCCGAACACAGTGTAAGAACAACCTCAAACAACTTGGTTTAGCATTGCATAACCATCACAGTGCATTCGGATATTTTCCGTCGCAACGGGATGACAAAAAGGCTCCGGTTCCCACGAGCCAACAGAGTTTTTATCGCTGGTCGGTCCTAGCACTGTTAACTCCCTACTTGGAGCAGACGAATATCTACAATGCGATCGATCTCAAGCAGCCTTTGTTTGTTTTTACTCCCGGCCCGCCACCGAGTGTGATCACTCAACCGGGGTTGTCGGGTGTCGTTGCAACAAGAGTTTTTGGTTTTCTTTGTCCAAGTGACACCCACGAACGAATTGTGGACGACTGGGGCGCGACAAACTATGTTGCCTGCAATGGTAGTGGTTCCAATGGCGGAACCTACGAGAACGCCGATGGAGTTTTCTATCACGATTCTCAAACTCGCATCGGTGACATGACCGACGGAAGTTCCAACACCGCCGCGTTCTCGGAGACTCTAATCGGCAGTGGTGCGGCCGATAGTACCCGCGGAACCGCAAACGCTTCCCCCGATGGAAATTTAGCGTCGGTCTGGAACGCCTCGGCTCCGACGATCGAAGACTCCTGGTGCCTGAGTGATTCATCGCCGGTGATCTTCAAGCGTGGCGAGAAATGGGCAGACGGTTCGGTAAATGACACCGGATACCATCACTTCCGAACTCCAAACTCACCGATCAACGACTGCTACTCTCGCTACGCGGCTCTCAAGAGTGCTCGAAGTCGACACCCGGGTGGGGCCAATGTTTTGCTCGCCGACGGAGCTGTTCGCTTCGTCAGCGACTCCGTGAATCTCACCACTTGGCGAAACATCGGATCTCGCAATGATGGCCAAGTCCTTAGCGACTGGTAGGATCAATTGCTGCGATTCCACTGCCGGGCGATTCCTTGGAATTTGGAACGCCCGGTTTTATTCCACCTTTCGAACCATTCGAGAAATATGACAAACCAATTCCAAGGCCTCCGTGTTTGGGGCAGTTTTTTATTGGCGATTCTGATTGGGTCCAGCATTGGGGCACAGGTTGGTGCAGCCGAGGAGTTACCGTCGTCGCGTTGGCCGGGATTTCTCGGAGCCAACGCCACAGCAGTCAACTCCCTTCCCGAGACCTGGAGTCCCGAATCCAATGTGGCTTGGACCGCATCGCTGCCAGGTCACGGTCAGTCCAGCCCTGTGATCTGGGGCCAACAAGTCTACGTAACCGCGATCGAGGGCCCCGAAAAAGATACCAATCACATTTTGAAGATCTCGCTCGATGACGGCGAGATCGAATGGGACAAGACGTTTCCAACTTCGTTACCGGTCGAGAATTCTGTGTACGTCAGCCGTGCCGCCCCCACGCCTGTCGTCGATGAAAACGGTGTTTATGCTTTCTTCGAGAGCGGGGACGTCATCGCTTTGACACATGACGGCCAACTGCGTTGGTCCCGTTCGTTGTCGAAAGATTACGGAAAATTCAAGAACCGGTTTGGGCTGTCCGCATCACCCGTTCAGACTGCCGATCAACTGATCGTTTTGGTCGATGACCAAGGCCCCTCATATCTGTTGGGAATGAACAAGAAAACCGGCGAAACGAGTTGGAAGTCTGACCGAGAATCTCGGACGAGTTGGAGTTCCCCCGCGTTGTTGGAAATCGACGGTGTGGAACAGGTTGTTGTCAGTTCAGCGGGGAGTGTGGATGGCTATGACCCGAAGAACGGTCAGCGGCTTTGGACATTCGATGATGTCGGCGGGAACACGGCGGCGACTCCGATGCCACTTGGAGACGGAGCGTTTCTCATCGGTGCATCGCCCGGACGGAACGGGGAAAATGCCGAAGGGGCGATGAAGTCCAACATGGCATTGAAGGTGGTCAAGGGAGCCAACGGATACGAAGCCAAAGTTCTCTGGAGAGCCAAAGGACCAACCGTGTCGTTTGCATCTCCGATTGCCTACCGTGGTTTCGCCTATTGGGTGAATCGTTCGGGCGTCGTTTACTGTCGCGACGCGAAAACTGGCGAAGAGCAATACACGAAACGCATTGCTGAATCGTGTTGGGCCACACCGTTCGCTGTTGGCGACCGTATCTACTCGTTCGGTAAGGATGGCGTCACAACCGTTCTCGCTGCCGGTCCCAACTTCGAAGAGATTTCCGAGAACCGTTTGTGGAACGCCGACGACGTTAAGCTCGATCAGCAACTGGTGGAACAAGAAACCGACGCCACTCGAAGACGACACGCCGGCAACTTCGCTGGGCGAATTCAGTACGGCATCGCGGCCATCAACGGCCGACTGTTGGTCCGCACCGGCGACCGGCTCTACTGCATCGCAGAAACGAAACCCGCTTCCAAGTAGTACCGGCACCAATTTGGTCATACAACATCGTAACGGCCTCGGAAATCAAAATATCCGAGGTCGTTTTTCGATCGATGGGTCGCGTCGCATCAGTGGTTTTCGCAGTCGTATCGAAACTGATTGCCGTGTGGGAATTCGAGGTCAACCTGCCAGCGATTCCGAATCTCCAGCGACTGCAATGCAGATACTAAAATACTTGCAAGACACTTGCATTTGACGAAGAGGATTCTTCAGCGTATGATTTTAGACAGTCAATTTGAACCAATTCCCATCGCTCAATCCCCACGCCAATTATGACAAATTCGGAACAGGACGCCGTTCTAGACGAAGTTGCGGCCATTCGTGAGTTGATCCGCAATTCCGGTTTGCGTTGCACTTCAGCTCGCCTCGCTGTGATGCAACGTCTACGTCAGGCGGAATCACCCGTCACGCACGCGGAGCTGGCGGAAGAGCTTGTACCTTTGGGCTTTGACAAGGCGACGGTGTTCCGCAATCTTTCGGATCTGACCGATGCGGACCTCGTGACTCGCACCGAATTGGGCGACCACGTCTGGCGATTTGAAATCCGCGACCCCGATGACCCCCACGAGGGAAAACATCCGCACTTCGTTTGCGTCGATTGTGGTCAAGTCACATGTTTTTCGGATGTCGTCTTCGACAAAAGCACCCAAAAACGGGCCAACCGCATCGGCCGGGTGACGGAAATTCTGCTCAAAGGCCATTGCCGAGAATGTGGCAGCGCCTGATCAGTTCGGGTTTGTGAACGGCTATTGAACTTTGACGACGTGGATCGTGCAGGGCAGTCAGCAAAGCCTTCCGCATCTCAATTACGAACCAGACTAGACCGTCATCTGGTCTAGTGGCGATGGCCGTGATCGGAGTGGTCCGTGGGTGATGAGTCATTGTGATCATGCGAATGCGTCTGCTCGATGCCCCACGCCAAGGCCACACCAAGTAACAACGCGACTGACAACCGCACACGGTGATGCGAGTGCAACTCGAGTTCCGGCAGCAAATCTCCGAGCGAAATGCACAGGAACACCCCGGCGGAAAATGCGAGTGCGCAACCCACGATGAAGTTCTGATCGGCTCCCAACTGTTTGATGCCGGCCAGAAACATGAGGGCTCCCAACGGGCACATCAACGCGAATCCGATGTTAACGATATTCCGTGCTTTCGCCGACCAACCGCCTGATTCCATCAACACGCTGATGGAGACCGCATCGAGCGGCTTGTGAAGCACGATCGCCAAAAATGTTCCCAGCCCAAACAGCGATGCAAATCCCTCGCCATGGAACGCTTCCGCCTGCACACTCGCACCGAGCGCGAGCCCATCGATCAGCGTATGCAAAGAGAGACCAAACGCGACTCCCAACCAACTAAACCGATGGGAGTGCCCACCATGTGCATGCGGTCCATGCGAATGTGAGTGCTGATGGCCGAGCGGTTGATTCTCTTCATGGTCTGAATCGTGATCGTGCTCATGTTCACAAGCAGACTCCTCGACAGCACCATGATGATGAAAATGGAACGCTCGGATCAGGAAGAACATTCCCAGCAGTCCCGCTGCCAACCACACCGCAGCACGTTCCGGTGACCCCGTCAGTTCAATCGAATGCGGCATTAAATGAAAGATCGCGATACCGAGCATCAATCCACCGACACCGCTCATCAACGTTTGCATCCGCACATGCGTCAATCGCATCCACTTCGGCAACATCCCACCAAGAACGGAAGAAAGCACGATCAGCGTGCAATAGCCAGCAAGGAGCGGCATCATTTCCGGCGTGGCAACTTCGGTTTTCTGTTCGTCCTGCGGTTGGGCATGGGTGTGTCCATCGTGTCCGGAGGCCGGTCGCAGAGGACCAAACAAGAACAGCAAAGCCAAAAGTCCAACCGGCCAAATTACTCGCATCTGCAGTCTCGAAACAGTTGCCCAAGTTACGCAAACAAACCAGCCATAGTTTAGCAGCTTAACTACGAAAAAGAAGGAGCACCAATTGGTGCGGTCCAGAGAGTTCTCATTTGTCCGATGCTATTCTCAGCCGCTTGGGTTGACCGCAGCGTCTCGGAACAGTCCAATCACGACGAAATCGTTGTCTGTGAAAGGCTTCGTCTCACAACCATTGACGGACAATCTCTTCCACTTCCTCACCCTCCAGTGTCTCGTGTGCCAGGAGGTGGTCGACAATCGCCGCGACCGCTGCCCAATGGTCATCTCGATTGAGTAACCGATAGAGCTTCACTGCGGTCTGCTCCAAATACGTCAGCCGTTTTCGATCGTTTGGAAACAAAGCAGACGCGGACTCCCAAGCGAGTTGCCAATCAGCGACCCACTCCGCGACGAGACCAGGATGCAAACGCTCGCCACGGTGTAACATCTCCGCCACCGGCCCCGCCAACGCGACCAAGACCGCCTTCTCATGCAGTTCACGCTCGGTGAACTGGTTCATCGGCCATTCAATACGGATATCGGCATAGCGTTCGGGTCCGTCGTCCCAATCGGGATCAATCGTCACCGACTCGATCCGTGCTCCGACGACGATTGCCATGAAAGCGTGTCCGGCCTCATGATATGCAGAAACTTCGGTCAAATTCGTGATCCTGGTCTGTTTCTTGTGCAGCGGGACGGCGACGAACTTGACCGGTTCAGCCAAATATACTGAGGCATGTGGCATAGCCTATTTTCGACCAAGATCGTTCGCGCGGACGGCTTTCAATTTGTCCGCCATCTTCTTTTGAAACGATTCGACGACCGATTGATATTCGGGCATTTTGGCGAGATTTGTGCATTGCTGGGGATCGGTCTGCATATCGAACAGTTCAATGCCACGTTTGGCGTTTTCGCCGTATTGGATGTAGGCCCAACGATCCTCTCGCAGAAGGAAACCACGACCGTTCACGCAAAAAGCAGCGTCGCGAACCTCCGCGGTTGGGTCTTCGAGAAGCGTCGCGATGTTTCGACCTTGAAGACGGTCCGGCACATCAAGTCCACATAAGCTGGAAACCGTCGGATACAAGTCGATTAACTCCACGAGCGAACGACACACCGCCGGTTTCTGTCCTGGCACGCGGATGATCAACGGAACCAGTGCAGACTCTTCGTGCAGGCTGACTTTGGCCCAAAAATCGTGCTCTCCGAGATGATAACCATGATCACTGGTGAAAATCACAATGGTCTTGTCCTCAAGTCCCGCATTCTCAAGTGCGTCCAAGACTTTGCCGACCTGAGCATCCATGAACGCAACTGACGCATAATATCCGCCCACTGCTTTCTTCTGCCGACGCACGTCCATCTTCATATTCACACTGGTCTTGTAGTTGATACCGGCACGAGGGATATCGTCCCAGTCACCTTCCACTTTTTCGGGCAGTGTCATACTGCTATACGGTAGGAACGGTTTGTAGTACGGCTTCGGTGCAACGAACGGCACGTGCGGACGGACAAAGCCAACACCGAGAAAAAATGGTTCGTCACGATGTTGGTCAATCAGCTCGCACGCTTTTGCAGCGGTTTTCCCGTCGGAGTGCACCATGTCATCGCCGTCCGCCTCGACAACCACAAACGTGTTGCCACCGACCACCGGCTTTTTGCCATCCGGATTGCCTTCCAGAGTTTCACCGTCACCCGGTGCTTTCCATTCTGGTCCCGGGCTATTGAACCGCTCCGTCCATGAAGCGGGATCATCCGCCCCGTCTGTTCCGGCTTCAATCCCACCTGGCACGCCCATGTGATAAATCTTGCTCACTCGAGCCGAGTAATATCCGTGATTCTTAAAGTGCTGCGGCCAAGTCGCACGATCGCCAATCGCCTTCCGTGGGCTGATGTAACCCAGAACGCCCGTAGCATGCGGATAGTAACCCGACAAAAACGAGGCACGGGATGGGCCACAAAACGTGCCCTGACAATAGGCCCGCGTGAAGCGTGTTCCCGTTTCAGCTATGCGATCGATATTTGGCGTGGAACAAACTTCGTTGCCATAGCAGGAAAGAGCGGTCGCCGTGAGATCGTCGGAAATGATGAACAAAACGTTGTATTTCGGTTGACTCTTCGATGTTTCTGCAGCAGCAGATCGGATGCCGAGAGCAAGCAGTATCAAAGAAAGACCGACCAGAACTCTCCCATAATTGACTGCGGTTTTGGCCATTCGCAACGCTGGGAAACGTATCGTCGTGCACAAAGAAAAATACGGCATGGGATCAAAATCTCAGACTTAAGTATTGTGGCTTGCGATCGAGAGCAGTCAGCCACAATAGCGTGGCCGAATTCAATTTGCATCCATGACCACCGACCAGACTACCGCGAAAGTGATTTTGCCACACCTTTTGGATGGGGGGATTCTTGGTCAGTGACTGAGTCCTTCGCTCGTTAGTTCGCCTAATTTGTGAGTCACCAAATGGACCAACTCAACATCGTCCGGTAGATCGAATTTGCCAACTAACACACGACACATCTGAGTCAATTTAAGTCAGATGGTTGTCTTCTAGTGGTACTAGTACTGTTAAACCGTTCAACAACTTTTCCTGAACTCCATAAGGTAAATCGATCCATTGTTCCTAGTCACTGGACACGGCAGTCGTTTGAGTGAGCCTATTTTTTCTCTCGTTTATTGATGACCAGTTGATCGAACAGTCGATTCTCCAGATCATAGACCTGAAGCTCCAAACGACGACCATTGACACGCACTATGGAATAATGATGCCCGTAGCGAACAGTATTCTGGAAGAACGGGCGAACTGGCCCGGCAGTTTCGAGCCCACCACCACCTCCACCAGTAATCATGTAGATAGGGCCGTCCGTCTCAACCGCTTTGTTCTTTCGAATTGGCCAAGTTCGTTCGTAAGAATGAATGTGGCCGTTCCAAACGAAATCAACCTGGTGCTTCTCATAGAGCGGGACGAGTTGCCGAGCTCGTAGGTCGCCGCGAGACGATTTGTTCGTCTTCCAGAGATCGCCGTAATCATTCTCATCGGAAGAGTAGGGCGGATGATGATGGCAAACGATCTTCCAAGTTGCCTTCGATTTTGACAGCGTCTGATCTAACCATTTGTACTGTTCAGAACCGGGTGCAATGACACGATTACTATCTATCATCAAGAAGTGCGTATTGCCAAACGTGAAATCGTAGTAGTACTCTGGGCTCGGCAAGGAAACATACTCAAAATAGTTTTGTGCATTCTGCTCATGATTCCCTAAGACTGGATAGAAGGGAACATAATTAATCAGAGGCCGCATGCCTGGAAAAAAGTGCTCAGTCCAATGCGAGTCATCTGAACCAGTCGAAACAAGGTCACCGGGATGAAGTAAAAAGCTAGGCCGCTGCCCCCAGGCATGAGTTGCAAGCTTTCCGGACACCGTCGGGTTGCCTTGAGTATCACTAATTACTGCGAAAGCAAACGGAGTTTCCGGCTTGACTGCGGTCTGAAACGTGAATACCTGACTCACGAGAGGTGGTGCGCCCTCAAATTGTGTTTCCGTGCGATAAAAGTATTGTGTTTCCGGTTTGAGATTCTCGACTTTGACCTCATGAATCTCAGCTTCTTCCATTGAATCAATCTTCTGCCGGCATTCGGCAGTTTCGCCATAGTGGACGATAGCTCGCCCCGTTCGATTGGTCCGCCACATCATCGTCATGGATGTCGTCGTGCCGAATTGAAGATAGGGCTCGACAACAAATGCAGGCGGATCCGTGATTGTCACGACAGGGAGTTTTGCCCGACCAGCATTGTGATCAAAATCATGTTCCACCCACGCGGGTTTTGCCGCCAGATCGTACAACGTCATTTCGTAGATCCGACCACGATGACCATAGAATTCGTTCTCGTCTCGGTAAGCTCCTAGCATCCAAGGTGCTTGTGACGGATAGACAATCGGTCCAGACTGCTCTCGGCTTTCCGCATCAAGTTTCCCGTTGACAAACAGCTGCATGGTTTCGCCATCGTAGATCGCAGTCACATGGTAGAGTCTGCCAAGTTCGTATTTCGTCTTACCCTTTAAATAGGTCAACTTGCCAGACCCATTTTCGCCGCGTAGCGCGAACGTAAATGTTGATTGATTGTACCCTAGTAGCCATCCTGATTCTGAGTCACCGTTGTCCTGTATAACACCTAATAGGCCTCCCCACTTGCGTGGCTGATCGACCGAAACCCAAGTGGAAATTGTGAGTGACTCTCGCGGAAGATACTTGCGTGCTTTAGTGAAGTTTTCCGCTAACTGAACTCCGCATTTCCCGCCTTGAAGAAATAGGCATGAGGACTCTTCATCCTTGAGAAAGCGGTGCTTTCCTAGGATTGTGCCATCAGGCCCCAGGCGAGACTTCAAAGTTGATACGACTCCGTCGCGACTGATCGAATTTGCATCGCAACGCCACCGGGCTAATGGGTCCGGTCCATCGTGGGCTAGCAGAGACGTCGTTCCACCGAACATAAGCAAGATGCAGTATCTAACTACCAATCGCATTCGATCTTTCCAATAAGCAGGATAAAGCCTTAAACCAGTTTTGTTCATCCGTCGTGAATGTGAAAGAACCTGTGTTTCCTAGTTTCCGCATGACGGAATCCACTTCGATCAGAAGTCAACTGATTCGGTTTTGAAAATCTTCTGATCGTTTGCCGACTGGCCACCAAAAAAGTACGACTAACTCAATCCCCAGGGGTTTCTCATGATTCCGCTGGGACGGTTACGCGACCCGATCACCCGCACGATCGGCGAACATAAACAAACTCCTAGCCGTCGACTCAACGGCACCATTTCAATTGTGTCAGCACAACACCGCAATCTGATGGAAGCCAACCGATGACGCTCCCAGGTTGCTATATTGGCTGCCTCGATCGCAAATAGCAATTCCGCAGAGAATGGAGGTCTCGTTGCAAAACCTAAGTGTCCGAGAAAATTATTTCATGCGATTCGGACGTCCCCATCCGTCTTCAACAGCCCGCCGAATCACGACATGGTATCGGTATTCGTTTCCGTGTTGCCTTGACTGTTGGAAGCGTCACGCAGCACGTTGACTGCCAACTGCAACCCCGCTACCATCTCAGGTACAATTCCAGAGGAGAGAAACTTCATCATGTCATTCGGCGAGAAAGTTCGTGCGTTGCGGCAAGCAAAGACGCTCACTCTTCGTCAATTGGCCCTGAAAGTAGACGTGGGGTTCACCTATCTCTCCAAGATCGAGAACGATAAACTCGAAGATGGTCATACTGCGTCAGAATCATTGATTGACCAACTCGCCACCGTACTCGATGCAGATGCCGATGAATTGCTCCTCCTCGCTAAAAAGGTTCCGCCGACGATCAGACAACGTATTATGGAGCGTCCCGAGGCGTTCCGCAAAGTCGCCCTGCTTGACAATGACTCTCTCGAGATGCTCGCCGATGGGATTGACGAGAATGGCAAGCTGCATTTGACCAAGCCAACTCACCGAAACGGGCCGTAGGCGAAAATGAGACACCTTCAACCGGAGGACAGGGCTCTGGATCCCCTGAACTTTCAAAAGCTTTTTGAGTCGGCCCCTGGCCTTTATCTCGTTCTGACAACTGAGTTCCGAATTGCCGCAGCCAGCGACGCTTACTTGCAGGCCACGATGACGCAGCGGGAATCCATTATCGGACGAGGCATCTTTGAGGTATTTCCCGATAACCCGGATGATCCCACGGCCACGGGTGTGAAGAATTTGCGAGCTTCGTTGGAAAAAGTTCTCCAGAGTGGGGCCTCCGATGCGTTGGCCGTGCAAAAATACGATATTCGGCGTCCCGAAACCGACGGAGGTGGATTCGAAGAACGGTACTGGAGTCCTGTCAATTCTCCTGTTCTCGGATCGGACGGCAACGTCGAGCATATCATCCATCGAGTTGAAGATGTGACGGAATTTATCCAACTCAAGCAACGTCGGTTGGAGCAAGAAAAGGATTACGAAGACCTCCGCTTACGTTCCGAAACCATGGAAGCCGAGGTATTCCTGCGAGCGCAAGAGATTCAGGAAGCGAATCGCAAGCTCAAGGAAACGAACAAAGAACTTCAACTCGCGCATGAACGGTTGTCCGAAGCCGACCGCCGCAAAGATGAATTCCTGGCGATGTTGGCCCACGAACTCCGCAATCCACTTGCCCCAATCCGAAGTGGTCTCGACCTATTGTCGATGCATTCTGCCAGTCAACCTGACGCCATTGAACTCATGCAGGAGCAGGTGGAACATGTCGTCCGGTTGGTGGATGACCTCCTCGATATGTCACGCATCATGACGGGCAAAATTGAGCTTCGGCGGGAAGCCGTTGAGCTATCCGCCATCGTGAAGCGATCCGTCGATGCGGTTCAACCATTGATTGAAGCTCATCAACAGACGCTGTCAGTTTCGTGTCCAGAACGCTCAATCTGGCTCGACGCTGACCCCGTGCGGCTGCTTCAAATTGTCGAGAACCTGCTCAACAACGCTTCAAAGTATACGGGCAACGGCGGCAAAATTGAGTTGTCTGCCGAACCCAAGGACGGGCAGGCATTCATTCGCGTGCGCGACACCGGAATTGGGATTGAACCAGAACTCCTGCCGCGAATTTTTGATCTGTTCACACAGTCCACCCGAACACTAGACCGATCCCAAGGCGGTTTGGGCATTGGTTTGACTCTTGTGCAACGACTGGTGCGTCTGCATGGTGGAGAGATTTCTGTCGAAAGCAAGGGGGTAGGACAGGGCAGTGAGTTTGTCGTGAAGTTGCCCATCATCGCCCCACCCGTCCAACCCGGCGGGGTAGTTCAGTCGCATCCACTGCAAACCCCTCAACGGATCCTTGTCGTGGAGGACAACAAGGGTGCCGCCAACATGCTTTCGAAGTTGTTGACGAAGCTCGATGACCACGAAGTCGATTTAGCCCATGATGGGCGGACGGGGCTAGAAAAAATCAAGAGCACTAAGCCTGACGTCGTGCTGCTTGATATCGGTTTGCCGGGTTTGGACGGTTACCAAGTAGCGAGTGATGTTCGGCAGGACGAAGAGTTCGACGAAGTTTTACTAGTAGCATTGACCGGTTACGGGCAACAGGAAGACCGTCAGAAATCGCAAGAGGTTGGATTCGATCTACACTTGGTCAAGCCGCCCTCCATTGATCAAATCAGAACTGTTTTAGCTCATCCGAAATTGATGTCGGCTAAGACAGTTGAAACGGCCTTAGATTCCACGGAAGCAAACGACTCGCTATCACATGGCGTTGCGGATCAGCCCGCCCCAACTGCACAACGAGAAGGAACATCGGACGAGCACGTTTCGCCGTCGCCCGCTGGGCAAATTAAGCACGACATTCTCAATGCGGTTAACGTCCTCACGCTCATGGTGCAAATACTCGGAAGCTCACAACTCGATAAGGAGTCGCTTCAAATCGCGAAGGAAGGATTGAAAAAGGAAGCTGACAAACTGAGACGAATCGCCAATAGTCTTCTGGAGTAAGCGGACTGAATTGGCCGTGGAAACGGTGGCACGTTCTACGAACGTGAATTGTCACTGTTCTAACAGAGTAGGGTCGTCGGGAGAGAAATTTAGCTGAACGCCTCGTTGCTTCCCCAACGAGTCCACTTGACGGTTTTGATTCGAAGCCCACCAGGTGTCTGCTCGGTCTGGCGTCCACTTGTCGGCACATTGGCACTCGCTTAGAGCCCGTTGAAAACTAGCGGCATCTTGATAGCGATCTGCCGGATTCTTGGCTAACCCCTTCAGGACAACCTCTTCGAGATCACTAGGAATTTCCGAGTTGATAGTCGATGGGGGAGTGACATCTTCTTTCGCGTGGGCGGCGAGGAGTTGAATCACTTTAGTGCCGGAGAATGGCGGTTGGCCGGTTAGCAAGTAGTAAGCCACCGCCGAAAGCGAATAGATATCCGCCCGACCGTCAACGTCTTCGTACGCCGACGCTTGCTCCGGTGACATATACAGCGGGGTGCCGCTAAATGATCCGTATTTGGCACCGCTATTCTCCCCCGCCGACTCAGTCGTCGTTTCTTTCACCAATCCAAAGTCCAAGAGCTTTGCGACATCATTCACGCCGCCACGTTGGGCCGCAAAGATGTTGGCGGGTTTGATGTCCCGATGAATCAAACCGACCGAATGAGCTTCGTGAAGCGCTCCACAAACTTGTCGGAGGAAATGCACGACGCGTTCTGGTGGGAGCGAACCGGACTGTTCCACGAGTCGGTCCAAACTCATGCCCGGCAAGAGCTCCATCACATAATAGAACGTGCCATCTTCCGTATGCCCATAGTCGTAGATTTCGATAGTGTTCCAGTGCGTTAGTTTAGCTGTCGCTTTGACCTCCTTCTCAAATTGGGCCGTGGCCGTTGCATCTCTTTCACCGGCAGACTTAATGAGTTTCATCGCGCACGGCCGTTTCAGCAGAACATGCTCCGCCTTGTAGACTTCACCCATCCCACCCGCACCCAGTTTTTCCAAAAGTCGATACTGCCCAAACTGCCGGGCTTTGAACGCCTCTCGCCGTGCCGAGTTGATGATGTGCGTTCCATAAACTCCCACGAACGCAGAAACAATGGGGAAAGGAATGGGACTCGTCGAATTCTCCATGGACAAAAAAGTCTCGATGACCGGAGAACGCCAACGCAAAATTGCCAAGACAACATAAGGAACGATCGCGACCGGTATCATGACAGCCGCCCCACGTTTCCAGGTGTTCGGCATGAAGATGCCGTACACGAAAATCAAGAGACACCACGCCCCCATAAATAGGTGCTTCATGCCGACGACGGCGGTCACATCCTGTTCGGCGGCATACTTCATCATAAGGGTCGCCAGCATCAACGAGACCTGCAAGAGCACCGCCCCGAACGTCATTAGCTCGATGCCCCGGAGCCGACGCAACGTAAGCAGGCGACCACTTCGAAGCACGACGAAGCAACCGAAAAGGACGAGCAGAACAACGCTCCGCAGCCACCAAAGCGTTGTGATCCCCCGTAGAAAGTTCCCCAAGAAAGACGCAGTAAGAATGACGGAGAGCGCCAATGTGGCTGCCGTTAGCCGGCTTCGAAGCAGCCCTGCCGTCTCATCCGCAAACTTGGGACGATTGCCGGCGACGAACCCAACAAGTCCTCTTGAAACATCAATCGATTCGGAAGGAACCGTAGGGGACTGATTGTTAGTGGCATCGATTAGAGTTGGTTCCAGTGGGTCCATCAGCTCGATTTCAAACGAATACGTCAAATGAAAGAATTCGCGTCGCTCAGCCCATCCTGTCCCAACTCGGATTGTATAGGAATCTCAGATGGGAGCAGAGTGGACTGAGTTGCGAACGTCGGCCCCTAGGTGTCTTGATTTTCCGTAGGAAGTTTTTTCGCTACGAGTCCCATCATCACTAGGGACCAGCCGTTGAAAATCATGTCGATACCGACGAACAACCCAATTACCCACAAGCCGGAAATCGGCCATTGACGCCAAATGAGGACACCCAACAAGACGTTGACGACCCCGTGCAGCAACAGCCAAATCCAATTATGAAACCGAACGATAATCGCCGTAACGATTCGAAAAAGACCACCAAAGATTAGGAACATCGCAATCAGTAACGTTAACGTGACCGCTGTTGCACCTGGATTGGCCACGATGAGAAAACCGACAACGGTGTAAAGAATCCCGGTCAACAGATCAATGAAGAAACCGCCCCAATTCTTGATGCCGAAAGCGTGAACAACTTCCACAATCCCACCGACAATCATCAACCAACCAATAAACACCATTGTCGCGAGAGTCATCAAGACGGATGCTCCGAGCGCGATCGTCCCAAGCAGAATCAAAACAATGCCCAAGCCGAGGAACCACCCCCAGCGTTTTTGGAGTTCATCCAGGCCGAAAAGATGCAACGAGGTTGGGGTCGGTGCGTTGGACATAAGTATGCGCCTTTCTCAAGCATGGTGTCGGTGAATCGATGGTCTCTTGCCAATCTACCCGTTTGGAGGTGCTTCTCCAACCAAGCACGCGTGATTCATCAAGAACACACATTCTGAGTCGCCACCGTGGCTTTTGGTCGAGCAGAATAAAGGTCGATCGCAAACGTCGTCACCCGGGGAATTCTGTTCATATACCTCAACAACATGACAAACTCCCCCTAAGACCAGATTCAACAGAGCTACCTAGGTTGTTAAGCTGTTTGGTAGGCATCAGCCAACTTTTAACCATTCGACTTTTTTGGAGAATGGCAAAGGACTGCCAGTCGAAATTGTTTGTAGAACAAATGGGAGAACAACGATGAAGGTCGCACTAATGACACATGCCGGAGGTGCCCATTTAAGTGCGTACCTATCGGCACTCGCAGTTGCGGACGATTGCGATGAAGTTGTGTTGGCTGATCCGGACGAGCGATGGAAAGCGTCGGCTGAAAAGGCACTCGGTGGCAAACTGACGCGAACGTATACGAGTTACGCCAAGTTGCTCAAAGAAGAGTCACCAAAGTTCTGCCTCATCTCGATGGAAGCAGTCCTGGCCCCTCCCGTTATCGAAGCGGCATTGGAAGCCGGGGCCCACGTCTTTTCGGAAAAGCCCGGTTGTACTTCGATCGAACAGTTTGAAAAGCTCGCGAATCTGGCGGAGTCAAAGCACCTCCAATTGATGCTGGCGTTTGCAAATCGCGTGAATCCGGAATCGTTGGCCGCCCGCAGGATGATTCGTCAAAAACGGATTGGAAGTGTCTACAGTATCGACATGCACATCGTAGCCGACCAGACACGGCTGACTCGCGAGAGTTATCACCAGTCCTGGTTTGCCGATCGGCAACGTTCTGGTGGCGGACATCTCATCTGGCTGGGTATTCATTGGCTCGACTTGGCGATGTATCTCACGGACTCCCAGATCGCTGAAGTGACGGGAATGATCGCCAATGTTGGTGGCCAACCGATCAATGTCGAAGACTCGGCGGTCGCCACGTTGAAATTCGAAGATGGCATTGTCGGAACGATTAACTCGGGCTACTACCTGGATGCCGGATATCACACACAGATTCGAATCTGGGGTTCCAAAGGCTGGCTCAATCTTGATTCCATAGGGACGCCGAAGCTGGTCTGGTACGAGTCGTCAGGACCAAAAGCGAAGCAAATTCAGAGTTTCGATCAGGCGACTGAACCCCGCGGTTACACGCCGTTCGTGACCCGCGCAATCTCTGCGATTGCCCATGATACTCCGCCGCCGATCACGACACAGGAATCGCTGAACACACTGCGAACGGTCTTCGGGATCTACGCAGCGGCAGAAACACGCCAAGCGGTCAAATTCACATCGTAACGGGAAACCGCTCGAACGAATCGAGCGACACTAGCCGATCAGAAGTGTTAATCCCCTTGGACACACTACGGGCGAGCAACATGATCCGGCGCATTGGTTCCCGCGGCTGATTTCCAATGCTTGTTTCGGTATGATCAGGCGTCGTCGCATGTTTTACGTGGTTGTTCGTGTCGAAATAACGATAGTTACAAGACGATTTCGTAGGAACGGAAAGAGCACGCCCGATACGTAACAGCGAGCCCTTTCTCCAGCAGGAATTTTAGAAAGTCGAATCGAATGATCGATCAGTGTCTTTGGACAACCATGAAACTCAAGAATTGTCTATTGCTAGTCATCATATTGACAATCACGATACCGTGTCTTGCTGACGAATCGAGTCCGGCTGCATTTCCTGGTCAACCGAAGGATTGGCATGGTTTTTCGCGATACGATTTCGAAGTCGATGGCAAATCGGCATTGGTTGTTGCGCCGAAAGAGTCTGCACCGGGGCGGCCGTGGGTTTGGCACGGTGAATTCTTTGGTCACAAACCGGCACCGGATATTGCTCTGTTGAAGCAGGGGTTTCATATCGCCTACTTGCGAGTTCCCGACATGCTCGGCGCTCCCGAAGCTGTTGCTCATTGGGATACGTTCTATAAAGAACTCACGCAGAAATATGGACTCGCCGAGAAGCCGGCACTGGTCGGCCTGAGTCGGGGTGGCCTGTACTGTTACAACTGGGCCGCTGCCAATCCTGACCAAGTGGCGTGCATCTATGGAGACGCGCCGGTTTGCGATTTCAAGAGTTGGCCAGGCGGCAAAGGGGCTGGCAAAGGGAGCCCGCGTGATTGGAAGCTCGTCCTGCAGCGGTATGGCTTCAAAGACGATGCGGAAGCTATCGCTTACGATAAAAATCCAATTGACAATCTTGCTCCGCTTGCTGCGGCAGACGTCCCCTTACTGCATGTCTACGGAGACGCTGATGAAGTGGTTCCGTGGGAAGAAAACACGGGGGTCCTGGCCGAGCGTTATCGGAAGTTTGGTGGTGATATCACGCTCATTGCCAAGCCGGGCGTCGGACACCATCCGCATAGCTTGGATGACCCCAGCCCCATCGTGGAGTTCATCACTCAACATGCTTCCGTTGAAAAGCCCCGCGGACGAAGAACGGGACGAAGTGACGCCGTCGGGAAGATGGCAGCAAAGCTCACAGCTGATCGGTTGATGGTCTACAAGAAGGCCGGGGGACGAGAACTATACTTGCATATCTACGAGCCGTTGAACTGGAAACCCACAGATCGACGGCCCTGTTTTCTCGTGATTCACGGTGGAGGCTGGACGGGGGGTGAACCGGGGCGTATGGCTCCTTTCGCGGATTATTTTCGTCTGAAGGGAATGGTCGGCATTAGCGTGCAATATCGGCTGCTCAACTTGAAACAGGGCACGACCGTGTTCGATTGCGTCAAGGATGGCCGTTCCGCGGTCAGGTTTGTCCGATCTCATGCTGAGTCCCTTGGAATTGACCCGGATAAAATCATTGTTAGCGGAGGATCAGCTGGTGGACACGTGGCTGTCGGGACGGCTTTGTTTGACGGTGTCGACGAGCCGAGGGAGTCGACGGAAGTTTCCTCCACTCCCAATGCCCTCGTGCTGCTATTCCCCGTGATCGACACGTCTCCGGCAGGGTACGGCAACGCCAAGATCGGCAAACGCTGGCGGGAACTCTCACCAGCCCACCAAGTCCGCGGAAAGGTTCCACCAACGTTGATCTTCCACGGCACCGGAGACACGGTCACTCCATTTGCCGGTGCTGAAGCGTTTCGCGATGCGATGCACAAGGCGGGTAATCGGTGTGAACTGGCGGCTCACGAGGGTGGTAAACACGGATACCTCATGAAAGACAAAGAACTGTACTTCGACACCATGACCTTAACAGATAAATTCCTAGCCAAGCTGGGGTTGAACCCCAAATAACACGACATCGGCCGAGTAAGACGATGCGTACCGAGAGCCGTACAACGCGACCGGACAGCGACGCTGTTTGGGTCCACGTCGGCAACTCACTGAATTTCTACGCAAACTGATTCTGAAGGGGGGCTTACCCAAAGACTTATTGGCGGTTCTGGCAAGCGGATCGGATCAGGACGCTGATGTGAACTCGCTTGGCTGCGGAACGATCGTGTCCGCACGTCAATCGAGATCCATTCCGTGAGGACTCTTCCGGTCTGGGACAGGACTCCCGAAAGGTCTGCGGCCGGGAACGGCTCCGTTCCGTGATCCTCAGGGGGCGAGCTTGAGAATCGGAGACGGCACCTCTACGTTGCCCACCAAATCCGAGACGTTCGGCACGATTGACTCTCGCTCCCAATTCGCCAAGTCCAAGAAAACTTCGATTTTTTGAATCGAATTGGAGAGCCAGACGGGGTCGTCATGGTATCCTGGTACTTCGACAACTCGCAAAGCATTTCGCACTTTCAGAAACGACATTCGTCGAAAAGTCGAGGCAGGCCATGTTTCGCGTTGTGTACCGTCATTGGCATCTCGTCCTGATTCTTAACGCCTCCTTGGTGATATTCGCGAACGCCTCTATCTGGGGACAGGACAGCACGATTCGACCAGTCATTCTCAGGAACGATGATGCCCCCCAGCGAGTTCCCCGCGGTTTGGTCAAGGGTTCCCATCTCAAAGTCTTTCTCCCAAGCTTGCCGTATCTTTACACCTCACATGCTATCAATGGAGCGTTGATCAAACCGTCGGACGAACCCCGTGGCTGGGAATATGACATGGCGGTCGATCATCAGCTGATCGACAAAACGACCTACGAATTTCGCTTGCGACAAGGCGTGAAGTTCCAAGACGGAACCGCATTCAACGCGGACTCGGTTGTTTTGAACATGGAGTATTTCAAGAAAGCTCCTGTGAAATACAGCAAGATCGACGAGGTTTTCGACCACTGTGAGAAAATTGACGATTACACCGTACGGTTTCATCTGACGGAGGAATACGGCTCGTTTATGAACGATGCCATGTGGATGCAGTTTTATTCCGAAGACTACCTAAGGTTGAATCCCGGCGGATGGAACGGCAAAGCCAACTGTCCGAACCTGTCAATGCCCGGTCCCTACGGTCTCGGGCCTTATGTTCTAACCGAAGGTTACATCGAAGGAGACCGCCATACTGCAAAAGCCGTTTTGAAGGCGAACCCCTACTATTGGGACCCCGAATATCCCAAGATCGAAACGGTTACGGTCTACACGGAACTTGATACGCTCGACGCCAAGCGGATGGTTCTCTACGAGGAAGGTCAGCTAGACATTACCTTGACGCCTCCTGAGGACAAAGTGGAAACGATCATAGCGCCGTTTAGCAAGCTGGTGATAACACCGTCGACGGACAACATCGCCATCCACATGAATATGATCACAGGGAATCCGCTTCTCAAAAATCTAACGGTCCGCCGGGCCTTGAACGAGGCGTTGCATCAACAGAACATTTTGCATTTCGTCTATGAAGATGAAGGCCGTCTCTCTCCAATCTCACCCTATTTCCCCGGTGTCCGCGAAGTTTCCAATCGCCTTCTGCCAGTTTCGAAACACCACAATCCCTATGACACGAAAACACAAGCTCGCCTTAGAACGATCCTCCAAGGATTAAACTTGAAAGTCGTCACCCAAGATCGCTTCTTACCATTATGGCGAGGCATCGAGACGCAACTTAGTCGTGTCGGAGTCAATCTAGATATCAACATTAAAAAAAGTGAAAAGGAAGTGTTCGAGGCTCTACTGAAAACGAACGCGGGTGAGAACGATGTTGACTGGGATCTCCTTGTCTGGGGAAATGACGACTGGTACTTCAATCATCCGTACTCGACTTTTCTAGTGTTTCGCACAAACAATGTCTGGAGTACCGTATCGCCGGATCCAGTGATGAACGAATACGTTGATGAAATGTTCCGGATTGCCGTTGATGATCCGGCGTTTCCTGATGTCTGCTCGAAGATCATGCAACGAGCCTACGATCGAGCCTATATGTTGTTCGTTCCAACGCCGAACAAAGTCTTTGCAATCAACAAGGAAGTTGTTTTTCATCCTTATAAAATGGCTTCGATTCCGCTCTGGAAAATTGAGGTCACCGACCAGCACTGGTCTGTCAGACCGCCGGGATCAACTTACCCTTCATCGTTGCAAGAACCAGTACGAATTCTACGGGTCAACGTTCGTTAGCCGAGACAATGAAAATGAAGAACCACGGCGTATTGATCAAACTCATGTGGCTCGTCGGCACCGCTGTGGTGGCATTTGTGGGATTGGGCTTGTATGGGATTTCGAATACCGCATTGACTTTCCAATGGGTGAATCAAGTCTATCAGACGGCCGAAGACTTCCGAGACGGTTCACTGCAGATCACGAACCCGTTGAACGAACTCCGCCAGTTGTCGCTTTCGATCGTAATGGCTCCGAATCCCACCTTTCGTGATGAACTGATCGAACGGCAAACCCTACTGACTCAGCAAATCGATCAGACGCTCCGCGAGTGGAAGGTGCCCGAAGACGACCCGAATGAAGTTGAAGCATTTCGACAGCTGGAAGATAGTTGGGGGAAGTACAAAGCCCTCAAAGATCTCACTGTCGAAAACGCTCGGCTGCGTTATCGAGAGGAGGCTTTCATCAATGCAATTGGGGCAGAACGCGAACAATTCCGAGAAGTCAACGATCGACTCAACAAGTGGATGCAGTCTAGGATCCAGAATGCCGAATCTGCGTATCAAAGTGCAACGACTCAATACCATCGCGTGTTCTGGATTTCATGGGCTGTAATTATGTTGATGACATTGGTTGTCGGTAGCATCGGTCTGATCATTGCTCGCAAGATTGTTCATCCGATTCAAGTTCTCAAAGACGCCGCAACACGCATTGCAAATCGCGAACCAATTGAAACCATCGACGTGCGATCTAGAGACGAACTCGGCGATCTTGCACGCGATATGGAAAGTATGGCGGCTGGGATCCAAAGCTATATCGCTCAGCAACAGCAGGCCGAAGCCGAGGTTCGGGAGTTGAATGCTCAGTTGGAATTACGCGTCGAGGAACGAACTGGGGAACTGCAAACGGCCACCGAAACACTTCTTTTCGAAGCCGACGAGCGGAAACGCGAGGAAGAACGTTACCGATCATTGGTGGAGGCGACGACGGCCATCGTTTGGAACACGCCCGCTTCAGGAGAGTTTGAAACAGAACAATCTGAATGGAGCGAATTCACAGGGCAGAGTTTCCATGAACTCAAAGGCTGGGGTTGGCTCAACGCTGTTCATCCCGACGATCGCCCAAACACCGCCGCAGTTTGGTCAACTGCAGTCGCCGAACGCTCGCTTTATGAAGTCGAACATCGGCTTCGACGGTTCGATGGCACATACCGTCATATGCTAGTTCGCGCTGTGCCAATTCTCGGAGACGATAAAACCATTCGCGAATGGGTGGGAATCCATACCGACATCGATGACCGCAAACGAGCCGAGGTGATGCTGCGAGACGCTAAGGAAGCCGCCGAGAGTGCGAATCAAGCGAAAAGCGAGTTTTTGGCGAACATGAGTCACGAGATTCGGACGCCAATGAATGGCATCATTGGCATGACTGAACTGACTCTCGATACCAGACTCTCCACGGAACAACGCGAGTACCTGGAGATGGTCAAATCGTCGGCGGATTACCTCTTGGCAGTCATCAATGACATCCTCGACTTCTCCAAGATTGAAGCTGGCAAACTTGATCTAGATCCGATCGATTTCAATCTTCGTGAGCACCTAGACGACACCGTCACCACGCTGGCACTTCGGGCTCACACCAAGGGGTTGGAACTCGCGTGTCATGTCCTTTCGGACGTTCCAGATTCACTCGTGGGCGACCCCGGCCGATTGCGGCAGATTATTGTCAACTTGATCGGGAATGCGGTGAAATTCACCGGCGAAGGTGAAGTCGTTGTTCGCGTCGAGAAGGAAACACAGTCCGACTCAGACGTCTGCATTCATTTCAGCGTCAAAGACACTGGCATCGGAATTCCAGCCGAGAAACTCGGCCTTCTGTTCCAAGCCTTTTCACAAGTCGATCCGTCGACGACGCGTAAGTTCGGAGGGACTGGTTTAGGTTTGGCGATTTCCTCTCAGCTTGTGAAGATGATGGGCGGACGCATTTGGGTCGAGAGTGAAGAGGGCCAGGGGAGTACATTTCACTTCACCGCCCGCTTCGGACTCTCCACATCGCCGCCAGCTCGACAAGTCCCCCAGGAACTATCCGAGATCAAAGGCCTGCGAGTCTTGGTGGTCGACGATAATGCCACCAACCGCCGCATTCTCGTGGAGGTCCTTTCCAATTGGGGTCTCAAACCGACGGCCGTCACCTGCGGTCCCGAGGCCTTGAAAGCGATCGAGGAAGCCCTTGATCAGGGAAGCCCTTTTCGGATCGTCTTGTTGGATAACATGATGCCCGAGATGGATGGCTTCATGCTGGCTCAGGAAATTCTCAAGCGGCCCGGTTTTCACCCGTCGACCATGATGATGCTCTCCTCTGCTGATCGCCACGAGAATGCCGAGCGGTGTCGATCATTAGGGCTCACTGCATACATGACGAAGCCGGTCAAGCGGTCCGAACTCTTGAATGCGATCCTCACCGCGATTGAAAGCGAACCAGCAGAGACGCACAAGCAGTCGCCGAAAAGCCATTCGCAGGTCGATGCCAATCAGCAAAGCATGCAAATTCTGTTAACCGAAGATAATGCCGTGAATCAGAAACTCGCGGTCAAGCTCCTGGAAAAACGGGGGCATCGTGTCATTGTCGCAGGGAACGGCAAAGAGGCGATTCACGCATTAGATCAACAGGAATTCGATATTATTCTGATGGACGTTCAGATGCCGGAGATGGACGGGTTCGAGACAACACAGACCATCCGCAAACGCGAGCAGCAGACTGGCGGACGAATTCCAATCGTTGCCATGACGGCTTTCGCCATGAAGGGGGATCGCGAGCGGTGCATCGCTGCCGGCATGGATGGGTATATTTCAAAGCCACTGCAACCGAGTGAACTCTTTGAAATGGTGGAAAGTTATCCAATTCGAGATTCGGCGGAGACAAAGTCACCGCTGAAACTCTCGTTGGCTGACACGGACCATGCGACCGCAGCAAATCCAATCGATGCCGTTCAATTGGAGGATGCCGTATCGGCCTTCGATCACGCCCGTGCCATGGAAACCGTCGATGGTGACGTTGAGTTGATGAAAGAGATCATCAAAGCCTTTCTGGAAGAATATCCGAAACTAATGACGGAAGTCGAAGAGGCGGTTTCGCAGGCCGATCCCACAGCGATCGGTCGTGCCTCTCATACTTTGAAGGGCGCCGCCGGAGCGCTCGCAGCGATCCAGGTCGTTGAACTAGCTCAAGAGCTTGAAACCATGGGTAACACCGAGCAAATCACCGAAGCCGCTTCGACCTTCGCAACGCTTGAACAAGCAATCGAAGAGTTAGCGAATCAGCTCACTGCATTCTGTCAGAATTAAGAAGGGCGATAACGACGAAGACGACCACTTGAAAACTGATTATGATCATCGTCCAGAGCTGTCATTCAGTTTCGCACTTGCTTGACGAGCTTGTGGACTGACTTTGCGATTCGGTCTTCGATGTCGCCACGCCAGCGAAACGCCGGACGACCATATTCGTACAGATTGTAACCGCCTTCATAGCCGCCTTCCTCCCAGACTCGTCGTGAGGGGATGTACGAAATCATGTCGTCCGCATAACCGCAGACCCAAGTGCCGGGGCCGAATTCGCGTTTGAAACGCAGTCCGTAATCGACAACAGTCTCGGCCCCCATGCCGATCACGAGCATCTCATTTCCAAGTTGCCAGGCATGGATCGGATACGGATATGCCGACTCAAATTTGTGACCGTCATCCAGCTTCTTGAGCAGACGTTTCGCCCAGCGAGCACGTAACGCGCGGGTGTCATTTGTGAGTTCTTGTAATTCTTCCTTGGTCACGACTTTCAGATACGGCAGTTCCGCAATCTCGAATGCCGTTCGAATTCTTGGCGTGACTGGTTTCAGAGACTGTTTTTGCTCCAACGTCTCTTCGACTGCAACGGCTAGCATCCGCCCATACTTTTCACAGAGTTCGACTTTGCGGCGAGGCAGTGGGTTCTGATCTCCGCCACAGGTGTTGACGAACATCGCCGTTACACCGGGATACTTTTTCTCAATTTCAATCTGGGCAAAGCCAGGGTAGTCGCCACACCACTGACGAAAGCTGAGAGTCGTGGGATGGCAGGCATACCCGAACAGGACGGCATCCAGTTTTCCATCAGGTCGCGTGACCGTCAACACGGGAACGGAATGGTCAACGGGGCCTCGCAACGGTTCGCCGCGAGCCAGCAGATTGGGCACATCAGCTTCGCGATTGTTCCGCCGATTCACCGCAAACGAGGTACTTCCCATTCCCTGTTGCAGCGTCGCCGGAGCCAATCGGGACAACGCTTCACCGACGAGTTCCACCGTGCGTGTCACCATCCGATCGGTGTACTCGCTGACAAGCTGTTCTTGGGCCGCTTCGACCGGATAATAGTCAATCAGGTCGTCCCCTAATCGCGGCCCGCAGTGATTATGCGAAAACGTGAACATGATGTGCTGCCGCTGCAACCCGTACTCTTTATCGAGTTGCACAAACACACGATCGCTCATGGTTTTGGGCACGCCTTGAAAGTCACTCGTGATCATCACGACTCGGTTTCCTTCGCCGTCATCGAGTGCGAGAGCCTTCATCCACAGGTCATGGATTTTCCCTTCGGGTGCCCGTTTCGTTCCGTATCCCGCTAGCCAGACCGGCGTCTCTGGAGTAATCACAGCACGGGCCACTCCAGCTTTCCACTCACCAGCGACTGCGTAGCCGCTGGTGAGGGAAATTGCAATCGCCAGTAACAGGAGATGCTTTAACAATGTTTTCATGTCGTTCTCATTGCAGAAACTTGAAGTAACGCATTTCGATTCGCCTGCCGATATTGATCGACTCTTCGCCAATAGACAACCAAGCGACGCTAGTGGCGTTGTTCAATTTGTGTTCAGTCTCCATCGGTGAATTGGAATGCGTAAAGGTCTGCGTCCTTCAATTCAAAAAGCAATTGCACTGTTTTCCCAGATAGCTGACTAACATCAGTTCCACTTTTCCAGGAAACAACTCGATCAAGTTCGTCGCCAAATTGCTCGTTGCAATCAGCGAGTCCGAAACCAGGAATCGGTTTGCCATCACCGTCCTGTATTTCGACTCGCACGCTGCCGACCGCGGAGGTCGAGAAGTTCAATTCCAGTTGCGAGCCGTCGAACTTCAACGGCTTCGTCAACAACTCGCCGCCACTGAACGGTGCTTGGGCCGAGACAAAGCCGTCCATGCGGAGAGTATAGCGTCGGAAGCTTGTCGCGTTTTCTTCCCAGTAACCTTCCGTCGCGTACAGCGAGATTTCATCAGGCGCGTCTTCCAAGTGCGACTTCGTGGGAACCATTCCCCAGAAGATGAAATTGTCTCCGTAAACCCACGTATCTTTTCGCGATGGGCCCGGTCGAATGAAGGCCTCGCTCCAACGGTGAAATGTCAGTCCGTCGCGGCTGGTCATGAATGCGGCGTCAGTCACCGCCGTGCCATAACGTTGGCTTTGCTTGGAACGATACTGCCGCTCCTCCAAGCCGGGAAGTTGATTCATCGATGGCGACCAACCCCGATCATTGTATCGCATGGGAAACCCCATCAGAATATGGGGAGCGCGAAAGTACGGTTGAATCTGGTTGGTATACAGTGCTTGCTCGGTCGCATCGGGATACTTGAGCCACTGCGGATGGGGAAAACTGTCCGGAGTTTCCGAGGCAGCAGTCATAATGCCGCGAACGTCGTTGTCAAAAGCGCGGTGATACTCACGATAAACTCCCCCCACGGAATCCCAGAACATCAGGTTTTGCGAGTCGAACGCGCCGTGGGTGACGAACGGTTTCTTGCTCTTCAGTTGAAAGTGTGTTCCGTTCGCGGAGACCATTAAGTAGAGACCGCGTGGTTTGCTACCAACGATCACGATCTTGTAACGTTCCGACTTTGGACAATCAGGGTTCGTATCTAGAAAAACGGCGGTGTGCGCAGGACTGCCTTTAAATTCGCTCACCATGGCTTTATCAAGGATGAGATTGTTTTTCTTGGACCCCTGAAATTCGATGATGCCCAATTCGGGACGCGTCCAGTGGATGCCGTCTTTGCTCTCGGCTACGCAGAGAGTCTCCCAGGAATTCTTGCTCGTTTTGTAGGCTTTCGAATTCGGATGATGGCCGCCCCGGTAATAGATTCGGAAACGATCGCCATCGTGAACGACACTTTGATACGCGCTGCCGTTTCCCTCCCAAGCGGCATCGCTGCGAAAGACAACTTCACGCCGAGTTGGTCGATGCAGCTCTAACCGCACACCATCGAGGCGTGCGATGAGATGATGATCGACCAGCAGTTCGCGTCGCGAGCCGATATCGATTGGTTCTGCGGCGTGACTCGCAGCGATCAGCATCGAGCTGAAGCTGACACAGAAGACGATCAACGATTGCAATTTCATCTGGCAGACCCTTTTGTTGCCATATTGGTGTCGCTGCCTTCACGGCTGGGAAAGACCTTGCCGGGAATTGTGCAACGATTTCAATGCGGAGAGCATCAAAAGGACGCGTTTCAATCGCTATGATCGAAACGCGTCCGGTTATTGCTCCGCACTCCCGTATCGCACTTGCATTGTTGTCCTGCAAGACGGGATTAGCGATGCTCACTAGCATCGCCTGCAAGATGAGATTGTATCGTGGACTGACTCGGCTGGGAAATCAGTCGCGGTTGATTCGTTCGCAACGGATTTGGAAATCCACAAGCGATTGTATCGGCTATCGTCCTACTTCAGTTCGACGACGACCTTTCCCAGGGTTCCCTCGAAATGAAAAAGCATTCGGTAGTCGTAGCATGTCCGGTTTTGAACAACGCCATTGACGGGCTGGATCTGAGCCGTTAGGAACAACGTTAATCGGCGGTCTGTCTCCCAGGCGTAACAGCTCCCTGACCACACTAGTTTCGAAATACCACTTCCATGAGAATCGTGTTTTTCTTCGCAGCGGTCGCTTTGATTGGGACTGGCATCGCTTTTCGTTCCATCGCAGCAGAGGAATCCGCCAAGACCGAATTGTCCGAGGGGCATACGGTGATTCGGGCTTCCGCAGGGGTTTCGGAAATTGTGATTACGACCACATCCCGGTTGGCGGGTGCGATTCACTCACTGACGTGGAATGGCCAGGAGTTTATCGACAGTTTCGACCACGGGCGGCAGCTTCAGTCAGCAGCGAACTTCGACTGCGGGACCAAGTTCACCGGCGAGACATTCAATCCGACTGAAGCCGGCTCCCGACAAGACGGAAAAGGTGAGACTTCCACCAGCCGACTGCTTCACATCGTCACCACCAAGGACGCTCTGCAAACGACATCACAAATGGCCTTCTGGCTAACTCCCGGTCAAAAGTCCGCAGGTCATCCGGCAAAAAATACCGAAGTTCTCTCGAACCATCTTCTCATTAAGCGGGTGCAAATCGGCTACGACGGTCTGCCAAACGTGATTCAATATGATGTCACGTTCAGCATGCCGATCGGCGAAAAGCACACTTATGCTCAATTCGAAGCTGTCACGGGCTATATGCCTGCGAAGTTCAAAAAGTTCTGGAGCTTCAGTCCAAAGACCCGCGAACTGGATCCGCTTTCTGATGGTCCCGGCGAACAATCGCGTCCGGTGGTGTTCTCGACGGAAAGCGGTTCGCATGCCATGGGCGTGTTCTCGCCCGATCAACCGTCACCGGGCTACGAACGGGCTGGCTACGGGCGGTTTCGCTTTCCACACGCGAAGGTCGTCAAATGGAACTGCGTGTTCCGCGTCCGTGACGCAAACGGCGTCAAGCCGAGTGAGTATTCCTTTCGCTCATTCGTGGTCGTCGGAGATCTGAAGATGGTGATCACATCCCTTCGCACGCTCCATGAGAAGTTCGCTAGCAAAACTCAAGCGGGAAGTCGATGACGAAAAACGATTGTTCGTTAGCGTAGTCTTGGTTTCCTCCACCGCTCCGCGGGCAGACGGGTACCTGCCTCGATCAGACGCAACTGTCAATGTTGGTGTCCGTGGTCTTCGTGTGATATCTCACCGTTATAGGACTTGCCGCCAATCTTCACGACTAAACGGGCGTTGGCTCCGTCTTCGTCGAGATGTTCGCCAAGTTCTTTGTCGTCGGAGAAGAACCGGGACGATTGGCCGTCCGGATCGTCCTTGACCGGTTGGGCTTTCAGTTCGAACTGCTTCGGCTTGCCACCGCGCGACACATTGACGGTGACCTCCTCGGCGTCGATCGGCACAGTGTTCTTGGCTGAGCCATCAAGCAAGTAAATGGTGACCGCGTCTGTGTCTTCGTCGTGAAGGAGTTCGCCGTGGTATTCCTCTTTGCCGAGTTCGATCAGACGGCCATGATGCGGGCCTCTCGTCGGATGGGCATCTTTGCTTCCGGATGGTGCGGGCGGGGGATTATCCGGGATTTCCTGCGTGTCAGGTTTCTCCTCCTGGTTCGTACAGCCGATGAATGTGAGAGAGGCCGTCAACGTCAAAAGGAGTGCGAAAGTTGTGTGAGGGAATCGCATGAATATGTTCCTAGTCGTTTGCGGTGATCGTTGTCAGTTAAAGTCGATGGAATTCGCCTGAACCAGTTTCGGGCGAGCGTTCGGTTCGGTTGCAGTAGGCATTCATGATGACGACTCGTGTCGAAGCCACCGGTTCGGTACCACTGTTCCGAGTTATGTTTTCGAGCGGGAATTCAGCGAGATTTTCCGCCATTGAGTTTAGAGATCAGCACGTCGGCATAGTCATAGCGAAGGCGACCGAAATAAAGCGTTCGACAGAGGAGTCAGAAACTTCCGTGTTGCGAACATAGTCAGTTCCTTCTTCAAAGGACTTCAAAATGGTTGGGCCGGAGCCGTTCTTCAAGCCCGATCGCAAGGTGGTTATACCGCCGAATGCATCTGAGCTTCTTCAACGAGCGGGACCTCTTGGCGAGCTTCACTGACGATCTTCTCACCGACGCCGCGTCCGAAAGTCCAGAACAAAGCGGGACGGACGAAGAACTCCAACAGCGTGCTGCTGACAAGACCACCGATGATCACCGTCGCCACCGGATACAGCACTTCCTTACCTGGCTCGCCCGCAGCAGTCGCCAGCGGCAGCAATCCAATGCCGGAGGTCAGTGCCGTCATCAGCACCGGAGCCAAGCGTTCCTGGCCGGCACGGACGATCATCGACCGAGTCCAACCTTCCCCCTCGTATTGCACAAGATGGAGGTAATGGTTTAGCAACAGAATCCCGTTCCGTGAGGCGATACCGCCGAGGGAGATGAAACCGACCATTGCGGCGACGGTCAGCGTCTGGTCGGTCAGCACGAGAGCTATCACCGAACCGATAAACGCCATCGGCAAGGCTGCCATGACTTGCAGCGAAAAGTTCACGCTACGGAACATTGTGTAGAGCACGAGGAACACGCCGGTCAGCGAGATCGCGAACAACACGACGAGCGTGCGTGACGCCGACTGTTGACTCTCGAACTGCCCGCCGTACTCGAGGAAGTAGCCCGGCGGCAAATCGACATTCTTGAGTGTCTCTTGAATGTCTTGCACCACATCGACCAAGCCGCGATTGGCGACGTTGGATTGAATCACAATCCGCCGACGAACCTGCTCGCGATTGATCGTATTCGGTCCGCCCGAGCGGTAAATCTTAGCAACCGATGAGAGCAGAGTGGTCCCGCCATCGGGCAGTTCGACAGACAGTCGCCGCAGTTTGTCCAAGTCTTCACGGTACGGTTCATCAAATCGCACGAACAAATCGAATGTACGTTGACCGATCAGCACTTCCGAGATGACATCACCATTCATCGCGGTTTCGACGTACTCGTTGACATCATCCGGTGTCAGGCCATAGAGCAAGAGCTTATCGCGATCGACTTCAATTCGGAGTTGAGGAATGACCACTTGTTGCTCGACCTGTAAGTCAGTCACACCTGGCACGCCCCGGATCAGGGCTTCCATCTCCTTCGCTTTCGACCGCAGTACGTCCAGGTCATCGCCATAGAGTTTGATGCCGATTTCCGCTTTCACGCCGGAAAGCATATGGGAAATCAAGTGAGCGAGTGGTTGCTCGACGGCGGTGACGATGCCAGGGATATCGGCCATCGCTTCCCGAAGTTCTTCGAGGATTTCCTCACGGGACTGCTCGGTTTTGGGATCGATGTCGATGATGAACTCACTGACGTTGACGCCCTCGGCGTGTTCGTCGAGTTCGGCCCGACCAGTGCGACGAGCAAAGCCAACGATCGCGTCAATTTGTTTGAGCCGGTCTTCGACAGACTCCGAAATCTCGTTGGACGTGCTGAGCGAAGTCCCCGGTGGCAATACGACATTAAGCTGCACGGTTCCTTCGTTGAACGGCGGCAGGAAGTCGCTTTCCAACCGGCTCATTGTGATACCCGCCCAGGTCACTCCGAGAGTCGCGAGAATCAGGATGGGAATTGCCAGCCGCGTACTTAAGTGGATGACCACACCGGCGATCCACTTGAGCGTGCGTAGAAACACCCCTTCTTTCTCGCCGCCACCAAACCAGTCGGCCAGCAAGATCAACAACCAGATCGGCACGGTCGCGACCAGCGTCCAGAACAGCGGGTTTGATGGAGACAACCCCGGCGATTCCGCCGAGTCGGCAATCCGCGGCAGCACCCAGTAGAACACTGCCGCCGAGATCCCAAAGGCCAGCAGCGGGGAGACGAACGGCCAAATCCCTTTGCGACCTAGCAGCAGATATGACAGCACCGGCGTGACCGTCAGCGATACGAACAGCGACGCCAACAGTGAGACCATATAGGCCATGCCCAACGGCACGAATAGCCGGCCTTCCATTCCAGAAAGCGCGAACAACGGCACGAACACTAGTACGACGATCACTGTTCCAAAGACGATCGAGTTGCGGATTTCCGCGCTGGCTTGGAACACGACCAGCAATGGATTCTTTTGCTCTCCCTGCGGCTTGTGGATGTTCTCTCGCAGTCGGCGAAAGATATTTTCCACGTCCACAATCGCATCGTCAACGAGTTCCCCAATAGCGACGGCGAGCCCGCCGAGCGTCATGGTGTTGATCGAAAATCCAAAGGCCGCAAAGATCAAGGCGGTCATTGTCAGCGAGAGTGGAATCGCGGTCAGCGTGATAAACGTCGTGCGGAAGTTCATCAAGAAGATGAACAGCAACACGACCACCAGAATGCCGCCATCGGCTAGTGCTTCGACGACATTGTGAATCGCTCGATCAATAAATGCACGTTGCGAGTAAGTCGTCTCAATATGGATGTCATCCGGCAATGAGTTTTCAAGATCGGCAAGGGCCTCGTTGATAGCATCGGTAACTTCGCGGGTGTCGGCGTTGGGCTGTTTGTTGACCGTCAGCACGACTGCCGGACCACCGGTAAACTCGGACTCAGATTCGCGAACGAACGCCGCACTGTCGCCACGTTTGACCTGTGGTCCTTCCTGCACACGGGCCACCTCCTGAAGTGCCACCGGTCGTCCATCTCGGATGGTGATAACCAGCTTCTGCAAATCTTCGACAGTCTGCACACGACCCAACGCCCGTACCAACAGTTCGTTTGGCCCTTGTTCGTCGAGATAGCCGCCAGTGGTGTTGCGGTTGCTCTTGATAAGGGCCTGTTTGACATCGTGTAACGTCACGCCGTACCGCAGCAAATCATCGGGATCGACCAATACCTGAAACTGCTTGCGTCCGCCGCCCATCGTGAAAACTTGTGAAACACCAGGAATCGTTAGGAGTCTTTGACGCACCACCCAGTCGGCGAGTGTCCGAAGTTCGAGCGGATCGGTCTCGCCAGATTCACTCCACATGCCCAGCATTGTGATCTGGCCCATGATCGAAGAGATCGGGGCCAGCGTCGGTTTGACTCCTGGCGGCATACGCTCTTCGGCGAGTGCAATGCGTTCGGCGACAATTTGCCGGTCGGTGTAGATGTCGGTTCCCCAGTCGAACTCGACATAGATCACCGAGACACCCACGCCGGAGGAACTCCGCACCGCCTGCACACCGTTGGCACCGTTGAGGGCGGTTTCCAGCGGGAATGTAATCAGCGACTCGACTTCCTCCGGGGCCATACCGTGGGCTTCGGTCATCACGACGACTCGCGGACGATTCAAGTTGGGGAAAACGTCGATTCCCATGTGCATCGCTTGCCAGCCACCATATCCCATCAGGAACAGAGCCAACGCGATGACAAGCAACCGCTGCCGGAGAGCAAATCGAATAATGGCGTTGAGCATGTCGGCTCTCCTTTAGTGATTGTGTCCCGCGTGCGGATCGACCGCGCCGCCAGCTTTGTTCTTGAGAGCCATCTGCATCTGGTGAGCAGCCGTCAAAGCGACAGTGTCACCTGGGAAAACGGAGCCATCGTTTTCGATCACGGCATCGAACTGGTCGCGGTACATCACATGCACCGGGCGACGGTCGAAATGGTCGCCATTCTCGACGAACACATACGTCTCAAGCCCTTCCTCGGCGATGGCATCCACCGGCAACGTGATGACATCCTGCCAAGTCTCGACAGGCACACGGACCTGCATCCGCTGCCCGGGTTTGTGCTTCCAAGTCAGGAAATGTTTTCCTTGAGGAGTCTTCGCATCGCGGACAACTTGATTCGGTAGACCGATGTAGAAGTGCAGGGCTCTTGAGTCTCGATCAACTTCGTTGGCCACATAGACAATGTCCAAGTCCTCGATCGGTGAGGGAGTTCCTGCCACAGTTTCCGGGATCGCCGAGACGGTTCGGTTTTGATTGGCCGCTTCGACGATCTGATCGGCGTCTTGCTCGAACGCACGGCCTTCGATGTACAACGTTTCGTAATCGACCAGCACACACAGCGTCTGTCCTGCTTGGACCGCTTCGCCGGTTTGCACATTCAGTGTTTGAACCACGAACTGTCGAGTATTGAGGTCTTCGTGCAACGCGGCGGCATCTTGATAGGCAGCGACTTGCCGAAACGAATGCTGAGGATGTCGGGCTTGGGATTCCGAATCGTCGTGCAGCGACTCATCATCATGCAGATACGGAACAGAGACTTTGATTTCGCTGAGCAAGTCCCGCCCCTGGCCGATGCTCTCGACTTGCTCTTGCGTCAATCCATGTAGTCGAAGTGCGGCACGCTGTGCTCGGAGTCGGGCTTCGAGTTTGTCGACTTCGTATTGTCGCTCCAACACGACCTTGCGGGCAATCGCCCCGCTGCTGACCTTCTCCAGACGGGCCAACTCCTTGCGTTCCACATCGAGTTGACCGAGCAACCGCAGAAACTCGGTTTGCGCTTGCACCAAATCTTCATGCGTCAACCGTAGCGTGAACAATAGCATGCCGGAGCGAACCGCTTCGCCACGAACGACCGAGACGCCCGTAACCACGCCGGTCAACGGAGCCGCCATCTTGAACGTGGTTTCGCCAGGCCGATCTGTGACCATCGCCGGCACCGTGATCGACCTTGCATAGTCGGTCAGCGTGATCTCACCGGTTTTCAAGCCGATGTTCTTGCGGGCCTGCGGCGAGAGTGCCAGAGATTCGGACTCGTCATGACCTTCGTGAGCAGTGTCGTGCTCCCCGTGATCGTGACCACTATGATCGTGACCGGCATGATCATCGTCATGGGCGTCGGCTTCCTCGTCTGAAACAGCGGTCGCTTCCGGGGGATTGACAAAATCCGTGATCGGCGGCAGCCACCAAGAGCTAAATAACCAGAGGACCAACAAAGCCACCACACTGCCCGCGGCATACAGCCATTGAGGCGGGAGATTGGAAAATCGAAAACGCATGGGCGATCAGCTCCTTCGCCACGGAAGAACGGGATGGCACGACACAGGCGTGCGGCAGCACACCGGTTCGCAACCAGAAAGAGACAGCCCGGACATCGGCAGCGGAAAACGAATTCCAGACCGCACAAGGTCATTTCGAGACGGTCAAGACCGAGGAGAGATTAACCCCGAGGAACGACACGCTCGACGGACAGTCAAAGAGGCGAAGACTGCGTTTAAAGGAGCCACGTTTGCGTCAGATCGCGGACGCTTGGGCCGGCCTCATAGACCAGAAGAGAATTGCTCCACCAACGATCGCAGCGGAGCCCGACAACCAGACGCGAAGTTAGAACGTCTGCAGTCGAAAAGCCCTCGAATATCCAGCAGCCATCCGCTGGCGTGGGGACCTTGAAAACGTTGGAGGCAACGTACTTGCAACTATCCTCGTCGCAGCCGCCATGCTCGTGGTGACGGTCATCTTGTTCATGGGACGTGACCGACGAAGCACCGACGGCACGACCGCTCTCTTCCGTCTCCGAATGTTGACCGTGCCCTTTGTCACGCGAATTGGAACACACATGATGTTCGTGAGCGTCGTTCGCAGATTCCTGATCCGCGACACACTTCATTCCCTCGGTCTGGCATCCTGCGTGCGTATGATGCCAGCAGCAGCCGAAAGCGGCGTGCAGTAGCATCGCGAGCAGTGTCAGGATGGAAACAAGACCGTGGAGCATCAAACACACCAAAGAAAGGTCGGTTGTGGCAACGGGGTTATTATTTCTAAATCAATCACGCCGTCAAGTTGAGCTTGGACACTCCGTCAATGGCGAAGCACCGGTCCAACCCGACATCACGCCACGTTGTCACATTCACAATGCCCAATACGATAGTCATCGATGCATTCCACATGAACCAAGATGCAAAATCTGATCGACCAATTGGAGTTCGTTTCTTCCTCCATGACGAGAAAATGAACTTCAATCACCGTGATACGCCACGCGGGTCTTCCGCGTCTCAGGGTTTCGTGCAGAGATAGACTCTCAGGGTTTCGACATAGGTTCCCTCGATCTCCTCGAATCCATCTTTGACTCGGCGGCTTTCCTCAAGGAAGCCCGGTTCTTGGAAGTAGTAATCGCGAAATCGCTTCCGCGTCTCATGGACGGGCGTGAAATAAAACCCCGCGTCTGATAACTCTTGTTCGGTCAATGCGAAGTTGGCCATGCTGCTTTGCACGAAAAGGAGGTGTCCCCCGCGGCGTAGAAATCGAGGTGCCTCTTGAATGAGTGATTGGATAAAGAATCGCCGATCGGGTTTGCCCGCTTTGCAGAACGGTGGATTGCATAACACGAGATTGTAAGGCTCCTCGGGTTCGAAACGCATCCAGTCCTGCACCCAGCTTTTGCGGTAGGCGACTCCATTTCGCGTGGCATTTAGGGCAGCCGATTCTAACGCGGCCGCCTCGATGTCGGTCACATCAATCTCCCGCACCCCGAGTTTGAGTGCAGCGATGGCATGAACGCCGGTTCCGAC
Source organism: Thalassoroseus pseudoceratinae (assembly GCF_011634775.1). Classification (NCBI taxonomy): domain Bacteria; kingdom Pseudomonadati; phylum Planctomycetota; class Planctomycetia; order Planctomycetales; family Planctomycetaceae; genus Thalassoroseus; species Thalassoroseus pseudoceratinae. The sequence goes on from NZ_JAALXT010000001.1 coordinate 634,732, forward strand.
GCCGATCTCAATTGCCGTCTTGCCCACTAGTGCATGCCGGGCCTTGGCCATGCCTTCCCCCAGCGTTTGGCCATGCGGTGTGAGTTTCCAAACCCTTTCGGCTTGCTGAATCTTGACCACGACGGGCCCAAAAAGATATGCGTCCTCCGCTATTGCAGATGAAGCTATCCCGTTGCCGTCTTGCTCGGTGTGAGTCACAGCTGTTTTCATATCTGTCATTAACTCTCTGCGTCTTACCAAGGGGAGTGAAGGCGAGGTGCGACGGGACAGATTGGTCTCCGCCAGCCTGCTCGGGGAATGACTTCAATCCAATTTGCCTTCCACTTCGAGTCGTTCGCTTCTCGACTTATTGCGTCGCCAGGATTTCCAAAATCACCAGCACCCCTACGAGAACTGGGGCGGCGATAGCGACGAACACTCCTTTTGGAACATTGAGCAACTCGGGCCAAGTCAGCTTGCCACGATCTCCCCATTTGCTGACTGTGCCGCTGCTGAACTTGGACGTCAGAGCAAACAGATAGGAGCCGAACACCATGCCGGCGATGCCGACCCACGCATCGAGATTCCCTTGCCCCGCTGCGGCCGCCGTGGTGCCAGGGCAATACGCAAGAAGACCGAAGCCGACTCCGAAGATGAGCCCGCCGATCGTGTTCGCCCCATAAATCGTGTCGCTGAGTTGCGGCTCGATGATGCCGGCTCGCTGGAGCACGTACACGCCGATCATTCCCACGACGATCGCGGTGAGCATCACCTTGACGACCACGAAATTTTCTAAGAGGAGGACACCGATCAAGATGTCGAACTTGGCCACGCCGCCTTTCTGGAGCAAGAACCCGAAGACCACGCCAAAGACTAGCCCCATCGCTAGCTGACTAGCGGACGCTTCCCGCCAAGGCCATGGTTCCGTCTCGGAAGTTTGGTCATGATGTGACTGCTCGGATTCCCGTGCGGAGGCAGGCTCGGGACCTTGCACCGAAGTCATGTGATTGGGTGAAGACATCTAAGTATCCTCCTTGAAAAAGGTGGAGGTAATTGCAAATCAATAACAACGTGATCAAAGCCGGTACATCAGCATCGCCGTGGCAATGCCGCCAATGAAAAAGCAGACCACGGCAATCCAAGAACCGACCGCCAGTTGCAAGGTTCCACTGATACCGTGCCCACTGGTACATCCGCCCGCCAAGCGAGCCCCATAGGCCATGACGGTTCCCCCGACGAAGGCCACGATGGTGCGTAATCCAAAACTGTCCGGGCCAAACCGAGCGAGCCACATGTCTTGGAGGTAGGTTCCGGTCAACTCATTGGTGCCCGTCGACGCCGCTAGCCAGGAACCGCCGATGGCACCCAAGACGATAAGCAGCGTCCAGCTAATCATCGGTTTTTTGTCCTGCCAATAGGGCAGTGAGCGAATATGTCGCGGAGCGATGACTCGTCCTAACAGTCCGGCCAAGTCCGAATAGGCGCTGGAGGCGCCGATCTTTTTGTTAGCCAGAGAAAGCGTCAGTAGTACCAACACGCCAATCAATGCCCCGACGAGATAGGGCGACCAAGTGGGCTGAGGATATGGATAAGGTGACGGCAGTTCCTCGGCGGCCTGAGCAACCTGCAAGGGCAGGGCCACCGAAGTGATGAACAGTAAAGTCGAGATCATATTCTTCATCGTTACTCCTTGTGATCGGCGTTTAGGCTGGGGAACGCTTGCCGAAACGGTCTTCTGAAGTGCGAGTCGAACGACCACTTGGCATGCGAAATACTAGTCCGATACTGACTAGCAACACGACGACTAATGCGGCGATCCACAGCCAGGAAGACGTGCCCGTCAATTGCGGAAGCGTGACCTTACCCGTCCCTCCTTTATCTTGAGAAGTCCAGAGATTTCGCGAACGATGTTCGTCACTGTGGCTTCTCGACTTCATAGCCGGAGTTGGTCCACGCCTGCCAACTGCCAGGGACATTCCGAACATCGGCGAAGCCGTGTCTTTGCAACACGCTGGCCGCGATGTCGGCTCGATAACCGCTGTCGCAGTACACCACCACCGGCTTTTGCTTATCGAGACCGGCAGCCCCGTTCAGCCCATCCCGCATCTTGGCCACATAGTGATGCTTTGCTCCGGGAATGTGACCGCTTTCCCACTCGTCTGGAGCGCGAACATCGAGAATCTGAACGTCCTGCATGTGCTCTTTGAGTTCGTGCACGCTTTCTTGGGAAAGTTCTTGCAAAGGCAGACCTGCGTTCTCCCAGGCCTTCATGCCCCCAACAAGATAACCGGCGAACTTCACAAAGCCTGTATAGACGAACTGCCAAAGGAACCAGTCGAGATCGGTTTCATCTTCGACGACTAGCAAAATTGGTTTTTCATAATCGAGCATTTGACCAGCCCAGACGGAAAGTTCTGGTCGGGGTCCGATGTTGATAGCTCCGGAAATGTGTCCACCGCCAAACGCCAGCATTTGCCGAGTGTCGACCAGTTGCGATTGACCTTGCTCCCAGGCGGCTTGGAACGGTTGGGCTGGTAGGCCCGGAATCGCCGGGGCATGCCCCAACACAGGCGGTCCTTGAGCGTTGACCTTTTTAAGGTGCTTGTAATGGTTGGGCTCGGGTGGAGCCCCGTCCTGCACAAACTTCTTGAACTCTTCGAAATCTTCGTATTGAAGAAACTCATTGGTTCGTCGTTCATAACCGATCGTACCCATGGGACGCTCGCCGATGTCCGCCCCGCAGGCCGAGCCAGCCCCGTGACAGGGATAGATAATCACCCCATCATCAAGCTTGAGGTAATAATCCCGTAGGGTATGAAAGAGTTGCTTGACTAACTCCTCTGTCTCGTCATCCCCCAGCAGATCCGGGCGACCGGCCGAACCAACGAACAGAGAATCGCCGGTCAAAATGCCCCAGGGATCGTCGAGACTGTCCTTCTCGGCGATCTCGTAAGCCATGTGTTCCGGTGTATGCCCGGGTGTATGCCGGGCCGTTAGTACGACGGCTCCAAACTCAAAGCGGTCTCCACATCGGATTTTTTTCAGATCGAATCCGTAATCCGCATCGCCTTCACCGCTGCCACAGAGCTTCGCTTCGCCCAAGCGATCTACGAGTTCTCGTGCTCCACTCATAAAGTCAGCATGGATGTGCGTTTCGAACACGTGAGTAATTACCACTCCATGCTCGCGTGCGATGTCGAGATACACCTCGACATTCGGACGCGGATCGATCACGGCAGCCGTTCCGCTACTGTCATCGCCAATCAGATAGGAAAGTTGGGCAATGCCCTGGGTCTGCACCCGTTCGAATACCATCGTCATCAGAAGTCCTCCGCCGGGTATGTCACATTCGTCGCAGTCCGATCAATGCTGTATTGACAGGCTGCAATATGCGTACCACTGTTGCCTGACGAGAGACTGGAACGGGCTTAGCCGCCTGCGAGAACGCACAATACCGCATTCGTGCGAAGAGAGATCAGGCAGCGTGGAGCAAAAGGCGAACACATCACTGCGCGATTGGATGCCAAGTTGGTCGCGCAAGCATCACCAAGTGCAGAGACATTCTATGGCTTCGCGGGGCCTCCTGTATTAATCCACCGAATTCATCATTTCAGCTCAACGTGCAACTTGTTGATCTTGCCGGTGAATGGAAACGGCCTTTGTTCCGCGTAGTTCAACGAGACAGGTGAACCGAGGTCAACACCAACGTCGAACGTCTCGGTCGCCGTGAAAGCCAATGGCACGGTTCGTTTCAACAACACGCGTCCGACTTCCTCACCGTCGACCGAAAGCGTGGCCGTCCCGGCTTGGCCGGGAGCTTTGATGTCGGTAGTGACTTCGATCGTGTGTTTTCCGGCAGGCAATGCCTTTTCGCTCCGGCCGGAATAGTTCTCGATGATCAGCATGTTGTATTGGTAAACCAGATGTCCTTCCTCAAAGTACACGGTCAATCCGCCGCCCGCACCGCCGATGGCATACAGCACGCCGTTCGCCTTGTCGCCAATCTCGATTTCAGCAGTCACTTGATTACTCACGCGACCCACACCAGGAGCAACGAACTCGGGCATCCGTCGAGTTCTTTGGGTGAACGTCCAGGAGGTGTAAGGCGTCGTGATTTTGTCTTCGGGATGGGTTCGCAACCAGTTCCCTGCGCCAATGGGATAGGCTTGGTTTTCCTTAGCCAATTCGAGAAACTCCTGTTTCAGCTCTTTCAGCTTCTCGGGGTCTTTCGAGGCGAGGTTATTGGCCTGCGAGAAGTCATCATCGAGCCGGTACAGTTCCCATTGATCCTTGGCGGAATCCCAGTCCCGAATCCGCGGGATTGAAGCCGGCGTATCCCAGGGGATCAGCGGCCCAAACGTGCAAGCAAACCAGCCGTCTTTGTAGATCGCACGACTTCCGTTATTGTCGAAAAACTGAACCTGCTTCTTCGTGGGAGCGGCCGCGTTGTCGAAGGTGTAGGCCAAACTCACACCATCCATCGGAATCTGCTTGTGGCCGTTAACGAACTTTGGATGCGGAATGTCGAGTAGTTCGTAGATCGTGGGCGCGATGTCCACAACGTGGTGGAATTGCGATCGAATCATCTTGTCCGGTTTGATCCGTTTAGGCCAGGAGACAACCATCGGGTTGCGTGTACCGCCGAAGTAGGAACCCAATAGCTTGGTGCCCTTGAACGGCGTGCTGCCAGCCCAAGCCCAGCCGGCGTGGTACATATTCTCGGTCTTGGGCGATCCGAGGACTTCGACCCCGCCAATCTGGTTGAGAGCAGCGATCTGTTGTTCCACCGTGTTAGGGATGTTGTTCTGCGCGAGCACCTCGCTGACAGAACCGCGTTGTCCCTCGGCACTCGAACCGTTGTCTCCGACGATGTAAAAGATCAAGGTGTTCTCGCGGAGGTTTCTCTGTTCCAAACCTTCCACAAGTCGGCCCACCTGGGTGTCGGTGTGTTCGACGAAGCCAGCAAAGATTTCCATCAGCCGTCGTTGGAAGGCGTGTTGATTCTCGGGCACGTCCTCCCAGGCTTGCATGGTTTCATCACGCGGGGTGAGTTTTGTCCCCGGTGGGATGATGCCCATTTCCAACTGCCGTTGGTAGACCCGTTCGCGGTAGTTGTCCCAACCATCGTCGAACTTGCCTTTGTACTTGTTCGCCCATCCCGGGAAGATGTGATGTGGCCCGTGGACGGCACCGGGAGCCCAATACATGAAGAAAGGTTTGTCGGGCGCGAACGCCTGGCTGTCATCCACCCATTTGAGTGCTTGATCCACCATGTCTTCGGTGAGGTGGTATTGAGGATCTTCCGGGGGTTCGATGTGGTTGTAGTTTTCGGTCAGTCGGGGCTCCCACTGTGAGGTTTCCCCGCCGAGAAAACCGTAGAAATGCTCGAAGCCATATCCGGCAGGCCAACGATTCTTAGGACCGATCGCGGTGGTTTCCGTGGCCGGCGTGTTATGCCATTTCCCAAACGCTGACGTATGGTATCCATACTGTTTGAGGATCTCCGCAATCGTGGCGGCGGTTTTAGGGATGACTCCGGTGTAACCGTCGAAGGCCACCGCACGCTCGGCGATCGTGCCCGAACCAACACGGGTGTGATTGCGTCCTGTCAACAACGCCGCTCGCGTGGGAGAACAGATCGACGTCGTATGAAACGTGTTATACATCAGCCCCTGGTTGGCCAGCTTCGTCAGCGTGGGCGTATGGACTTCACCACCAAACGTGTCGGCCACCCCAAAGCCAATGTCGTCAATCAAGATGATCAAAATGTTCGGGGCATCTTTGGGCAACCGCTCGGGTTCCTGGGGCCACTTCATGACTGAGTCTTGAAGTCTTGGCTTGGCCTCTCCCGCCATCTTCTGTGGCGGAAACGGCAAGACGGATCCATCGTTCGGCTGGGCAATGACAGCCTGTGAAGCGGACAGAAGAAGCCCGATTGCAGTCAGCAATTGAAAAAGATGGCGTATCATATTGCAGGCGTTCGGTTCAAAAATGAGATAAGGAAACGGAACCGAGAGCTGTTCCCGATCCTGCGACACATCGGAAAATCGTGCATGATGTCAGGCTAACAAACAAGTCGAACCAGCGAAAACCAGAAGATTCGGGAGACCTCTGTCGCAACGCCCTTCACAATGGAGAGCACGTCCCAACTGCGCCGAAAATGTATCCGGGCGGATTTCAGGATGATTTTGAGACCATTTTGTAGCAGCCTTAGATCTCGGCGTGGGGTTGCGATGGCTCACAGACCCGCCAGGCGCCGGGACTGCAAATCGTCACGGTGTGTCTTCCTTTGACTTCAGCACAGATTGTACCCGCGCCGTGATTTCATCACGACGCGTTGCCGCTAGCGGACCTTTCTTCGCGGCGGCGACGTTCTCGGCGAGATGCTCGGGGTTGCATGTACCGACGATCGTGGTATGGCAAGCGGGATGACTGAGCGTGTACCGCAAGATCAGTTCGGCACGACTGGCTCCCTCGGAAAGAAGCTCGTCGAGCCGAGCCTGGTTCCAAACGTCGTTCAATGCGGGACGCTGAATTTCTGCGTCTGGTCCACCTTTTGCCAAACCGCCCCGCACGATCACACCGGCTCCCGTCGCGGCGGCGCGTGTCATTAGCACCGAGTGTTCCGGGGCGAGAGCCGAATATGGGATTTGGAACGTGTCGAACACGCCCAGGTCAATCAAGTCGGGCAGGTGCGGCAGTGAACTGGAAACGCCGATGTACCGGACCAAGCCTTGGTCGCGAAAGTCGCTCAGCAGGTCGATCAACCCTTCACGCTGCAGCGTTTCGGCGTCACCGCCATGGAACTGAAGAAGGTCGACATGATCGGTCCGCAGCCGCTCCAGACTGGTTTCCAGATTCCGTTGCACGATCTCCGGCTTCCAGATGTGGTCGATCTCCAGATGGTCTTCGCGTTGTACCGGGGCGCAGCCGCACTTTGTGGCGAGGTAATACTCGTTCCGCCGAGACCCAATGAACCGACCGATCCGTTCTTCACTCAATCCGTAATCGGGAGAGGTGTCGATGAAGTTGATTCCCGCATCGAGAACGGCATTCAGAATCGCATCGGCTCCGGCGTCATCGACAACCCGCACGCCCCACGTCTTCGGGCCGCGAATCCCCATGCTACCGTACCCGAGTCGGGTTACCTGTAGGTCGGTCTGCCCAAGACGCTCACGGTCCATAAAATTGATCCTGCTTGACGGAGGTGGCTTTAGCAATCGATGATGACTTCCTGGTCAGCCCGAGAATGGATTGACCAGTCCAACGCCATCCTATCAAAAGCCCGCTAGCCACACTGCGCCAGTAGAAGCTTGGAGACTCAATTCAATCGACTTTCGCCGAATCTGAAAATTCAGCGCATAAGCGAAACGGCCCTCACCCCCTTCGGTTCCGTAGTGCAACAACACTTTGCTCACGCTTTTACCTAGCTTCAAAAAGCGTTGTTTTATAAGGGATTTCGCTTCGACCTGACTTCGACTTGGGTTACCTCAAAGTAGGTTTTCATTGATTGGTGGGGGGAATGACAAGTGGGTTCGAGAGTGTTCTTTCCTGCACGATTCGGGAAGGAGCACGTCTCGTCACCATGGACGATCCCTAACGGCTGAGGTAGACCCAAGCCCGCTCTTTCCGCGTCCGTTCCACGCCGTCGACAATTTCCTGGAACCAGTAGTCACAGGGCCGTCGATTGTAGTTCCGTTCATTGAGGCCGCAGAGATTGGCGGTCGAATCCTCGATCAGAAAGGCGGGGATCGTATTGTCCCAGCCTTGATTCGAGTAGATGAAACAACCCAACAAATCGGTAAAGCCGCCGCCCTTCGTATGGATGATCGTGCCGATCTTCTCGGTCTTCATCCCGAGAATCCACAGCGATGCGCCGTTGTTGGTGAGCATCGTCCCTTCCCGCTCGGTGTTCAACTGCCGGCACCAGGCGTAATGTTCTGCACTCTCCAGGTCTAGACGACCACAATAGTCGTCCAGAAAAATGTCGCCGCTGCCGCGACCGATCACGTGAGCACCAATCCACGAACTGACGACGAACGTGCGTGCCGACTCATGCAGGATCGTCACACTCTGACCACCGCTCTGATTTGAGCAGCGTTCGATAATGACGACCGGCACATCATCACCTTGGCGTGATTGATCCCCGTCAACCAATCGCCAAACGGCGTCATCCCCGAACCGACATCGGCCTTCCAAGCCAATGAAACGCTCCAAACCGCCTCGCAAGAGGACTTCCCCATTGAAGTAGAAATGGCTGCCGCCGGGCAGATAGACGGTCTTCGCACCCGAGTCGATGGCGGCCTGAAGCGCTGTCGACGAATCCGTTTTCCCATCGGGGTCTGCACCGAAGTCGACAATGTTCGCCCAGTCGACGCGAGGATCACCCCACGATACCTCGGGAGTCTCTTTCACGGGTAAATGGCTTCGCTTTTCGGGAAGCGTTCCATCCAGATCCAGAAACTGAGAAGCGACGTTCGTGTGCGACGTGTCTTCAGTCACCAATCCCGGCTGCTCCACGTCTCCCTTGTCCCGGCCTTTGTCGGCGTTGTCGATCGACTTGCCGTAGCCGGTGATCTTGGTGTTGCGTACATAGAGTTGTCGTTGGTTGAGAACACCGGCGGTCTTCTCCGCACCAGGCAAGCCAAGAAGCACGGAATCCACCAGCGTGACGGTGCCCCAGGAATCTTTTCGATTGAAGATCGCCGGAACCTGGTTCTCACTCTTGAGCCCCCGAACAAAAATCATCTGATGGTAGTTGTGCCAGCCGAACTTGTTCTGGTTCTTGAGGGTGATGTGCTCGAACGTGCAAGAGTTGACCGGCCACCACGTTCGGATGCCTTCGTCGAATCCTTCGACAGTGAGGTGCCGCACCAGCAACGGCCCGATTTCATCGGTATGGCCCAGGTCAAGTCCAATACGGCCTTGTCTGTCGCCCGAGACGATCCGTACGTTGCGAATCGTCCCTTGATTGCTCGCGTTGAACTGGATGCCGATGGCTCCTGGGTTGTCGCGCCCGGTGTGAACAGTGAGATCCCGGATCGCGTTGCGAAATCGCTGAGCGGGACGACGGCCTGTCCAAATCACAGCCTTCGAGGAGTTCTGCTCGCCATTGAATCCTGCCGTTCCATCGGGCACCCGGATCGTCGTCAAGTCGCGTCCCTGTCCTTGCAGGATGGTTCGCTTTTGCTTGGTGCCCGAGTGGGGACCATCCGCCCATCTCAGGGTATCGGTGACGATGTATTCGCCGGCCGGCACATAGATGATCCGATTGCCGTTGGGATGCTTGTCTAAAGCTGCCTGGATAGCCGACGTGTCATCCTCGCCATCATCGGGAACCGCGCCGAAGTCGACAACATTGAGCACGCCGCCATCGGCCGGGAACCGTATCCCCTCAGTCGGTTTGGAGGTTGCGGACAGTGGCTTCTGTGCTGGTGTTGGTGGCTGTGCGGCTGCGACGGCGGCATGCAAGATAGGCATCGCAACCGTGATTGTTAGGCACAGAAACGCCTCGGCCACCAGCTTGATTCTCGGTTTAGTCACCACAAAAACTCGTTCCTCAAGTCAAACTTTCCCGGCTCAAACGGTCGCAAAACTGACCTCTTAGAAAGCCGGTTTCTCGACCCATTTTTCTGCATCGAAACTGGGACGTAGCGCTGTACAACGGATGTGCAATCCGTTCACTCAACAAAATACGAAAATACCATGACGGTCAAGATTTTTCACCCACTGCTGGCGATGATCGCCTCGGCGACGAACAACGAGCTGGCAAAGTATGTCGAATCCTTCGGTTCCGTAGAATCCGCCACCGAAAATTTCGCAAACCGACTGAGATTTAAGGCTTACGGCCGTAAGTGCAGCGCAAGCAATTGCTTAGGATTGCTTTTCAGTCGTCGGAGTCGTCCGGTGTCGGCCCGCAGAAACGACTGAAACGAGTACCTATTTGTGAATTCAAAGGCTCAAAATCGGCCGCTCAAATGCGTTGTTTCGAAGCGATCGTCTCCGAGGCAACCGAGCATCCAAACTCAGCCTGGGTGGTTCAAGAGACCGAGGTCTTTCTGGAGAAGGCCCGACATCGGGACAAGAAGCCCGATATCGTCATGCACGACATGGACACAAAGTTCACCAAAGAATTCGCCGCCAAACTGAACGAGAACGGAGTGCGAACCAACATGCTCCCAAAAGCCAGCCCGAACTTGAACGGCCGATGTGAGCGATTCATCCAAACGATCAAGCACGAATGCCTTTCAAAATTCGTCATCTTTGGCAAGAAGCATCTCGACTATCTTCTGATTGAATTCGGTGACTATTACAATGGCCATCGAAGTCACATGAAGCGTGGGCATCTGCCACCACTTGCTGAGGCACCTGACGAAATCCAGTCTTTGACGATGGACGGAGTTGAAATCAGATCGCATGTCGGAGGGCTAATCAAATCGTTCGAAAGAAAGGCAGCGTGAAATTCGCAGACGAGCTTCGCCGCCTCACGTCGTTCCTCTTCGATGGAACTGGAATAAATCGAAGCGGTCTGCAAACTCCAGAAAGGTACGAGGAGGAGTGATCGTCGATTTCTACTCAGCAAGGCTTTCTCCCGCTTTCTGCGATGGGCTGATTTCAGATGCGAGATGTGGAGTTTATGGTGACACTCTCATTTCGGCGTTAAGTTCTTTTTCGAGGATGTCTGCCAGTGCTCGCAGCAAGGCGGCACCATCGCCCTGGTATGCGTTTCCGTGCTGACGGGCGAGTGTGGTGGGATTGAGTGATGCCAGCCGTTCCAAGATGGTGCCGGTCTTGGTGGAGTGGCGTAATAATCCATCGGTTTACGCATGGCTTCGCTGGCCGTGAGGATTTCCGATTCGGTCACGGGTGGAGTCTCCGCCCCCGGCTGGGTGAAAAGGTCACCGCACAGCAGCGTACCGGTCGTTTGATCGGACAACACGCCACAGTCCCAACCGTGCGGCACATGCGGTGTGTCGATCCACTGCCACGTCTTCTTTCCTATCAAGAACGTCTCGCCATCCGCCAATCCTCGACCTTCCTGGTCGGCTTGATCGTTGAGCGATGTCATCACGCTGACATGACTAGCGAAAGGGACTGCTTGTGGTGCGGCCGCCAGAAATTCGTTCATGGCTCCCGATTCGTCACCTTCGAAATGGGAACAACTGACACTCCTCACTCTATTCCACGTGACGGCATCCTAATGTGGCGGACTGGCATAGTTCGGATGAATTGTCCGTGGGCTTATCCAGAGACATTGCTTTTCTTTAGAGCGACTTTTTCACTCATCCTGGTCCTCTTTGTCGAACATTCTTCGATGCTTCTCCATCTGGTCTTCCAAGTCTTTGAGGATTGTCTCGCACACAAGATGGCAAATCTTCTCGACCACCGGGTCGTCTAAGCGATAGAGGACGTGGGGACCATCCTTGCGACGGGCTACCAATCCTGCCTCGGCAAGCTGCTTCAGGTGTTTGGACACATTCGCTTGCGTGCCGTTCGTATGTTCGACGATCCGTGAGACGTTCAGTTCTCCTTCAGTCATCAGTGTGCGCAGGATGATAAGGCGGGTCGGATCGGAGAGCATCCGAAACTTTTCCGCCATCAACAGCAGGATTTCGTCCGGTATCTTCTCTGGCATCGCTTATGTCGCTTCCTCATCGGCAGGTGGCCCGTCCCGCCAGTAAAGCTCACTTTGCAGGACTGAGTGTCGTTCGGTCAGACAGGTTGACCGGAAAACGACCAACTTGGGCCACCTATTGCCTCAATCAAGCCGAAATGGAACGGCATATTATTTGCATGTATGGTTATACGGTTTGGGTCTTTGCTTGGCCACTTATTTTTCGGATATGGAGCCTCTTATGATTCCCCCAACTGTGGGCCGTGTTCCTGAACACACTGCCGAGCATGTAAACGAGCAGATTCGTCATCAAACGGAAGAACGGGTCGCCCATCTTGCCGCTGCCGGGCGGGAGGCGATTGACGGGCGTATGGCGGAACTGAATCAAGAATGGGACATTGAACGGACGCTGGAGGCGAATGCCGCCACTCTGTCGCTGGTTGGGTTGGCGTTGGGAGCCACCGTCAATCGCAAATGGTTTCTCTTTCCTGGCGTCATCTCTGCCTTCCTTTTGCAACATGCCGTTCAGGGTTGGTGTCCCCCGTTGCCGGTCTTTCGTCGCATGGGGTTTCGACCGGCTTCTGAAATCGACTCGAACGGTACGCTCTGAAAGCAATTCGAGGAGATTTCGATCATTTGCAACTGGACGAGCCAGGGCAGCCAAGTCCAGAGCAGGTCGTTCAAACCATGCGAAAGTAATTCCAGGCAGTAAATGTAAGACTGCCCCTTTTTCAAATTGTATGCGAAGGAGAGCGCTCATGGCAGAGAAGATGAAAATCAATGACCAAGTAACGGTGGGACCGCAACCGTCCGATGACGAAATCCGTCAGTTGGGCGACCAGGGCTTCAAGACGGTCGTGAACTTCCGCACGGAAGGCGAGGACGAGCAACCACTATCTCCCGATGCCGAGGGAGAGAAGGTCAAGTCCGCAGGTATGGAGTACCTGCACATTCCGGTGTCCATGAAGTCGATGGGACCGGAACTGGTGGATCAATTCCGTGCAAAATATCCGAATCTCCCCAAGCCCGTGTTCGCCCACTGCAAAAGCGGAAAGCGGGCGGGGGCGATGGTCATGATGCACATGGCCGTCGAACAGGGCATGAGCGGCGAACAGACCCTTCAAAAGGCGGAAGAGATGGGTTTCGAGTGCGACAAGCCAGAACTCGAACAGTTTGTCAAAAATTATGTGGACAACCACGCCAAGTAACCTTTCGCCGAAGGTGTCCTCATGACGGTCGGCACAGGAGTTTCGTTGGCACTGGCCCTAGTCATCGGTCTGACCCTCGGCGCTTTGGGCGGTGGCGGATCAATCCTCACGCTGCCGGTCTTCGTCTTTGTAGCTGGCATTCCAGCCCAGGAGGCGGTGGCGATGTCGATGGTCGTGGTCGGTGGGACGAGTCTGCTCGGTGCGGGCCTTCACTGGCGAAACGGGAACTTCCATATCAAGGCCGCATTGCTATTTGCGGCGACGGGTGTGATCGGAGCTTATGCCGGATCGTTTTTGACCCACATGGTTTCGCAGCGGGTTTTGTTGGGCATTTTCGCCGCCCTCATGCTCATCACCGGCATGGCCATGATTCGCAAACGCCCCGAACAGAAAGAACAACAGCAGTGTCGGTTCTGGCCCTGTCTTTTGATCGGTGCCGCCGTGGGTGTACTGACCGGATTCCTGGGAGTCGGTGGCGGATTCCTGATTGTTCCAGCCCTGGTGTTATTTGCCGGTATCGAGACGAAAGCCGCCGTGGGATCGTCGTTAGCGATCATCGCCGTGAATGCAGTCGGTGGATTGGCCGGGCAGTTGCAGCAAGTCTCCCTCAACTGGCAACTGACGGTGATGTTCCTCGGTTTGGCAATGGTCGGCATGTTTGGCGGATTGTTCGTCGCAGAAAAAGTGCCAAGCGAGTCGCTGTCCAAAGCCTTCGGATGGTTCGTTGTCGTTTTGGCGCTGGTGATCGGCGGCTTGGCGGCGGCAGGAGTACGCACTACAGCCCTCAACTGATAGGAGAAAACCATGCAATTTCATCAACGCTTTGTACCGGGTCTGGCCATCGCTTCGTACATCGTGGGAGATGAGAAGAGTGGCGAAGCCGCCGTCATCGACCCCACCAGAGATGTTGAGGACTTCATTGCCTTCGCCAAGAACAATGATCTGCACATCAAGCACATTATTGAAACCCACGTCCACGCTGACTTCGTGTGTGGTTCGAGAGAACTCAAGGCTCGGCTGAACGATGAGCCGACAATCCATTGCTCCGGTTACGGCGGCGATAACTGGACCCAGCCCTTTGCCGACGAGTACGTCAAGGAGGGCGACACCATCAAAATGGGGGATGTAAAGTTCGGATTTCAGCATGTTCCAGGCCACACGCCGGAACACATCGCCGTAACCCTGTTCGATACATCTCGCAGCAGCGACACCCCCTGGGTCATGTTTAGTGGCGATTTCCTGTTCGTCGGCGATGTCGGGCGTCCTGACCTTTTGGGAGAGGAAGAAAAGACGGAACTGGCTCACCAATTGTACGAGAGCGTTTTCAAGCGGCTCGACGAAATCCCCGACATCACCGAGGTCTATCCCGCTCATGGTGCAGGCTCATTATGCGGCAAAGCGATTGGTTCCAGGCGGTCTTCCACGGTCGGCTTCGAGCGGCGGTACAACACGGCACTCAAAGAGAAACCGGAAGACCAATGGGTGGAAGACCTGCTCAATGAGATGCCGCTTTCACCGCCCTACTTCAAGCAAATGAAACGGGTCAACAAGGAAGGCCCGGCGATCATCGGTCCCGAACTTCCTGGTCAAAAACGTTGGGGAGCCAAGCAGGTTCATGAGAGGGTCTGCGACAACTGTTTGATTGTCGATGTTCGGTCGAAGGAATCGTTCGCCGCCGCCCATATCCCCAATGCGATCAATATCCCGGTCGGAAACAATCTGCCGACATGGGCGGGCTGGGTACTGCCCTACGACCGTCCAATTCTGTTGATCGCCGAGGAGCCTTCTCAGATCGACTCTGTGGTCACGAATCTGCTGCGGGTCGGGTTTGACGATGTGCAAGGCTATCTCGAAGGCGGCATGGGCTCTTGGGAGACAGCAGGCTTTCCACTTTCGACCTTGAATACGATGTCGGTTCACGATCTCGACAAGAAGCGGAAGTCGGAGAAGCAATTGACCGTTCTCGATGTCCGCACGGACAAAGAGTGGAGTGATGGCCACATCGATGGAGCCTTGCACATTCATGGCGGCACCTTACAAGATCGAGTCGAAGAAATCTCCAAGGACAAGCCGGTGGCGGTCGTCTGCGGATCGGGCTACCGAGCCTCGATTGCTTCGTCGTTTCTTCAGCGAGAAGGCTTCGAAGATGTCACCAACGTGATTGGTGGAATGTCGGCTTGGAAAGCAGCAGGTTTACCGACAACCAAATAGACCACGCAGGATTGGAGGGAGAGAATACAACATGGAGATGGCGATCCCGATTACAGCAGCTTCGGTTTTCGTAGCTCTTTTTCTGATCGAGCGGTTCCTGCCTCTGCGGCAGTCCACTCGCTCGCTGTGGCACCGTCTCCTTATCAATCTCGTGATTACTGGGCTGGCATTTGCTGTGGCCGCACTTCTTGTGCGACCGAGCATCTCTTGGGGATTGGGGACAGGAGCCTCGCATGTCGGACTGCTAAAGTTCACAAACCTGCCCTATTGGGGCGAGTTGGTGATTGGATTCTTGTTGCTCGACCTGTCGTTTTACTACTGGCACCTTCTGAACCATCGGGTGGCGTTTCTGTGGCGGTTTCATAACGTCCATCACATTGACCCCGACCTGGATGTCTCAACGGCCTTCCGGTTTCATTTTGGCGAAATAGCATTCTCGGCCCTCTTCCGAATTATGCAGATCACATTGATCGGTGTTTCGCTGGAAACCTACCTCATCTATGAGTTGGCATTCACCACAAACACGATTTTCCATCACAGCAATGTGAAGTTGCCTTTAGGATTCGAGCGGTGGCTGAGTCTTGTGTTGGTCACCCCACGAATGCACGGCATTCACCACTCACAAGTCGAAGCCGAAACCAAGTCGAACTTCTCGGTGGTGCTGCCGTGGTGGGACTGGCTGCACCGCAGTCTGCGGCTGAATGTGCCGCAAGACCGCATCAAGATCGGCGTGCCTGCCTACACGCAACCAGAGGATAATCACCTATGGAACACGTTCGTCTTGCCTTTTCGTCGCCAGCGAGATTATTGGAACTCGCAACATAAACAAGTGGTGGATCAACATCCCCCACCCTCAGCAATAGAAGAAACGACTCTCGCCAAATGACAGTCCCTCTTTCCCATTACAAGGAGAAACTCGTGAAAACTTTGAATCTGATGATTGCTATGGCATTGTTGATTGGTACGACAGCAAGTGCTGCCGACCCCACCGGAGAACCGACCTACGAGCATCCTGTCATCAAGGATCATGGCGGTATCGTGGTGCTGCCGGAAGCGGCGCACCAGCCCAAGAAAAACTCGAAAGTATTACTTGATATTACAGCGGATGGCAAATCCGGCAGTGTCATCAAGGGTTTTGACCGAGCCGCCTTGATTCTCAATCAATACACCGAGGCGGGAGCAGGCATCGACAACGGTTTCAAAATGGCAATCATCTTGCACGGCCCCGCCACCAAAGCCGCCTTGTCCCACAAAGGCTATGCGAAGCACACCAATTCCTATCTGATCGACAAAGGAAAGACAAATAATCCCAACCTGAAATTGATGGCCAAGCTCAAGGAAGCGGGTGTCGAGATTTTTGTCTGTGGGCAAGCTCTTGCACACCACGGCTATGCCACAGATGAAGTGGCATCGGAAGTCAAAGTGGCTGTCTCAGCGGCAACCGTCAACATCAATCTCCAGATGGACGGCTATGCCTATATCCCGTTCAAGTAATTGGCGTTCAGAACCATGCGAACCATATTCCTCAGTCTCCTGCTCACTGGATGGTTCTGTCCATCCAGTGAGGCAGAGGAGAAAGACGAAACAAGTCATCCAACCGTGGTGACGATTCTTCACACCTGCGACTTTCATGGTCGGCATCTTCCGTTTGTGGTCGTTCCCAGAGATGCCACATCCCAAACCGGTAACCCTCAGCAACCGGACAACCGTTTTCAGGGGGAGGGTCGGATTGGCGGATTCGAAGCCTTGGCAGCAGCGGTCGAGAGAATTCGGAAAAAGCGAGGCGAACAGAACGTCTTGCTTCTCCACGCAGGCGACACCTTTAGTGATGACCTCTTGGGAAATCTGACTCAGGGCGAAGCCGTTATCCGTATGATGAATGCTGTAACCTACGACTACATGGCTCTCGGCAACCATGATTTTGACTACGGCATCAAACAAACTCGCCACCTTCAAGAGCTTGCCACCTTCCCCATGCGAGGAGCGAACATTGTCGAGGAAGAAACACTAGAACCCTTCTTGGGCCAGTCCTTCAAGATATTCCAAGTAGACGATCTGAAGGTCGCTGTGCTGGCTCTTGGTTACCACAACACTCACCAGACCACGGCACCGAAGAACGTCCACGGCCTTCGGTTCACAAGCGGTATTGAAGCCGCTCGCCGCTACATTCCCAAACTTCGCCGAGAAGCAGATGTGGTCGTGATTCTGTCTCACCAAGGCACAGCGGTGGACAAGTTACTGGCAGAGGAGGTAGACGGAATCGACCTGATTGTGGGCGGACATTCTCACGACCGCTTGCATCCGGCAATCACTGTCAATGAAACCAAAATTGTCCAGGCCATGTCGGACACAGCGGCTCTTGGTGAAGTTCGCATTAGCCTTGTCGAGGGAAAGATCACAAAGATCGAAGACGAGCTTCATTTACTCTGGGAACGGGATTTCTCGAATCAAAGCATGGCAATGCTGATTTCTCACCTTCGCCAACCGCATCGAGAGAAACTGGAAGAAGTCATTGGAACAGCAAAAAACTCAATCCATAGACAATACAAGTACGAGAGTCCGTTTGATGTGCTTGTCGCCGACTTACTTCGTCAGCAGACGAAAGCTGATGTCGCCTTGCTGCCCGGTGTCGGATATGGAGTCACATTGCCTCAAGGAAAGGTGACTCGTGAAGACCTTTACACGTTGCTGCCTCATCCGGTCAAACTCGCCACATTTCGACTCAAGGGCCGACAAATTCAAAACCTTTTGGAGCAATCCGCAACTAACCTGTCAGCCGAGAACCCACTGGATCGTGTGGGCGGACTCATCCAGACATCAGGAATGACATGGACGATTGACTTCACCCGCACAAAAGGAAACCGGATTCGTGATGTGCGAATCAAAGGACTTCCGTTGAGAATGAACAAGTCCTATCGAGTCGTCTCGCACAGCGGCATGTTGAACGGCATTCATCGTTACGGCGAAATACGAAAAGCGGAAGAAGTCCACATCCGTGACGAGAAAATTGTGGACCTTGTGGAACACCAATTCCAACGATCTGAATCAATTTCTGCTCCCCAAACTTCACAAATCAAACGGATTGCAAACCCAGGCTAACATATGACTACCTATTGTCTGGTGTAAACACAATTGAAGCAGTAACTGCTTTGCCGAAGAAGGAACCGACAATGCAAAGACACAACCATAGGTTTCTAACCTTGCTGATTTTCAGCTTACTAGCTTTTGGAGCATCCGCCCTGCTGCATTCGGCAGAGAATAGGAAGGGTGATAATTGGACGCCACAAACTTCACTCCCACCTGGCGAACTAGGCAAGGTCGTTGCTCTCGGCAAAGAGATTGTTCAAAACACCGGCGAACATCCCCTTTCAAAGCCGTATGTCAACAACGCTCTCACTTGTAGTTCATGCCATCTGGATGCTGGGACCGACCCAAAGGGGGCGACGTTTCTCGACATCGCCTCGGCCTATCCGGCATGGTCGCCTCGTGAGAAGCGAGTCATCACGCTCGAAGATCGGGTCTTGAATTGTTTCATGCGAAGCATGAACGGTGTACGACCTCCCAATGGAAGCAAGGTGTCGGTTGCGGTGACGGCCTACATCACTTGGCTGTCGAGTGGGAGTCGAATCCGCATGAATCCCCAAAAGCCGCTCGGCCCGCATCATGTTCCGCCGCTCAAAATCAATCCGAAGCAGGCCGACCTCGGTCGAGGCAAGACTTTGTTCGCCCAAAAATGTGCGGATTGTCATGGGGAGGGTGGACAAGGCACGGATGAAGGTCCACCGACTTGGGGACCACGATCCTACAACGACGGTGCTGGCCTGTCTCGGAACGAAAAACTGGCAGCCTGGCTGAAGGTCGCCATGCCGCTCGGCGACCCCAGCCTCTCCGAACAGGAGGCTTTGGACATCGCCGCTTTTGTCAACTCGCATGAGAGACCAAAGTTTGTTCTCGAAGACCATCTCCCCAAAGCCGAGAAGTTGGGCGAATACAACGCAGAGCCTCAGTAAACTCAAAGCAAATGGTCCATTTTCAGAAATGGAGAACTTCAACATGAAACGCTTGATAACTGCGACCTCCTGGTCGCCATACCTCGTCGGTGCAGGAATCGGCATCCTCAGTTGGTTCGCCTTCCTGACAGCCGATCATCCCTTAGGAATTACGACGGCGTTTGAGAATACAGCGGCACTCACCGGGAAAGCCGTGGCCCCTCCTATGGCCGAAACGAACAGCTATTTCGAGAAAGAATCGCCCAAGGTTGGTTGGGAGTGGATGCTCGTTCTCGGCGTCTTCATCGGTGCCTTCGTCAGTTCCAAAGCATCAGGGGATCGGAATGCTCCCGCAGTCCCACCCCTTTGGCAAAAACGCTTTGGTTCATCCAAGGGCAAACGATATGCGGCGGCTTTCCTGGGAGGAGCGTTGATGCTTTTCGGCGCTCGCATGGCTCAGGGCTGCACCAGCGGCCACGGGATCAGCGGCACGCTGCAACTGGCCGCATCAAGCTGGCTATTTGCGATCATCATTTTTGCCACGGGAATCGCCACGGCATTTGTCCTGTACGGTCGGGAGGAACACAGCCATGTTTGATCCGATCTGGAAACTCGCACTTGGATTGTTCACCGGCATCCTCTTTGGGGGGCTACTTCAGAAAGGCCGTGTGGCCAAGTATCAGGTGATTCTCGGCCAGTTCTTGCTCAGGGATTGGACCGTTGTGAAGATCATGGGGACTGCCGTAGTCGTGGGAGCCGTGGGGATTTATGCCCTCTTGCCGACTGATGCGGTTTCACTGCATCTCAAGCCGTTGGCTTGGGGCGGAATTATCTTCGGTGGTCTTTGCTTCGGTATCGGAATGGCGGTCCTCGGTTACTGCCCTGGCACCGGAGTTGCCGCTTGTGGTGAGGGCCGGAAAGACGCTGTTGCGGGGTCGTCGGGATGTTGTTCGGGGCGGGCGTCTATGTCGCCGTTTATCCGCCTCTGAAGGCGTTCATCGAGCGGTTCGGAGATGCAGGGAAGATCACGCTGCCGGAAATCACCGACGCCAACCCTTCGGTTCCGTAGGTCGGCTTCTGCAATCGCCGCAAACCCCGTGAAAACATGGCTTTCTTCAATAGTGGCAAGCATTTAGGACTGTTCTGACTTCCGTTTCAGTACGTCCACTTCCGGTCGAGATACCAGCGAAAGCGGTACATATTTGAGGAATCCTCAAATTGCTTCTCGTCGATGTCGTTCACTGGATTTGGTGACGAGTTCTTGGTTTGATCAAGAGTACCAGCGGGGTCTAGCGAATGTGTAACTGCATCCAGATTGACAACATACGACGATACAACGATGGCGAAGATTTTCCACCCACTCCTGGCTTTAATTGCCTCGGCCACCGACAAAGAACTGGCCAAGTACGTTGAATACCTGAAGCACGAGAACAAGATTCTGCGGGCACGCCTTCCGAAGCAAGTCCACACGACTCATGACGAACGGAAGACTCTGCTGAAGTACGGGAAGGCCATTGGCAGAGCCATCGAAGAACTGGTCACCATTGTCAGCCCAGCTACGTTCTACCGCTGGGTCCGAGAAGAAAAGAACGGCAAGCCCAAACCCAAGAACGCCAAGGGAGGCCAGCGGAAGCCAGAGGAGATTCGGCAGCTTGTCTTGAAGATCGCTGAAGAAACTGGTTTCGGCCTGACCCGCATCGTCGGCGAGATGCGGAAGCTCGGCATCAAGATTAGTCGTCAAACCGTGCGGACGATCCTCAAAGAACATGACATTGAGCCCAGCCCAGATCGCACATCGGATTCCTGGGCAGACTTCCTCAACAGGCACGGAGAAACGCTTTGGGGGTGCGATTTCTTCTCGGTCAAATCAGTCACAACTAAGGGAATCCGTGACCTTTACGTCATGACATTTCTCTGCCTGCAAACACGAGAAGTGTTTGTCACGGAATCGACAGAACATCCCGATTCGGCCTGGGTCTGTCAACAAACCGAATGGTTCATCGAGCAGACGAAAGAGCGTGAGAAGAAGCCGGAGATGATCATTCATGACCGAGATGTGAAGTTCACCAAGGAGTTCACGCAGGCCGTCAAACACGCAGGAATGAAGACCAATCCGCTGCCGAAAGGATCACCAAACTTGAACGGCAGATGCGAGCGGTTCATCGAGACGATCAAGTTGGAGTGCCTGCGGAAGTTCATCATCTTCGGCAAGCGCCATTTGGATTATCTCATCTCCGAATTCGTGCTTTACTACAACAACCATCGCAGCCACATGGAACGGGATTATCTGCCGCCAGTACGGAACCGGGAGCCAGAGACGGTCGAGACGTTGAAACTGAGCGAGGTTGTGGTGAAGTCCCACGTTGGCGGCTTGGTGAAATCGTTCGAGCGCAAGGCGGCGTAGGCCGAACCATCTGACCGCATCGGTGTCCTTCTCTTTATGGACACTAATCTCATTCAATCGAAGTTCGAGAAACTCGGCGCACGGGCAAAGGTTCGCCCTCTGGTCACGAACCGCTGGCGACAATCTCAAGGTCCGGTGGTGATTGACATCGGCAACGACCGTCGTGGCGAATTCTTCGATGTCCAAGCGACAGACGATGCCGACGTGCAAGTCATCGACATTCAGCCCAAGGATCGTCACCTGCTCTTGATGGTTCGACAAGCTGCTGAGCGTCCTGGCCTGCCCGATACCAAAGACAAGTTTCTTTGCGGACATGACGAACGTCATTGGTTCGTGGCCGGTGTTCCCGAAGCTGCTCCAGTTAGCAGCGTGATCACTGCCAAGGAAGCACTGAAGCCGGAACTCGTCCGAAACCTGGAAAGCGGCAAGAAAGGCAAGCGGAAGAAACGCCACCGCCGCAAGACCGAGACGTTCGTCCGCCAGGGCGAGTGGTTCTTCATTCCTGCTCCGGGTGTTACTGCCGATCCCAAGCTCGTACTCGAAAACGAACCACTCCGTCGTGGTCGAGGAAAGCCGCATACATGCGAATTCCTGTACCGAACTGGCGGAACGACCGTTTACATTTGCGGTCAATACCCGAACGGCTTGACCGACAAGGAACGGAAGGCTTTGTTCAAGCGGAGCCCTCGTGCTGCAAAGTTCAACTGGCAGGCTATGCAACGTGACCCTACGGTGTTCGTGCGAGGTCGGGTGTCCCACCTGGACCACGCCACGATCTGCTTGGATGGCTGGCACCGAGTTGCGATGAACACTGAGAATCAGTCGAGGGCGATGGAGTTCGTTGCATTTCTGGATTGACCTTCAGCCGAACTTGAATGAACCAACAGCCCCGCCGGGCGGACGCCCGGCGGGGCTGTTTTCAATGGCACTCGTTCGCTTTCGTCCGAACGCACTTCAATCTGCTTGTTCCAGCAGACATAATCAATGGTCACCAACACAAGATAAACATCTAGGGCAGTATGGGGCGAGAAGACGATGTCGCACTGGAAATCAAAATACGATGACATTCAGCCATCGATTGATTTCCTCTCAGATAGTGCGATTCTCGTCCAGGCTTGGAAGAAAGCCCACACCTACCTGCGGCTGCACAATTGGTTCGCCGATTCTCTCGAACTTGACTTGTCATCTTTGCGGCTACGTGACTTCTTGCAGAAAGCGTCCGAGTCCATTTCCAAGGAGTCATTTCGGGATCACCAACCAGTCCCGATGCAGATTGTTCCCGCTCCGAAATCCGGTGATTGGACGGTTGAGAACGGCTGGAAGCCCAATGCCGCCGATGATTCGATTCGTCTACGACCGCTCGCCCATCTTTCTATTGAAGATCAAGTCTTGGCAACAGCCGTGCTGATTTGCCTCGCAAATCAAGTGGAAACGGCGCAGGGCAACCCTGAGCAGGCCGTTGATAAGAAGACCAGAGCCAAAGTGGTTAGCTATGGCCACCGGCTCGTGAGTACGTGGGAAGGAGATGAGGCTCGATTTCGATGGGGAAACGCCCAGCTATATCGCCAATACTACACTGACTACCAAGCCTTCGTTCAACGCCCAGAGGTAGTGCGTGAAGCAGTGATTCCCAGCGGACAAAGCTGGGCCATCGTACAAGCCGACCTCAGCCAGTTCTATGATCGGCTGAAAAGAAAAGTGCTTCTAGACAAACTCGTTGGACTCGTAAAGGCAAACACGTCAAGTCGAATTGATCGCCAGTTCTTTACGGCAATGGAGCGGATTTTCGACTGGCAATGGAGTGATGATTCTGTAGATCAAGCCGTTCACAGTGGGTGCCATCAAAGGGATGGGCTACCACAAGGACTTGCAGCGAGCGGTTTCTTCGCCAATGCGTATCTGCTCGACTTCGACAATGCTCTGATTGAACTGTTTGATCAACGTATTGAAGGTCGATCTTGGCGAATAGTTGATTATTGCCGGTACGTTGACGACATGCGATTTGTAGTCCGTCTGGGAAAGACGAGTACCAAGACATTCAAGTCAGATTTCGAGTCCTTCTTGGTTTCCCTTCTGGACACGCATGCTCCCAGCCTAAAGCTGAACTCTGACAAGACGGTCATCAAGTACAGTCATAGCCATCCATCACATGCGCCTCTCGCAGATGCGATGCAGGCCGTTCAAACCGAGATTTCGGGACCGATGGATGTCGAGACAGCACGACAGGCCCTCGAAATGCTTGATGGGCTTCTCGCTAGTTCCGGCCAGCGTCGTCAGAGCTTTATGCCGAAAGATACTGGTCAGGATGATGAACTGACGAGGATGTTCTCGGTCGAGCCTGACGTTCGGACGGAAACACTTGAACGATTTGTCGCTCACAGGTGGCGACATGTCTTTAGGTCGCTAAGGGTGATGGCCGATGCAGACGGCTTGACCGACTCGTCGCTCAACGTCGGTCGAAGGTTGCTTGACAGAAGGGCAGAGTCGTTCGCAACGGAACTTATGCGTCGATGGATCGATGATCCGTCCAATGTTCGTCTGTTACGGGTGGCGATGGATATCTTTCCATCCCCTAAGCACCTGAAGGTAATTCTGAAGTTGCTTGAGTCCCACTTGGACCACCATAGTCACACCAAAGCACGAGCGATCTGTGAGTATGTCGGGGCCGAGTTGCTTCGAGCAGGAGCCACGGAAACAGGTTTCGTAAAAGATGACGATGAACTGCCGACGGATTCCAATGTTGACGCTTACAGGGAGCTTCTAGCTGAGTTTGCGGAACGACGGCTTGAAGCAGACTCATCACCTTGGTTCATGCGCCAACAAGCATTACTGTTGCTCGCTGTCGTCCACAAGCCTCTGGAACTCGACCTATCCCCGGATTCCCCAAGCTACGCATACTCAGCCATACACTCGATAACACGAGGGGAGTGGCCAGATGGAATCGAATCCCAGCCAGTCGATCACCTTGCGCTTCCGCTAGTGATCGTTGCTCATCGTCTCAGTGCTGACACCGAGACGTGTGTGTCTCTGCTGTCGCAATTGCTGAATTCGCAAGGTGTTGGAGTCTCTGAGCGAGTTCTGGTCGATCTGCTGACAGAAGATAAACCACTATTCGACGCCCTTTGGGAACACTTGCCCGAAGCGGATGTGGAGTTTTGGAAGCATCACTTAGCGGCCCAAGGGTACTTTCCTGATCAACACGCCGAATCATGGTCTGCGGATGAAGGTTCTTCAGCATACCATCGGTTACTGACAATGATCGGCTCGCCATCGAATCCCTTCCAGCAGGAAACAGCGGCCCTCCGGTTATGCGATGCGCTTGCACGGCAATGGGGAACGCCGAAACAGCGAGAAGATCGAGGAGGAGGCGTACTTACGCCAGCCCGCATTGAGATAAAGTGCTTATCCTGGAATCAATTAGCCGATCCGACGCAGAGCATGTCAGCGGATGACTTCGATGTCCGTATAGTCTCTGACACCGAACGACACGATGAACGCTACGACGTTCCCGCATGGTGCGACGATAGGCATCGATGGAAAGTCGAGATTGGTCAGGTGCTTCGTGCCGCTGTTCTTGGTGAAACAGATTACTCGACGAACTTCTATGTTCCACGAGTCATTGAAGGAGTGCGCAAGTACCAGGGAATAAGGAGTTCCTGGTTCAAGCGGAAGCACGGCTTGTACAATGAGCGACGAGCATTGGGCAGTCGGTTTCTTCCGATTTCGCCTTGGTTTTCCGAGTTGCTGTTCAGGCTCCTTCGCTGGCCCGGCACTCAGAGCCCGCATCGGCTTGTTGACCTGCCCGAAAGATTTCGAGCGTCGGCACTATTGAAGGTGGTAGTTGCGAGGATTGAGACTCTTTCCAGTCAGTATTGCCGTGCGTCTGGCATGCCGTCGTACACGTTTCCTGCTGAGCTTCTTCTACAACCCGTATCAGATGGGCGGTTGAAGGTCGCCGTAGTCCAAAGTGTAATTCCCCACAAGCGTGACCTAACCCCGGCCGACCGGGAATTGAACGATCCGATCTATCGAAGACAACATCGCCGCCATCTCTCGTCAATGCTCCGAGTTCTGAAGAAGATTGTCGAAGTACGTGAGGGTTACAAAGAACAGCGAGAGCATGTTGATTTAGTTGTATTTCCTGAGCTTGCTGTTCACGTTGACGACATCCCCATCCTGATTCGCTTGGCGGATACTGCGAAGGTGATGGTTTTTTGCGGATTGGTATTTCACCCATCTCCAGAGAACGATGGAAACCTCATCAACTCCGGCCTATGGATTCTTCCCGTGCGTTCACGCCTTGGACGCACAATCTACCTGATTGAGCAGGGCAAACAGAATCTTACTGTAGCGGAGGAACATCTCGGCATAACGCCTTATCGCCCGTGCCAGTGGATCATCGAGGGACGGCGAGGTAACGAAACGCCGTGGCGGGTTTCGGCTGCAATATGCTACGACGCAACGGACCTTCGGCTCGCAACCGACATGCGAAACCAGTCTGACGCCTTTATCGTGTCAGCACTCAATCAAGACATTGCCACATTTGACACGATGGTTGCTGCACTGCACTACCACATGTTTCAGCATGTGATCTTGGTCAATACTGGTGAATTCGGAGGCACCACCGCTCAGGCACCGTATCGTGTTCCGTGGAAGAAGTTGATCGTTCATCACCACGGAAATGACGAGGCCCTGGTGAGCGTCTTTGACATTGACTTGCAGCATTTCCGAGGGCGACCTAACGATCCCAAAGAAGCCGATGATGAAGTGGCCCGAAAGTTTCCGCCAGCGGGCGTTGATCGTTAGAGATATCGCTTCGGGAAGATTGACGGTCGTTTGGAAATATTCACTTCGGCCAAACGACACGATTTTTTTCCTGCCGGATTTTTTTTTGGGACTCCCAATTGAAAAGAAATGCGACGTGTCACAGCAAGGCTATGCCCCCTCACGGAGTCCCAAGTCGCAAGGTTTTTGACCAAAGTTGTTTCGTTTTTGCCTTTGCCATCGAGCTTTGGCTCGGCGTCTCTAAATCGGCAATTGTCAGATGCGCACATCAGCGACAGATGTTCGATTAGCCGTTCACCACCCTGTCACTCGACCGTGAGAATCCATCGCTCCGGTGTCTTCAAGGGCGGCGATCAAGGCATCATCGGGACGCCAGCCGAGTTCCCAGCACCGACGAAACCAAGAGTGGTCAATCTTGTCGATGTCCCTCGGATCAAGCGACCAGCTTCGGCCAACGGCCAAAACGTCGTCATACCAAACATGAAACGGAACACGGTAGCGTGACATATCAAAGCTCCACGGAAAGAGTAATGAAGTTGTTTGTGCGCCGAATTTGGAATGCGCCGCTACGAACGAACGCTTCAAGCCAACTCAACTGGTGAGCATTGAACTCGGCCCCAAACGACAGGGATTGTGCCGCAACTTGGATACGTCCGAACTCACGGCGTAGGGAGTGAGCGAGTTGACGACCCTCGACCTCACCTACCAATCTCGGCGTGAAGACGAACCTCGTCGCCTTCGCCAGGATGTCTGCGATCTCGACCGGCAATACTTGGCGGGATGGCGAGCACGTAAACACTTCAGGACGACAAGCTAATGGCCCGACCAATGGAACCGCCGCCATTGCTGCTGACGTTTCGATGAACTGTCTTCTCGTGGTCTTCATCATGCTTCACCTACCCAATATCGCTTGACCACTCGATTGTCTGGAACGACGTACTGCTCCCAACGCTCCGGCGTCGGATCGGTCCAAAGCTCAGCCTGCTGGTCCGGGGGAAAGGCTATTTCCAACATCAGGCACAGACCCGCCACGCCGTTTGGAAGCGTGATTCGCTCACCGATTAGGCGATTGGAATTGTGACGCACCACGTTGAAGCCACATTCCTTCAGGCGATCAGCAAACACATCGGTCGGAATCATGAAGCGGGCATGCCAATTCCGAGAGCCAGTTTGCTTCCTTTGAACAACTCGCACGAAGAACTCCATACGCCAGTTCTCGTTGTTCAGGTGGCGTCCAACTACACAAACGACACCACACCGAACCTGGAGTGACTTATGCTTGGTTACATCCGAACCTGAAGGTGGGAGTTCTATGTTCATGGCTCACCCCAGCGGCAGGTAGTTGCCGCTCGAATCGTTCGGCCTTGCATGCAGATACTTGCCAGTCGTCGCCACAGAACTATGGTTCAGAGTTGATTGAACCAAATGAATGGGCGCTCCCCGATCCAGTGCGTGCGATGCATGAGCATGCCGAAGCCATTGGCACGATACGTCCTTGTCGATACCGGCTCGCTCTGATGCTTTGCGAACAATGCGCCAGATTTGTGACTCGTGCAGATGACCGCCCTTGCGACTGCGAAAGACCGGCGCATCGTCCAACGCATCGCCACGCAGCTTCATGACTGCCTTCCAGACGGACTCAGGCACGAGAACGGTGTGCGTCTTTCCGCCTTTGCCGAACACCGTGATCTGGCCAGCAGACTCACGAGGCTGGAGGTGACGCCATTTCAATGCCGACACTTCCGACACTCGAAAGCCACCCCCGTACAGCACCATCAGGATGGCTCGGTTCCGTGGGTTGTTCTCCAGTGCGATCATCCGACAGACTTCGGCCTCGTCCAGAATCCGCTCGGCCAACTCGCTGGGAAACGACGGCAGCACCAGAGGGCGAGCGGTGTCGAACGGCAAGTAGCCAAGGCGGTGGCCGAAGGCAAATAGCGACTTCACCGCCGACAACGTGCGGTAGATCGATGAAGGCTTGAGGCTTTGCTCGGCCAGATCGTCGGCCAAGGATTGAAGGTCGCCAAGTGTGACACGATGCAGCGGCTTCTCCACGGCGTCGAGAAACCGAAACGCATCCCGCCGATACGCTCGCACCGTGTTCTTTCCCCGACCATGCAGCCACAACTCGACGAGATGCTCATCGCTTTCGGCTTGGGTCGGTCGCACAATTGCCGATCCGCCGCCGGTCGTGACCAGTTCGGTCGCAGGTTGGTCCCAATGCATGATAACATTCCTTAGCTTGTGTAATTCCAAACGGTTCCCGGAAGCGATTCCTGGTGAAATCGAACAGTCTTCGCCGGGGTTTCTTTCAACTTTCTGCTCACTCTCTTTCAGTTCTCGATCAGACATAGGCGCTTCCCAGCCGATCACGATCCGATCCCACCACAGCAATCGTCAAACTCCCGCACGCTTCAGGTGGCGGAACACTGTTCGGAGAATGTTCGATTCTTCGTCGCCATCGGTTCCGGTCGGGTAACAGGCGATCAAGGCTGCTTCGATCTGATCCGAAGTGACATCCAGACCGAGCGACCGAAGTCCATCGGCCAGAGGAGACGACGGCGCAACCGGCTCAGCCTTCACCGAACGCTTGGCGCTCCGAACCGTCGCCGTCCTGGATACGTCCGAGGTTGAGCGGCGCTCATAGAAGATGACAAACTCGCCATCGACGCCGATGCCGGTTTCCCTTGCGGTCAAGTTCTGCTCGACCATCTCAGCGGTGAAGTACGGACGACCGTTGGATGCCAGCTTCAAGGGTTCATGAAACGTGCCACGTTTGACATGCCAGTAGAACTGACTCCGGCTGATGGAAAGCAATCGACACATCTCAGAAACCGACACAGCGGCTTTCGTCCGCCTTTCGGGTTTTGTTTGTACAGACACAGTGATGACTCCAATCTGAAATCGAACAATAAAGAATCAGGAAACGTGGACGGACGAGGCGAGATGCTCGACGCCCTTGGCCGTCAAAACTCGGCCTTTGTCTGACTTGGTGATCAGTCCCAGCCTGATGAAATCGGCCTCAAACATTTCGATGGACTGCCGAGGAAGGCCCAGGTGCGTGGCCAAGACGTTCAAACGAACCGGGCCTTGCCCTTCACGGAGAAGCTGCAAGTAACGCTGCTCAATTGCGTCGAAGCCGAGCGAGTCCACATTCATCTGTGCGAACGTCTGCTCGACATGCTCCGCTTTGATTTCATCCGTGTAGTTCGCTGAAGCCGTCCGCTTTGCTGCTTCCAACCAGCGAACTCCCAACCGAGGAATTCCACGACTGCGACTTGCAATGCTGTTAATGGCTTCGTCCTCGACGTGCCAACCGAGAATCGTTGCACGCTGTCGAAGGATTCGAGCCATCTCGTCATCGGAGTAGAACTGAAGTCGGAGCAACAGCCGAAACCTTTGACGGCACGAGGGTGCAAGGAGGAATTCATGCGTAGTTGCACCCACCAAGCAGAATGGCGGAAGTTTCAAGACATGATGTTTTCCAAGGTGAAGTTCGCCATCCTGCAACGCAGAGTACAACGTCACGGCACACGTTGGGGGAAGCTCGTGAATTTCGTCGTAATAGAGGACCGAACCGGCATCCAACATCATGAGTGAAGCCCGAACGTGTTCGGGGGTGCGGACATTTTGCGCCAGTTCATGATGGACCGTCGTGCAACACTCACGCCCAATCAAATCAGCGAGAAACGACTTTCCCAATCCGCCAGCGCCCGTGATGAGCGTATGCGGGAAGGCGACCTTATCGCCACGCTTGGATCGCTCGTAGAAATACGCATCAACTGCGGTGGTCAGTACACTGACCGCTTCGTTTTGGCCGATGGTCTTAGACAGGCTTGGAACAACAGAATCCATGATTGAGTCCTTGGTCGTGAAATCAGGCGATGACGACGGCATTACGGAACGACAGAAGGAAGTCCGCCGTTTTGCTGGCCTGAGTTGCAGCCTTGAAAATGAACGAGGCGTCGTCCTTCATCGAGCTAAGCCAAGACTTGAGATAGGCGGCATGATTCTCCAGCCCTTCGCCTTGCGGAACGCCCAACTCAGTGGCCAGAAAGCACGATGCCATTTCCGCAACCAACTCGAAATAGGCGTAGTCACGACCTTTCTGGCTGTAGCCAAGCCGTGGTTCCGACCAGTGCGAAAGCTCGTGCAGGATGGATTCGTAGTAAGCCCCCGGCGGGTCAAAGCGATGCTTGTGCGGCATTTGGATGTAATCGTCAGCGGGCGAATAGAACGCACGCTCGCCACCGTGCCGAACGTCCGCCCCGGTCGCTTCGATCAACTCGTCAGCGGGTGCGAAGTCAGGAACAACGCCGATTGGTTCTTCGTCGTGAACTTGGAGTCGCTCAGCAAATGGCCCTTCGCATTGGTCCGCATTGAAGACCGTGAAAGTGCGAAGCATGAAGAACGTGTCTTCGACTTCTTTGCCTTCCTTCTCGACGGTCTTAGTGATCGGTTTGCAAAATACGATGTTGCAGCCCCATTGCCTTGGCTTAACTTGAGACGGCCTGCGTTTCACGAAGCAACCACGGTCGGACCATTGGCGAAACGTCGCCCAATGTCGTGACTGAAGGCCGTGCTTCATGCGGTGAAGCTCCAACAACAGAGGATTGACCCCAGAATAGTTGGCCTTGCTCATGGCGTTGGCGGGTCGTCCTACGTTGGCCGAGATCGCCCACGGCCGACGCCAAGAACGAAGATTAGATTCGAGTGCTTCGACGATACGAGTCGTGATGTCTTCACGAATCTGCTGCTGGCTGGGCATCGCTCGTTCTTTCAGTTGCGTTATTGAATTGATCAAACTTGAACTGAAAGAAAAGATTCGTGCGTTGCGGTGAAGGACGAAGTTTGTTTCCATTTTTCTTTGTTGCGTTTCGTGACTTGCATGAGACGAGATCAGCGACGTTTGCGCACAACGCCCCCTTCCCCTGGATACCGTGCCGCTCGTTGTTTGTTACAGGTTGCTGGTTGGATACATCCGAACGGACAGAGAGCGGATGAGTGTCAGATGAGTAGGACGGCCCCCGCTGCCGCCAACGGCGGCAGCGGGGGCTCAATCTACGAAGTCCCAACAGGCAACACCTGAAACTTCTCACGATGCCTGTGAACTTGCTCAATCGAGCGAGTGGAAAATATGGAAGGCGACCAATGCCATGACATCCGGCGTTGCGCAGTCGCTCTGCATCAATCGCCGCCATGCACCGCCCGTTGCTTCGTTGTCACGCCCCATACGCCGCCAGATTTGAAACGCCATCAAAGCGTGGTCTTGGCAGTCGAAGAACTCGCCAGAGGTCGTCCGTGCGTAAAGCTGATCGGGATCACGGATCAGAGACAGGAAGGGCCGAAGTGATTCACGTTCGTCAACGGTGACGGCTGGCTGTTGGTGGTGCATGGTTTTGGCTCCTAGTATTCATCAGGAAGAAGCAAACAAGTCGAATTTCTGTCGGCCTCAGTGATGCAGTAGAGTTTCTGCCGACCGATTTTCGTGTGGTAGACGCTGAAAATGCGTTCGCCATTCCAAAGGGCCTCGTTGTTGGCCTCGGCATCTTCCTTGCAGACATCGCCCCAATCGCCCGCTGCATGTCGTCTGATGAAGTCAAGCGGTGTCTCGCTCGTTCCTTCAAGAGTTTCCAATGCGCCCGGCGTTGCGACGATTTGGCCCAAATTGAAAAGTTGTTCTGCCATCATGTGTCTCTCCGGTGTTGGTGACACAGGAATAGTCCTGCAATCGCCTGCTTTTGCACGGACTTGTTTGATCGTGAAGCCCATTGATTTCTCCAGTGTTGAATGACACTGAAAGAAACCGGCGTGATTGAATGGAGGCTGGAATTTGCTGGGATTTGAAATGTGTTGGGTTTGATAGGACTTGAGATTTGCAGGCCCACCTTCGCCGCCGCTGGCGGCGAAGGTGGGCTGTCTCCATTGCGTCCACACGGGAAGGCCGTAACTTCTACCGGAATCAGGCGTGGCCAAAACCAGCCGTGCAAGGACTACATACGGCATGCACACATTCTTTGAACACGTCCGAATTGTACGCCTCGCTGAGCAACTGTATCTGCTTGGCGAAAATGTCTATGACCTCGACTTCGACGCATACGATCAACTTTTCGCCACAGAGTTGAAGCGACTAGCGATGCAGGTTCGACATCCAGCCACGAGGGCGCAACTGGAAGACATGGCCGAGAAGTTCAAGTTTTCCCGATACATTGCAACGAGCGTTCGGCGTGCCGGGTTCAGTGACGAACAAGAGGTCAACCAGATCACGCACGACATTGCCAGCACGTTGTTGCTTGGTAAGTTATTCGAGTTCGATCCAGCCGAGATTCCATTTGCCGCTCGCTTCAAAACCTCTGTGGCCAATGCCATCCGAAACGTGGTGGCAAAGCAGAGGAATCAACGCCGCCTGATTCCTTCCGTGCCGATCTCGGATGAGCCCGGTATTGGCATTCCATCTTCAGAACTCGCCGGGCGCAACTTGGCTGGGGCAGATGAGGGTCTGATCGACGATTTCGGCGACCTCGTGCATCAGCGGTTGGGCGCACTTGGATCGGCTGTACTCAGAGCGAAGCTGGACGGCGATGAAGTGAAGGGATTGGTTGGAGCAGTTGAACTTGATGATCCAAGTTCGTATCGCATCAAACAGGTCGTGATCGCCATCAAGCAGCTTGCCAAGGAGTTTGCACGGCAGCGAGGCGACGAGGACTTTGAGCAACGGATCGAACGGGCAATGGATGCGGAGCGGCGGACGGTAGAGAAAAGGTTTGGGCCCGCTCGGAATTCAAGAACCTAACGCCGGGCAAAAGCAGCCAATTGCGAAACACTTTGGACAGGCGTATGATACTGTCACTTTTTAGTCAATACCGCCATGTGTGAAGAAAGTGATTTCCCTTCACGCAACCGCAACATTTGGAGCCGGGATTTCGGAACAACAAAGTCGATCACTGGAGTAATCGAATGAACATCAGGCTCCCTAAATTCACAAATGGAGTCCCGGCATACGACGAATTCACTGAGTTCGCCAAGAAGGTAAAGGAGTTCAAGGACTCTGGTACGGAGGAGTTTTTTGAGGACCTTGCAGAAAGCGAAAAACAGCGTTCCGAGAACGCTGATGCTCAGGAAGAACGAGTTAACGGCACACTCCATACGCTAATTCGCTACTCCCTAGCATCGGCAGGACTTATTGCCGTCTATGCCAAGTTGATGGCGTCAGTATCCGGGTGGATGCTTGCTCTCGCTCTCTCGCCTTTCGTTGCCGTGATTATTGTTGCTCTATACATGCTTCAGCCAAGAAGTGTTCGAGACGACGAATGGCTGGGAGATGATCATTTCAACTACAGGAAGGTGCTATTCCTCAATGCAAAGTACCGAGCGGCATTTCGCACTCATGTTGTCAAATGGCTTTCCGAGCTTCTGATTGTTCCGTTGGTTCTGTTCGTTCTAGGCATGGGATTGATCGTATTCGTCGTTGGGACTGAAATTGGTGGTGAATCAAAGGAGGAAGGACCGCCGAAACAAAACATCGAGGTTAGCGTTGGGACTGACGGTATCAATCGAGCGATTCAGTCAAATCAGGATTTGATAAGAACGGCGATTGACAGGCTGGAGAAGATTGAAGAACGGACTGCGGCGCTCGCAACCGAGATAGACGCACTCAAATCTAATCACCAATCGTCTGTTGATGCTATCAGCAAAGAACTGAAGCAGTTGCAGGATGCTGTCCACACGCCTCAAACGAATGTGCCAAAGCAGTAGACAGGTTACTACCTCAGAATCTAGATGGCCCTGCTGAAATCCTGGTCACACCGCCCCGTCAATTTCCTGTCCAGGCTCGATCAAGTGGACTCCATAGTCCTCAAGCCTCCTCATGACCCTCTGCCGTGGCGGTGTCGTTCCGAAGCATGCGTAGTGCGTCTTGCCGACACGAAAGTTGAACAAAGGCTCGGCAACAATCTCGCCGGTCTTGGTCGTCAATGGTTCTTGGGAAATCCCGTGTTGATTCCATAAACCAACAAGCCACTTGCGATGCTCTTGACCCAAGCAATCCAGAATGGCCACCAGATCGTCTTGAAGGCTGGCCTCGGATTCAATTTCAGGGCGTTCTTCCAGGTTTCCAAGGCAGTCCTCGATGACTTCGTAAAGTGTTTCCGCTTCTGCCGATCTCATCCTCTGAGCGAACAAAGTGAGGATAGAGCGAGCCCGTGTCATGGCGACATAAAGATTGTTCGCCAGAACGCCTTTATCTCTAGCCGTGTACTGATCGGCGGCAGGAATGATGACAACCTCCGCATCGTATCCTTTGAACGAATGAGACGTTGTAGCAAGAAGGATGTTATGACTTCGCTCGAAAGGCTTATTGGTCTGGACGGACAACTCGACTCCCAAATCAGCTAACGCTGGAGCGACGTGGGTTTCCAATCGATACTTGATGTTCTTCCCGTTGTAAATCAAACAAATGTCGGATGGTTGCACGCCCTGGCCCTGGATCAGTTCACGGCAGTGGTCGGCGATTGCCTGAAACTCCTGGTCCAGGTTTTGGTACTGCTTGAACTGTGGCATCGGGCCATCGACTTGATTGAATCGAACCTTCCACCAATCGTCACCGTTTCGCTCGGTTTTTTCGACAAGCCCTCTGGTCACTAGCTCTTTGTGATCTGGATTGGATTCAGGCGGTTGCAGTCGGTACAGGACATTGAGGGCGAATTCGGTGATCGGCTTCGTGCTGCGAAAGCTCTCTTTCATCACGGACGACCGACCACGCATGTCTAAACCAAATTCGGACCACTTGGGAGTGCTGCGGCCATAAATGTTTTGGGCGTTGTCGTAGAAGATGTTGATTGATCGGCTGTTCTCGTCGTGGTCGTCGCTCTGCTTGACTATCGCCGCCAACAATTGCAATGTGTTCGGCCCCATATCCTGAGCCTCGTCGATGAAAAGTGCATCACATCGAGGAGTAACGTCTTCGATGGAGGTTCGTTCAAGGTATGCTTCTGCCGCTTTGTCGTACTCAAAGTTGAATGCCCTCGCACTGAGGCCAACTTCCGGCAGCATCACTTCAAGAATCTCTTTGATATGGTGCAGTTCCACTCGACTCCACGGAAACGGTTTCCCATCCGTTGCATTGGCCCAGGCCGATTCAATTGAGTCTCCGATCAACGACTGCAATGACCTATTGGCGAAGACCGCCCAAATGCGCACATTCTGCTGCGTTTCAAGCCTGCGGACGGTTTGCATTAGCCAGTGCGCCAAAACTACGGTCTTGCCGCTTCCAGCAACTCCACGAACAAGACGTGGCTTTCCATCGAGTTCATAACCACACAAACGCTCCTGCTCATTGGAAAGGACAGGACGCAAGGCTTTGCGTGTCGCCAGTTGGTTACCAACCAGCAGGCTGGTGTCATCGCTGTAATTCTCCTTGGCTTCACGGATCGCAGCAGGCAATGTGAATTCTGTTCGAGCAGGAACAGTTTCCCACGACAGCTTTGAGCCACTTCGTCGCAACACCTTCGGTGAAAGATGCCGGATCAATGGGCGGAAGTACGGTTCTTCCATTTCCGCCCGGCTAGACAAAACGATGATCGCCTCACGAGAGCGGCTGAGAGCGACGTTTACGAGCCGTTTCCATTCGTCATACGGCCAACCATAGCTTCCCGCATTGACGGAATCGAAGATCACCACGTCCGCTTCAGAACCTTGCTGGCTATGGACAGTAGAAGCCATCCACGAATGCATCTC
The DNA here is from genome assembly GCF_011634775.1 of Thalassoroseus pseudoceratinae. Lineage (NCBI taxonomy): Bacteria > Pseudomonadati > Planctomycetota > Planctomycetia > Planctomycetales > Planctomycetaceae > Thalassoroseus > Thalassoroseus pseudoceratinae. The sequence goes on from NZ_JAALXT010000001.1 coordinate 670,657, forward strand.
GTTCGTGGCGAAGAAAGAGTGGATGGATTTCGCTTGAGCCTTGAAAGGGGAAATGAAAAGGCCGTGGGCTGAACGCAACGTCTTGTCAGCAAACAGTTTCTTCAGGACTTTCACTGTCGCTGTTCGGACCCAGCTACGATTGCCGGGGCCACGCTCCGCTCGGATGGAAGGAACATCATCGCTATCCTCATCCAGAACGTACCAGACAGCACGAGGCTGGCCATCGAGGATTGTCGGTAGGCCGTATTCTCGTTCGTCAACTTCCGGCGCAGTTGTAAGGAAGCCATCGTACTGGAAGGCGGATACAACATCGCACACTTGAGAGTGCATGCGTCGTTGCTCGCTGAGTACGTGGACGCCATCGACCTGATCGCCAATGCGGTCGAGATGGCTAACGCCGCTCTTGGCAAGCCAGTTTCCTTGTGATGGCTCAAGTATCCGGCTGATACGACTGATTGGAGCCAATTGCTTGGAGTCGCCAACAAGGACAACACGCCGAGCCGCCAGCAGGGACAAGGCCGCAATTGCCACTCGTGACATTAGCCCTGCTTCATCGATGAAGATAGTTGTAAAGGGAGCCCGGCCAGCCTCAATGTCTTCCTTGACTTCATCGCAGCAGAGAAAGGTCGTCGCTTTGAACGACGTGCTGACCACAGTTCGGACGTTTTCATCGAGGAAGTTCCGTTGAGCGGCATCTTTCATTGCCTCACGAAGTTCCTTCATCTGCTTTCGCAGCAGCGCTTTCGTCTCTGGGGCTTCTGTTCGAGCGACTTCCGCTGCCAACGCTTCAATCTGAGCCAGATACTCTGTTTCCGTGCCCCGCAGCATTGCGGTCAGTTCTTCTTCCTCAAACTTCTTGAGAGAGGCACCTTTGCCAATCCGCAGCAGGCGTCCAACTTTGAGGCCAACTCCTTTTTCTCTTGCCGCTCGCCCAATTGAAACCGCAGCCGCATCGGTCGCACGATTCGTCGTTGAAACGACAAGGATTCGTTCACTTGGATCGTCAGCCAATACCTTGGCGACCTGTTGCCCGGTCGTGTAGGTCTTGCCCGTGCCAGGAGGCCCCCAAAGCACGCTCCACGATTTGCCCCACCACTGCCTGAGATGTTCGAGCCCGGCATCCGAGGCATGCTCAACATCTGGATGGATACTGCCTTTAGCAGCCGCCAACCGTTCGGGTAGACGCTCTCTCACATCGGTGAATGCATCTTCGTTGTAGATCGAATTGAGAAAGGCCAAAAACTCGAAGGGACGAACATAGAATGAACCACGACGAGGAGGATGCTCAGGATTCGTGACGACCACGAAGATGCGCCCGGTCGCTTCATCAACCTCAAGCACTTCCCCTGACCACACGATTGAATCATCGATATCTGGATCGATGGAACCGTTCTCGAAAAAGGAGTCCTCAGCGTCTTCAAACTCTCGCAGCAAGAGTGGCCGGAAGGCGACCGCACCTTCCCAGGTCCAGTCGAACTCGACGGCATGGCCAATCTGCAACTCGAAAACGGTTCCCGTTTCGCTCTCGGCGACCGCTGTCACGTTGCGGCATTTGAGACGCTTCCATTTCGCCGAGTCTCGATACTCTTTCTTGATTGCGGTGGCAGCGGCAGACAGCAATCCACGATCCGCTGAGGGCAAACTCAGATCAGCACGAAAGCGGGCCTGCGTGAACTGGTCGTCGTCATCCTCAGTGTTCGTGATGTCGTTCACGGTGCCCCTACCGCTTAGTTCGAGTGATTGCCTTCAACATGCGGTCCATCGCTTCATCGTCCAGATCAGCAAACGCACGAAACGCTTCCGGGCGTTGTTGAATCCGTTTCCGAATTTCAACCGGCACTTTGTCAGCAAGCAGCAGAAGCTCGTCCTCGTCTGCTTGCAGTTCTTCTGCCAGTTTGTGAATGAACTTCTCCGAGGGATACTCGCCAAACTGCAACTTCTGATTCTCGACCTTGGAGATGTAGCTGACGCTCACCCCCATGCGGTCTGCGAGTTCCTGCTGGGTTAAGCCTTCCTGGGCACGAAGTTCCCGAACACGGAGTCCGAATTTCATCTCGTCGCTACCTGAGTGATTGCGGGTTGCCATCAAAAAGCGTATGCTACTAGCACTTTTTAGTCAACAATCTAGCCACAGCAACGAGAGATGACGCCCTACCATTGTCAGTTCTGGGCCCACCTGCTCACGCTCAAAGGGGCAGGTGGCAGCATCGACAACCTGACACGTTCGATCTCGAACGCACGAGTTGACCTGAATCCCCATCAGGTCGATGCGGCTCTCTTTGCGCTCCGTTCACCGTTATCGAAAGGTGCGATCCTGGCCGACGAAGTTGGCTTGGGGAAGACCATCGAAGCGGGAATAGTGCTGGCCCAGCGTTGGGCCGAACGGAAACGGCGAATCTTGCTGATTGTGCCTGCAACATTGCGTAAGCAATGGCAGCAGGAGCTTGAAGAAAAGTTCTACCTGCCGTCTGTCGTTCTCGACGGCCCTTTGTTTCGGCGCATGCAGAAGGCAGGAAATAGCAACCCGCTAATGCAGGATGACAAAATCGTCATCTGCTCGTACCACTTCGTCTCTGCGAAAGAAACCAGTGTCAAAGGTGTTCCGTGGGACTTGGTGGTGATCGACGAAGCCCATCGACTGAGGAACGTCTACAAGCCACAGAACAGGATGGCCAGACGGATTGCCGAGTCCATCGGCCCGGCTCACACGCTGCTACTGACGGCGACTCCGCTACAAAACTCTTTGATGGAACTCTACGGCTTGGTGAGTGTCATCGACGAACACGTTTTCGGTGACGCTGCCTCATTCCGTGATCAATTCGTTCGAGCCGGAAGCGAAGCCGAACGCAATCATCAGCTACGCAATCGACTAAACCCCGTTTGCATTCGCACGCTGAGAAAGCAAGTCACGGAGTACGTCTCGTACACGAAGCGAATTCCAATCACGCAGGACTTCACGCCATCCGACGATGAGCATCGCCTGTATGAAAGCGTTTCTACGTTCCTCCAACGTGACTCACTCGTTTCGCTTCCAGCGAGTCAACGCCACCTGATCACTTTGGTCCTGCGAAAGCTCCTTGCTTCGTCAACCTTCGCTATTTCTGGCACGTTGCAAAGTCTTGTCAGCCGCTTGCGTGACATGCAAGCCAACCTGCCTGCTGAGCAGCCGGAGCCTTCGTCAGAGCCGGAATCGGAACTCGATGACGATTCTGACTCGTTGTTGATCGATGAATCCGAGTTTGAAACCCTCGGAGAGTTAGCCGACGAATGGGATTCCGACGAACCAGTCGTCATTGCCAATGATCAACCTACTCCGCCTGCACCAGCACAACAGGCCTCTGTCAAGCAAACCGACGAGTACATAGACCCCAAGTTACTCGAAGAAGAATTACAAGAGCTTTTGGGTTTCTCCAAGCTGGCTAGTCAAATCACCATCAATGCGAAGGGGGAGGCGCTGATTCCTGCTTTGGAGACTGCCTTTGCGAGGGCCACCGAACTTGGGGCTCAGCGTAAAGCGGTCATCTTTACAGAGTCACGGCGCACGCAAAGCTATCTGTTCGACCTACTGACTGAACGTGGATACGAAGGTCAACTGGTCTTGATGAATGGCTCGAACGCCGATCCGTTGTCGAAGCGAATCTACGAGGCGTGGCTGAAGCGTCATGCAGGGCAGGAATGCGTCAGTGGCTCCAAGTCGGTGGACATCAAAGCTGCGATTGTCGAGGAGTTCAAGGACCGTGCTTCGATCTTGATTGCGACGGAAGCAGCCGCAGAAGGTGTCAATCTGCAATTCTGCTCGCTGGTTGTGAACTTTGATCTGCCGTGGAACCCGCAGCGGATTGAACAGCGGATCGGGCGTTGCCATCGATACGGCCAGAAACATGATGTCGTCGTCGTCAACTTCCTGAACAGACGGAATCAAGCAGATGAGCGTGTCTTTGAACTGCTCAGCGAGAAGTTCAAGTTGTTCGACGGCGTATTCGGGGCCAGCGATCAGGTCTTGGGTGCATTGGAGTCTGGCGTTGACATCGAGCGCCGTATCGCAGCCGTTTACCAGAATTGCAGAGAGCCGGAACAGATCGCTGCTGCATTTGACTCGATCCAGTCCGACTTGGACGACGAAATTCAGACACGGATGGAAGACACCCGACAGGTGTTGCTGGAGAACTTCGATGAAGAAGTCGCTGCCCGCTTGAAGGTGCATCGAGACAGAACTCTGGAGAGCCTATCTGAACGAGAACGCTGGCTTCTCAACCTCACTCGTAGCGAGTTGAATGGCGAGGCCGTCTTTGATTCTACTGAGCCACGCTTCAGGTACACGGGGAATGCTGCTAGTCCCGGCTACTACCATTTTGACTGGCGCAAAGCGAACGACAACGGCGACACCTTCTATCGCCAGGGACACCCACTGGCGACCAGTCTCATCGACCGTGCCCAGGGTCGAAAGCTGGATAATGCCACGCTGACCTTCAACTACGGGGCCTACGGCTCGGTCGTGAGCGTCTTGGAACCTTTGATTGGTACATCGGGCTGGCTCGAACTCTCCAAGCTGACGATCACGTCACTCGACACGGAAGAATTTCTACTGCTTTCTGGCGTGACCGATGATGGTGGTGAACTGGACGCTGAAATATGCAGCAAGCTGCTCACGATCCCAGCAGCAGTCGGCAATGGCGTGAATGGAACACCCCCTGACTTCTCGAACATTCGAGATGCTGAAATGACCAAACGTGTCCAGGAGGTTGAGCAGCGTAACATGCGGCATTTTGACGAAGAAGTGCTGAAGTTGGATCACTGGTCGGATGACTTGAAGCACGGACTGGAACGAGAGATCAAGGAACTCGACAAAGAGATTCGAGAAGCTCGCAAGGTAGCAGCGTTGGCTGGTTCACTGAGCGAGAAGCTCGAAGCTCAAAAGCAAATCAAGACGTTGGAGAAGGATCGCAAAGAGAAACGCAAACGTCTGTATGATGCTCAAGATGAGATCGACACTCGGCGGGATGAACTGATCGAGCGGATTGAAGTCCAGCTTGGTCAAAAGAAGAACATTTCGCCGCTGTTCTGCATTCGCTGGACGCTAACCAACAACTGACGAGAACGGAATACACGAATAAATGGCACGGAAACAGAAACTTGAACTGACATGGATCGGAAAAGAGAACCGGCCACGGTTGGAACCACGCATTCTCTTGGAAGACTCGCAGAAGTCGTATCACGCTGCGCAACGTGTCTCAGATGACGACATCTTCGACAACCGACTGATCTTTGGTGACAACCTTCTAGCGTTAAAAGCCCTTGAGCAGGAGTTCACAGGGGAAATCAAGTGTGTCTTTATCGACCCGCCTTACAACACTGGTTCTGCGTTTAGCCACTATGATGATGGCGTAGAGCATTCACTTTGGCTTTCATTGATGCAACAAAGAATTGACTTGCTTCATCGATTGCTTGCGCCGGAGGGCAGCATTTGGATAACCATCGATGACAACGAATCGCACTACCTCAAGTTGCTTTGCGATGAGGTATTCGGTCGGCGGAATTTTGTTGCCAATGCAATTTGGCAGAAGAAATTTGCCCCTCAGGCGAATGCTGTCGGGCTTTCCGATAGCCACGACCACATCCTGGTTTACGCCAAGGACAAAATGCAGTGGGCTTGGAATATGCTCGAAAGAACTGCCGAGTCTGATGCTCGCTATTTGAATCCTGACGATGATCCTAGGGGGCCGTGGCAATCAGACAACTTCACAATCAGTCTTATGGGCGGACAGCGAGGAGCGCAGTATGCGAAGACTGGTGAAAGCAACAATATCTTTACGATTGTCACTCCGTCTGGAAGAAAGGTTGATCCTCCAAAAGGACGCTGCTGGGGAACGACTGAATCCAGATATAAAGAACTTGTAGCCGACAATCGTATTTGGTTCGGCAAAGACGGCAAAAATGTTCCACGTATAAAACGATTTCTCAGCGAAGTGCAAAGTGGAATTGTTGCCAAGACGATTTGGCTTCGAGACGAAGTTGGTGACAACCAAGAAGCAAAAAGAGAAGTCAAGCAATTTAATTCCGACGACGTATTTGCGACGCCGAAGCCGGAACGCCTACTTCATCGAGTCATTTCAATCGCCAGCAACGAGGGAGATTGGGTGCTGGACTCTTTTGCGGGGTCCGGCACAACAGGCGCCGTGGCCCACAAGATGAACCGCCGCTGGATCATGGTTGAACTTGGAGAGCATTGCCACTCGCACATCCTTCCTCGAATGCAAATGGCAATCGAAAACAATGAAAGCACTGCGGTCAACAAGATGGTTGGCTGGAAGGGCGGCGGTGGATTTAGGTACTACAAGCTCGCTCCTTCGCTTCTCGAAGAAGATGAATTTGGCAACTGGATCATTAACAAGAAATACAATCCTGAGATGCTTACGGAAGCTATGTGCAAGCTCGAAGGATTCGTGTACTCACCAAGTAATGAGTTCTACTGGCAGCATGGGCACTCGACGGAAAACGACTTCATCTACATCACAACGCAAACATTGACTCGTGAGCAACTTCAGAAACTCAGCGACGAAGTAGGTGCTAAGCGAAGTCTACTCGTGTGCTGCGGTGCCTTTCGTGTTCGGAAACTCGAAGACTTTCCGAATCTGACTTTGAAAAAGATTCCACGAGCGGTCATGTCCAAATGCGAATGGGGCAAGGACGATTACAGCCTTGAGATCAAAGCATTACCCGATGCGCCGGAACCAGAGCCAGACGAGTTCGATGAAGTGCTAGATGCTCTACCCAAGAATACTCGCAAAGCTCGGAAGGCTATGGATCAACAGAAAGCACTCTTTGCGATGGAGGATGCAGAATGAACCAGCATGTCAACGCCATCGCAAATCGTCTGAGCCTTAGAACGCCGCAACGGGACTCGCTGGAGATACTTGCCCGTGTCTGCGAGATCATCGACCTGGATAAGGATGCCGACCTTTCTCAGCAACTTGAAACTATCAAATCCGAATTCTCGACGGTTGAGGATTTCGAGCGGGATTTCCCTTCCCTGTGCTTCGCCCTGGCGACAGGTGTCGGAAAGACCCGTTTGATGGGAGCGTTCATCGCTTATCTGCATCGAGCCGAGAAAGTTAGGCATTTTTTCGTCTTAGCTCCCAACTTGACCATCTATCAAAAGCTGATCGCCGACTTCACGCCGGGCAATCCAAAGTATGTCTTTCAAGGAATCCACGAGTTTGCGACACGCCCGCCGCAGATCATCACGAGCGACAACTACGAAAGCGGCGTCGGAGTTCGCAGCGGCGGCGTCGATTCCCGTGGTCAAGGCTTGCTGTTCGACGATGCCCCAATTCATGTCAACATTTTCAATATATCGAAGATCAATTCCGAAGTTCGGGGTGGAAAGTCTCCTCGTATCAAGCGACTGAACGAATACATCGGCGACAGCTACTTCGATTATCTAGCGGGACTCGACGATCTTGTTCTGTTGATGGATGAATCCCATCGCTACCGTGCCAGCGCCGGTGTCAAAGCGATCAACGAACTCAAGCCGATCCTCGGTCTGGAACTGACAGCCACGCCACAGGTCGAGAAGGGAAGCAAGACTGAGAAGTTCAAGAATGCTATTTACAGTTACCCACTCGCATCCGCTCTGACGGATGGCTACGTCAAACAGCCCGCTGTCGCCACCAGAGAGAACTTCAAGGTCGAAAGTTACGACGAAGACGGTCTGGAGAAGCTGAAGTTAGAGGATGGTGTTCGAGTCCACGAAGAAACGAAGGTGCAACTCGAAGTCTACAGTCGTGAGAATGGCGTCAAGCGAGTCAAGCCATTCATGCTCGTCGTGGCCCGTGACACGGAACACGCCAACGCCCTGGTGAAGACGATTGAGTCAGACGACTTCTTCGACGGTGCATACAAAGGAAAGTGCATCACCGTCCACTCTAAGACCAAAGGCGAAGAAAAGGATGAGGTCGTTGAGCAACTATTGACAGTGGAAGACCCGAAGAACCCGGTTGAGATCGTGGTCCACGTCAACATGCTCAAGGAAGGCTGGGACGTAACGAATCTCTATACCATCGTCCCGCTTAGGAAGGCAGACTCACGAACCCTCGTTGAGCAGTCCATTGGACGTGGCCTGCGATTGCCTTATGGCCAACGCACAGGCAACGGAGCCGTGGACCGCCTGACCATCGTCGCCCACGACAAGTTTCAGGACATTGTTGATGAAGCGAATCGTGGCGACTCGATCCTCGTGACCGGCGTTGTCATAGGGAAAGACATTCCTGAAAAGAAATCCAAAGTTGTGGAAGTCGTTCCCAAGGTGGTGCAAGTAATCACCGGGCAAACCGGAACAGGTTCCGACAACACGAAGCAGAAGCCACTTTTCACCGACGAACGTGAAGTGAAGGTGGCGACCACAACATTGGACATCATCAAAAATGAGTTTGAGAGATTGCCAAGATCATCAGACCTTAAAGACCCGGAGAATCAAAAGAAGCTAATCCAACGAGTCAAGGAAGAAATCAAGGTTCCCCAGGCACAACTCGAAGGTATGGAGGACCAGTTGAAGGATGAAGAAGTGGCGGAAGTCGTGAAGAAAGCGACTGAAACCTACGTCGAGATGTCCATCGATATTCCTCGGATCGTGATTGTGCCAACCGGAGAGCGGAAGTGCGGCTACCGAGACTTCGACCTCGACACCAAAAATATCAATCAGAAGCCGGTCGCCAACGACATTCTCATTCAAACATTGAGAGAGAATCACCAGTACCGGCTAGTCAGTCTCGCATCGGCTACCGAGGAGCGATTGGAAGATTACCTCATCCGTGGCCTGATCGATTACGACGATATCAGCTACGACGACGATGCCAAACTGCTCTACAAACTCTGCGGCCAGTTGATTGACAAGCTCAAAACGTACCTGAGCAGCGAGGATGACATTCGCAACGTCCTGCTTGCCTTCAACCAAACCTATGTCCGCTTGATCCACGCCCAGATGCAGGATCATTTCTTCGAGGAAGCCACGGATTACGAGGTCCACATCAGCAAGGGCTTCGAGACGCTTCGACCAAGCGCTTTCAACGCTCCCGAAGATGAAACGCCACGACCGTTTCGACAGCCGGTGGATGAGAAGAAGAACATCCGGTCCATGCTGTTCGGTGAATTCGACAAGTGCCTGTTCCCCGTCCAGAAGTTCGACTCTGACACCGAACGCCGCTTCGCTGTCATCTTGGAGAACGATCAAGCCGTGTCGAAATGGGTGAAGCCCAACAAAGGCACTTTCCAGATTCACTACACGGGCGAGTCCAACTACGAACCTGACTTCGTGGCGGAAACAGACGAGGCGTTCTTCCTGTGCGAACCCAAGGCCGAGCCGGAGGTAGAGGACGAAGTAGTCCAAGCCAAAGCCCGTGCCGCTGCCGAGTGGTGCGCCCACGCCAGTAGCGTCAGCAGCAAGCCGTGGCGTTACCTCCTTATCCCCCACACCGCCGTCGATGAATCACAAACTCTCGGCGGTTTAGCCGCTCAGTACGAGGTCGTGGGGGAATCGAAGTTTCAACCCGCAACCGAGTAAAGCTACGCCACCATGAACAACTTCCAGCAACGACCTTTTTCGATACGCATATTCGTGCCTGACGGCGATCCAGACGGATTGCGGTTGGTCGAAAAGTCAAACTGGACTGGAGTAGGTGTCGTTTTCAATCGCAGTATCTACAAGGAAGTCGCTCATCGACCTGAGTTTGACCGAACGGGCGTCTACGTTCTCGTGGGAATGTCTGAGGACAGTGCATTGCCGACGATCTACGTCGGCGAGGGAGATTCGGTCAAAACACGTCTCGATTCCCATTACAGCAAGAAAGACTTTTGGGATTGGGTCGTGTTCTTCGTGACCAAGGACTCCAGCCTCAACAAGGCACACGTCAAACATCTGGAATCCCGTCTTCTGGCGTTGGCCAAAGAAGCGAAGCAGTGCAAGCTCCACAGCGAGCAGCCATCGCTTCCGCCAACACTCTCGGAGGCCGAAACTGCCGACGTTGAGAGTTTCCTCCTCGACATGCTTAGCATTTTCCCGCTTCTTGGCCTCGGCGTATTCGAGAAGACAGTCACAAAGAAGCAGCCGAATGATTTGCTGCTAATTGAATCCAAAGGAATCAAGGCCAGCGGATACGAGGACGCAAAGGGGTTCGTGGTATGCAGTGGGTCGCAACTCGTGAAAGACGAGGCAGCGACGATTCACAATTACATGTCAACGATGCGTAAGGACTTGCTGGAGCAAGGAGTCACCATTGCTCAAGAAGGCTGCTTCGTCTTCGCTCAAGATCAGGTGTTTAGTTCTCCATCCACGGCAGCAGGTGTTGTCTTGGGGCGGACGGCGAACGGACGTATTGAATGGAAAACCAAGGATGGAAAGACACTGAAACAGCTTCAAGGGGAAGCCACCGAATCAAGCGAAGAAGATTGACGAGAAGAAGGTCCAAAAAATGGCAAGAATCGAGAACTACAAGTACAGCATTGAAGAAGCATTCCGGGAGTGCTTCTATGTCGTGCCGGATTACCAGCGTGAATATGTCTGGACGGACAAGGAAGTCCAGCAACTTCTGGACGACATCGATGACCAGATCGAGTCTGGCTCCGATAAGGAATACTTCGTCGGCATGATCCTCGTCTCTCCTGGTTCCCATAAGAATCAGTTCGAGGTCATCGACGGACAGCAGCGCCTTACGACATTCTTCCTCCTTCTGTGCGCAATGCGGCACCGTTTCAAGGACAGTCCTCAGCACTTTCAACTTGTGAATGGGCTGATCTCAACGAGCTACGCCACGAAGACCGGCGACATCGAAACCAGCCTAAAACTGGAGCCCCGCTACGAGAACGCTGATGAGTTGATGAACTGCCTTGTGGCCGAAAATGATGTTCCCGAAAAGGTTTCGATGACTGTCCAGCAATCCGGGATTGCTCGGTTCGGCTCGCTCGACAATCTGCTGAACGCTTACGGAACTGTTTATCGCTACTTACTCGACAACTACGAGGACGAACCGAAGCTGAAGAAGCTCTGGGGATATCTTGCGAACAATGTCGTGTTCATCCAGATTTCGACGGATGTCAGCAGTGCCCTCAAAATCTTCGAGACGATCAATGAGCGAGGCGTCGGTCTGAACCCAATGGACCTGCTCAAGAACTTGCTGTTCACGCAGGTTGACCAGAATGACTTCACGAAGCTCAAGAACGAGTGGAAGAAAATCACTGCTCCGTTGGAAAGAGCGAAGGAGAAGCCGCTTCGGTTCCTGCGTTATTTCCTGATGGCGAACTACAAGATTCGCAACAAGGACCAGATTGTTCGTGAAGATGAGATTTACGACTGGTTCGTCGAGAAGGACAATGCCGAACTGTGCAGGTACAAGGAAAAGCCTTTCGAGTTCGTGCGCAAAATAATTCGCAACGTCGAGAGCTACCTCGCCTTTTCATCTGGCCAAGGCAATGACGGCCAGACCAACGTGCCAATGGCAAATCTGAAAAGGCTCTGCGGCGGGGCATTCAGTTTGCACTACGTCTTGCTCCTGGCCGTGGCCAATTTCCCAAAGCCGTTGTTCGACCATTTTGTAGAGCAACTGGAGAGCTTCCTGTTCTACTACATCTTCACGAAGACTCCCACTAGAGAACTGGAACGCAGCTTCTCGATGTGGGCGGATGAGTTGCGACAGATTGCTGAACTGAAGGATGAATCGGAGCAGAAAAAGCAGCTTAACGAGTTCATCGAGAAGCGGTTCCAGGCAAGCATGGCATCCAAGACCGCCGAACTCATGGACGCCCTAAAGCGGTACACGATTCGGTCGATGCAACAATACCGAACTCGTTATTTGCTCGCAAAACTGACTCAGCATGTGGACATGGCGTACATGGGAGTCAAGACGGCGGGGTCGCTCGACGACTACATGGCGTTGGAGATCGAACACATCCTGCCAAATACGCCGGAGGCCGAACTGCGACAGAGTTTCAGTGCAGCCAACCCTGAAGCCAATTATGACGAATACAAAAACAGACTCGGCAACTTCACGTTGCTGGAGAAGCCAATCAACATCGTTGCTGGGAACGACTTCTTCGAGGATAAGAAACCCGAATACAAGAAGTGCAAGCATTACCTTACGACCAGCATCGTCGAACTCAGTACGGTCGGAAAAAACTCCAGCATCAACCGCATCAACGAAAGTCTGAAGTCATTCACTGACTGGTCGGCAAGCACCATCGATGAACGACAAGCAATGTTAGCCGAACTAGTGAAGGACGTTTGGAAGACATCGTTGGTTGAGGCTTAGACAACGCAAGTAGGTGAATTCAGATGACAAAAGACAACAAGGCGAATCCCGAAGATAAAAAGGAGACGAAGGGTTCACCGAGCAAACCTACCCAGCAACAAACAGCGGGTGAGGAAGCCAAAGAGGCTCCGTCGCTGGAGCAGGTTTTCCTGCGTGACGATGTATATCCTGATGCGGCAAGCCTGATATCTTTTCAGCCGAAGTCGGTTGACGAGTTAGCCAAGACTGGTTTGGTCGTACCTGACACGAATGTTTTGCTGTTGCTTTTCAAGACAGACGCACGCAGCATCAATGAAGTGTCGAAAGTCTTCAAGTCGCTTGCTGTCGAAAAGCGACTTTACCTGCCAGGGCAAGTTGCCAGAGAGTTTGTGACACACCGAGGCGACCATCTTCTTGCTCCACTTCAGGCGTTTGAGCGAGCGCAGTCTGATTGGGGGAAAGCAGTTATTCCCCGCTATCCGTTTCTTGAAGGCCAGCAGGAATACGATGAGTGCCATGAACTCTGCGACAAATTGAAAGAGCAGGTGAAACTCGTTCGGAAGAAGCTAGGCCAGATAAAGCGAGTGATTTCCAATTACTCCTGGGATGACCCTGTTAGCAACTTGTACCGAGAGTGCTTCCCGGTAGAAAGTGTAATCGATCCAGCAGGAGCCACCGATTTCGATCGAGAGAAGACTTATCAGGAGGTCGTGCGGCGATCCGAGCTAAAGATTCCACCGGGCTACAAAGATGCAGGTAAAGACGATGGCGGGATAGGAGACTACTTAATTTGGCTCACCCTGATCCAATTGGGAAAGGAAGAACACAAATCGGTTCTTTTCATCAGTGGAGATGAAAAGGCGGATTGGATGGAGCGTACTGGCAAGCAAGGCATATTTCCCAGAAGCGAGTTAATTGACGAGTTTCGCCGTGAGTCAAACGGCGAAACATTCCACATGGTGCAACTTTCTGCCTTGCTCGATCTTTATGGCGTAGACGAAGAAGTCGTTGAGGGGATTCAGGAATTAGAGGAAGCGGCTTCTGAACAGAAGCGGAGTGCGGCAGCAACACAGCAGCCATTCAACGTGATGACAGAATTGACCAAGCAATTGTCGGCCACAATGGGATATGAGGAAGCCAGGGATGAAGCAATACGCCGCATGAATGAGATGTTTGATGCCAATCCGCTTCAGCGAGCGAAAGAGCAGTTTATTGCTCAGGAAATTGATCGACAAATGAAGGCGGGGCAACTTGATTCTCATTCACTAGAGGAAATCACCCGCCAACTCAATGAGCAGTTCGGGCGATTTGGCGCAAAATGAATATCTGCATCCACCGAGGCACGAAAGAAATTGGCGGCACCTGTGTCGAGATCGAATCACAGGGTCAGCGGATCGTGCTGGATGTCGGTTTGCCTCTCGACGTTGCCGACGCTGACTCGTTTCCATTGCATCCTATCAGTGGCTTCGCCGCTCCTGATCCTTCGCTCTTAGGCGTGGTGATCTCTCATCCGCACCAGGATCACTACGGTCTGGCTCATAGGCTTCCAGCGGAAACTAATTTCCTGATTGGAGAAGCGGCTGAAGCGATTCTTTCGGCATCGGCCCTGTTCTCGCCCGGCGGCGTCAAACTGCAAAACGTCGTCCATCTCCAAGACCGAACGCCGATCACACTTGGCCCTTTCACCATAACGCCGTTCCTTGTGGACCATTCGGCGTATGACAGCTACGCCGTCTTGGTTGAGGCGGACGGGAAGCGGCTGTTCTACTCTGGGGATTTCCGGGCACACGGTCGCAAGGCGAGCTTGATCGACAAGCTAATCATCAACCCGCCCACCGACGTGGACGTGTTGATGATGGAAGGAACCTGCATCGGGCGAGATGACCACACGTTTCCCACGGAAGATGAGTTGGTGCCAAAGCTGGCTGAAGTCTTCAAACCGACTGCTGGCATGCCGTTGGTCTGGTGTTCGGGCCAGAACATCGACCGAATCGTGACCATCTTTAAGGCATGCAGGCGAGCCAACCGGCAGTTCATCATCGACATGTACACGGCTGAGATGCTGCGTGCGACCGGCAATAAGAGAATACCACAGGCCGACTGGAACGGAATCAGAGTCTTCCTGCCCAAGAGCCAGAAGTATCGAATCATCCAGGAAAGAGCGTTCGACATTTCCGATAGCTACAAGCAGTTCCGCATCTTCCCTGAGCGCCTCGCAAATGAAGCAGCCAACTCGGTCATGCTATTCCGCCCCAGCATGATTCGTGATCTCGAAGCCGCCCGTTGTCTGGATGGTGCCGTCGTCGTCTGCTCGATGTGGGGCGGTTATCTGGAACAGCCTGAGAAACAGTGGTTCGTGGATTGGGTGAAAAAGGCCGGGCTGAAAATCGTTCATTGCCACACATCAGGTCACGCATCCATTCCCGACCTGAAACGGTTACGAGCGGCTTTCCCTGATGCCAAGGCCGTTCCAGTACACTTGCAAGACCGGCAGCGGTTTGTCGAACTGTTCGACAATGTTGAGCTTCATGATGATGGGGAATGGTGGTGTCTAAACGAGGAGTAACCTATGGCTAGATTTGTCTATCTACCATCAATTGAACCCGATACATGGCTTCATTGGTCATTCAGCGGCGCTGGTTCGTGTCTGCGGGATTTTCGTGTCAATCCTGCGAGCGAAAATCGGGATTACACGACCGACGAAATCCGAGAGTTGCTTGATCACGCTGACAGTAGGGAGGCAAATGCCCCCTATCATTCCGTGACCGACCATGAGTTCTGGCGGACTGAACTCTCGAATCGCAATCAAGCCTCCGGGCTAGAGCCAGTCGAGCCTTCAGCGGGAGACGATTCGGGCTCCGACGATGTTGAAACAGTCATCGTGCGTCTACCGGCACAGACAGTGCCGGGTTATCGGCTTGTTGACCGTTTCAAATCAGAAGTGAAACCGCTCATAGCACACGAGCGGACGAGCGAACTTGCAACATTGCTGGAAAGCTGGAGGCAGCGCCTCGCTTGCATCAAGAACAAAGATCATTTCAATCATTGGGACGACGACGACTCATCACATCTTCAGTCAACTACGACGGGGATTGGCTGGACATCTCGGATGCTTGAGCATTGCCGATCCCAAGGCGAACTCAGGTTTATTCCGACTGGTGAGAGCAGCCTCGACTTTGCTTTGTTGAACATGGAACTAAACCTTGGAATCTCATCGAAACGGAACTACTTCCGACTTGGATGCCAAGATTATGTGAAACCTGACGGGCTAGGTGTCCGTCAAGCTGACAGAAGTTTTTGTGTCATCGAGGTAAAGGGACCACAAGACGATGGAGAAATGTTTGAAGCTACTTTGCAGGCACTTCTCGGCGCACTCGCCGTGCATGCCAAGAGGGAGATGATTCTACGAATTGCACGGACAGCGAGAGGGCTTCGTCCTGCTGTTCATGATCCCCAAATCCCAGAGGGCAATGCTTCTCTGGGGATATACGTTATCGTCTCTGAGCAAAAAGCAGTTGTGGCTCCAGACTTGGAAAAGAATCTGAAAGTCGTCCTCCAAGCTGCCCCGAGGATACGGGAAATTGTTCACTTCATTCCAACGGCTGATGAAATCGAGACTTTCGCCTCCTTGTCGAACCCAAAAGTGTTTCGGCGGTAACCTGAACAAGTAGGTCAGGGAATTTGCGTGTCGTGACTGGCGTATGTGGCCCGAACCTCCGCTGCTATCCCATTGTCTCGATGGTGGACCATACTGCCCAAAGGCAAGGAAGTATCCGTGCAGCTTGGAATCATGAACTGAAAGCAAAAACGTGGCAACCATTTCGGAGGTAGCAAAAATCGTCGGCGTTGACCGTGACTCTGTGAAGCGGTGGACGACTGAGTTCGCCGAGTACCTGAGCCTGACAGCCAATCCTGAGAGCGGCAAAGAACGTCATTTTACGGAGAGCGATCTCCGTGTATTGGCAGTCATCGCCGAGCAAGTCGAGATGGACGGCGAGGCCGACGATATTCATTACGCTCTCAACAGCGGTCGCCAGTACGACGACTCGCTTGTCGAAGTCGCCCGTTTGCACACGCCAATCTTCCAAGACATGCCCGGCGAGATTGACGAAACATGGCGGCACGGTGCCGTGATTGGCGGCATGGGGTGCCGTGATCGGCGTCAGGTAGCACGAGCCTACAAGTTGGCCGCAGATGAGCTTGTTCAAGTCGCATTAGAGAAACTCGAACCTCATGAATTGGACTTCCCAATTCTGTTCTTGTACCGGCACACGATTGAACTGTACTTGAAGGCGGCTTTGGAGAATCCGCCTGAACATCATGACTTAGGCGGATTGATCCGGTCGCTCGAAGCGGAATGCGGCAATCAATTAGCTGGTTGGATCAAAGATCGATTGTGGGACTTCCACGAGATTGATCGCATGTCGGACATTTTCCGCTATGCCAGTCCAGGGCCTCCTGGCGAGCTTTGGATTGACTTTCATCAGCTTCAGGCAGTGATGAACAAGTTGGTTGAAGCGTTCGAGCAGCACTTGCGTGTTTGACCCATCGAAACAACTTCGCTCAAACCCGGAACTCCCTCCAACACCGCCATCCCAAACCCGCCAACGCCTACCGATGTTATCGAAATTAGAATCCGGTTCAGGTGGTGATCTTTGTGGTTTGTTGGTGGCGGCGTTATGGAAATTAGATTCGGTGGTCGTCGGTAGGACTGGACGTAATAGCCCGTTGTCGCCTTCGGCGACAACGGGCTATGGTGCTTTTCGGCTTGATCTAATTGTTGGAACGAGTCACCCAAGGGTATTTCATTCTGATCGCTTTTAGGCCCAGATTGTGTTTCACCATCGGAGCGTCTTTCACCAGCGGTTCAAGAGCATTGTAAATGCTGACGGCGCATTTTTCCGTCACATGCACGGAAGTGTGACCGACATTCAATTGCAGTCCACAATCCCATGTGAAGTAGGTGTCCGGTGCAACGTCTCGGATGCCGGGAAATTCATCTTCGATGAAACACGAACGGAACTCAAACAGGTCGGATTGTATTTCGCTGCACATTAGGGCGATGTCGTAGACCAGCCGCAACGCCTGCACGCCCGAAAGTGACATTGAGATCATGTCTCCGAGACAGAAAAGAATATACCCCTGGTGCGGTTCACACCAGTCGATTGATCTGTCGTCCCAAGACGTGTCACCGATCCAGTAGGCTTCGGCGGTTTCGTCAACGAATTTCAGCGTTGCGATGTAGGCGTTGATTTCGTTCATGTCGATTTCGATGTCGTCATGGTTCATTGCTCCACCCTCGCCAATTCACCATTTGCGTTCCGCAACTTCCACACCCCGGCACAACACTCCGAATGGAAGTTCTTTGTTCATGGTTTTTCCATCAACTTCCGCCGCTTCTCCTCATCAAACTGGACCCAACCTTGACGCTCCAGTTCGAGAAACCGCTCCCGCAGGTCCGATGCGACGTGGAGTTCGACTCCAGCACGAGCTTCTTCGTCACTCACGGCGGTGCGGAAGTAGCAGTTGTCTTTCGAGTAAGGCCCGTTGGGATCATGTCGGGCCAGAATGGCCACGCCGAGGAACTTTGGCTTTGCTTTGGTAGTCGGCAACTTCAGCATTTCCGTGTCTCGGTGTTTCCAATACCCACTCTCGTCCTTCACCTTGACCGTTAAGCCGATCTCGCTGGCGTAGTCGAGCATCGTGACAACGGACTTGTGGGCCTTGATAAAGTTGTCGAGTCCGCCACACTTGGCGTTCGACGCATACTGCGTCTTGCAGAACGAACTGAAGTTCCATTTGCCGTTTTGTCGCTGGCAAAGGCCAAACCTTGCAGCTTCGGAGCCTGAGCCGGGGTGGGTTACGAAAGCGATGATTTTGGAAGGTGGTTCCATCACGAACTCGTCTTCATCGACGAATTCAACGGAGCCTTGGAACACCAGAGGCCGTTTTGAACCGTCACACGATTCCAGATCGCATTCAGCGCCCGTCAACTCGATCAAGTCGCTGACGCTTACCAGATCGAGCGTAATCGCTTTCTGATGGAGTTGGTCAACAAGCCTCCGGGCGTTGGGCTCGGATTGCTCGGCTGTTTCGATGGTGTAGTGAATGGTGAATCCCATGTGTTTGTTCCTATTTGGGTGTGGTCGCTTCATACATCGTGGCTGGGCGACGATCCATTAGCGGATTCTGAAAACTATTCTGCGTGTTGAGTTCGGTGATCCTCCCTGCAATCGCACCCCGACCATTTCTCGAAGGCATCACAGTTCTTGCAGAAAAGGTATTCACTACCGCAGTCGTTGCAGGTGAACTTGCCGACCTGTCCCTCTTTGTTTTCGTCGAGCCACTCGCCACAGCGGCAAAAGACCATGCCGTGAGTCTTGTGAGCCAATTCCCACCTGAATTCAATTTGCCGTCGCACGGACCATTCTTCCGGCATGTCGAAATCGAAGAAGTGATGTTCGCCGTCGTGTTCGAGAGACGGCTCGATCCCGTGCGACTTGAGCCAGTTCAAAGCCCCTTGGAACGAGCCGCAAGTGTCATGAGGGCAGCAGGTGTAGAGTTTCATTACTCGTCCTCCTGGGTAACGACTCGCCCAACGACCATGCCTTTGGCATCGGCTCGGCAAACCGCTCCCACCCGTCCGATTTCCAGCAACACGTCAACCACCGGGACTCGAATCGGACGAAAGGCTGGTAATCTTTTGCCAACAGTCATGCAGAATTGCTCGGCTCGTTCGAGATTGGCGAACACGAGCAGACCGTGGTTGTAGCGTTGGCCGTGCTGGGCGTATCGGTGCCCATCACTTAGCAGGTAGTAGTGGTTTTGAGACGGTAACAGGTCGGCCAAAGTACCATCCACATTCTTCGGCCACTCCCCCGTCCAAAACGACTTCGCCGGATCATGACCGTCACATGAACAAATCACACGCTGTTGACCGCAGACCGAACAGCGTTGGATGTCGCAATCGTCTTTGTGCGGCTGGCCGGGGGCAGTACCGCAGTCGGGGCAGTTCCTAGTTTTCATACTCGTTAACTTCATCCTTGGATTCCTCGGCGTGCGAGATTGCATTGCCGTCAGATGCGAACCGCTCAGGCAGCGTGTAATGCAAGAAGGACAGCCAAGGTTTGAAACTGGCGTAATCGTCAAGCCAGACTTCTCCCTCGACCGTCTCGTTTTTAGGATTAGGATTGCAAAGTTGCGAGCCCGTCAGCGAATTGCACAGGTCCGCCAAGCCATCGATGTCCATCATCATGATCTGTTCGCAGATAGCGAGTTGAATGTCGTTTCTATGGGGCATTGTTTGTTTTCCTTATGTTGGTTGCTTTTTAGATCGTGGCTGGGCGACGATCCTTTAGCTGAGTCTGAAAATTATTTTGCTGCATTGTTCCACATCGTCGCCTTGTAGACTTGATGGACGACATACCCCTTGCAGCCACGGGCTCACACCAA
The DNA here is from genome assembly GCF_011634775.1 of Thalassoroseus pseudoceratinae. NCBI lineage: Bacteria > Pseudomonadati > Planctomycetota > Planctomycetia > Planctomycetales > Planctomycetaceae > Thalassoroseus > Thalassoroseus pseudoceratinae. The sequence goes on from NZ_JAALXT010000001.1 coordinate 690,387, forward strand.
ATCACGGGATCAGCCTCAACTTTTCATTTTCGACCTTATCCACAAATACCGAGCCGTCATCCCTATGTCCGAAGTACCATTCAGGTACGCCAACTTCCTCATCAATGAATTCGATCTGAGTAAGTTCGCCGTCAATGATGTTTGTCTCCTCCCAGCTTCCATATTCGGGAAGCACAAAAGAGAACTCAAGCTCGGCGGCTTGGATGGCCTGATCATCAGTGATGTTGTCCGGCAACTTGACAACAATGTGGCTCTTAAACTCAATTGTTTCGACTTTGGTGAGGACAATGGTTTTGGTTCTCATTTCGATCCCTTTCTGTGAAGTACCCGCTCACGGAGGAGCGGGTGACCAAACCAAACATTTGTGCTTCGTCCAACCTCTAGCGAGAATGAACGACACGTTATCGAACGCCATAAACTCGGCGACGACGATGGAACTTTACCTGGGACGTTCAGGAAAGTCGGTCCTGACATTGCAAGAACGAGTCAGGACATGAAGTATCCGGTGTGGTCATTTTGGATTACGCCAGCCTTTACCAAGGCAGCGAGGGTCGCCTTGAAGTAGGAATTGAAGTTGCATGAAGCCTCGTCAGCAATCTTTTGGCCGGTGAGATGCGCCCCGCCGATCAACTCGTCTACAATCGCACGCTCCGTCTCATTCAGACGGTCAAGGCTCGGAGCGCTTTCACGCCTTCTGCGAACTCGCTCCAGGCATTCCGCTCCGTCGTCCACGAACAATACAGCCGTGTGTTTGAGTGAAGCCGTTACAAGTCCAGCTTCAAGGCATTCTTCCCACTCAGTTTCGTTGACTCGAAATGACCGGCAGAACAGTTCCCTAGTCGCAACCTCACCGATTCCCTTCTCACCACCCTCCTTCATCCACTCCACTCGCTGTCTATCCTGAACAACGAAACTGGATCGGTCGTCAACACGCTGGCCATCGACATATACGGAAGTGACGCCGGGCTCGATATTCATGACCTCGGCCACGGCGAGTTCGATTTGATCGAGGGTGTAGCCAGAGAAGTCTTGGGAGATTTCGTATGCGCCGTGGATGAGGGTGTTTGGCATTGGACTCTCCGGTCAACGGTTATTGGCCGACTACTGTGGTCCGCCTACAACCGTGCATACCGAGCCGGAAGCCATTCGTTACTAGGCACCTTCACTTTGGATACGGTGGCCTCCCCGCAGCTAAGTTGAAACACAAAATGCCGTATTTCATGGGGGCTGCGGCGTTTCACGCAGCAGAATCACCGACGAAATAAGTTTGAAAAAACTTTCCGGTAATGTGCATAAGCGTTTCAGCGTAGACACGCTGGAATGTCCTGATCACAAGAGAGGATCAGGGTCCACGGTCGAAATCGTAGAGCAGTGTCGAGATAGCGGCTGCTTGGCCACTATTGGAAAAGAAATGCAGGGGGATCAGTTTTCGTGCGTCCCGGCCCAGAAGGAAGGCCCACGCTCGCCTACCGGCGAGCGTGGGCTTTGGTGCTGACCATTTAGTAACGACGAAAAAGCAGGTTACTAACCATCACTTTCATGCTGATACCTTCTGCCGCTTCTTTTCGTAAAACAACGCTCGCACTTCTTTTCTTACACTGTATATGCGGGCTATTCGCTTCTTTGGGCAGTAGTCGAGGCGGTGGATGATCTTCATGGAGTCAAGGTGTTCCAGGTGTTTCCTCTGCCGCCCATCCCCAAACCCAAGTACCTTCAGTCTCTCGCCATCGAGCATTGCCTTGAATCTGTGCCGAACAAGGTAATTGACGAACTTGACGAGCTTGGTGATTGTTTTTTTCTTCACCGTAATGTCGTGCTTCTCGTAGTAGCGATGCATCTTTTCCCGAAGTTCCGTATCAAGGACACCGCTATTATCTTCCGGCACGAAACCATCAAACGCACCAACATGTAAAGAGGTACGGAGAGAAGGAGAGTTATTATCCTTCTCTGCCACGATAGGCACTGCATTCGGCGTGAGCATGTTGGAAGCTAGACAGTACAACTGCCGGTACTCACCATTGGATCGCTTTTGCCTGATCCGGGCCATGACGTACTTGTTTTCTACATTCTCAATCGTGTGAAGGACGAGCCTTCGCATTCTTTGCTCAATCGGCTCTGAATTGCTGATGAAGCCGTTGCTCTTGAAAGTTGCATGAGAAACCAGAAGTGCAAGCGTTTCCTCAATTCGCTCTGATTCAGGTAGGTGAAACAACTCGACGAAATAAAACCACACGCAGAGATTGTGGTAGACCAACCAGAAGCAATCGTCGTGGGGAAGTCCGTCCTTTGCCCAACCGCAGCAGTTCTGAATCCATTGTCCGTCGCAAACCTTCTTGAGGTCGATGGTCGCCGAAAAACCGGTTTTTTGTGGGATGGTAGGTTGGACCAGGCCACGCTGCTGCTCCGCAGCAGCGTGGCCTTCCAGGATGCTTGCATCTACTTTGAATCCGGCGTCGGCCCACTCGAACAGATCGTTTATGTTGGCCATCAGTTTGTCTCCATCTGGACGACCGTTCCGAAGAAACTCATGGTCCTTGTTCCTGTGGTTGATCTCGAATCGATGGCTGGATGTAGTTAGCTTCAGCCAGTCGACCTGAACTCGCATGATCCCCTTGAAGACATCCTCGAACGATAAGGGATGTGGACTGACGAAGAATTCCAGTTGCTTCATCCAGTCTTCGAGCAAACCATCGGGCGTGATCGTGACATAGTGCTTGCCGAAGGGCCGTCTAAGGCACCGGCCCTTCATCGGATGGATTTCGGTCTTAGGGAGTCCGAGTTTCACGAGCGTTGGTCGGACATCTTTCTCGATGGCTGTGATGGACTTGGGTCGGGGGTGCTTTTCCCAGACGTGCAAGCCCATCGTTAACGACGAAATGCACCAAACTCGGTTTGGAAAGGCATCGTAAAGCCGTTTGATCTTGAAGAACTGCCCCAGCGTCACGGGGGCGACCGGAATCCACTTATCATCGATGCGGGAAAAACCGAGGACGTTTTCCTTGTTGTCCAGATCGATTGCTTCGATGGTCGATGCCTTGGGAGCGTGCAGGCCGAGCCAACAGAAATCGTCATCTCTGGCGGGCTTGCCGTTGACAAACTCGCAGACTTCCTTGTGCTTCGTCAGGTCAAGGTGCTGCTCAAGGATGTTGTCAGCAAGATCGGGAAACAAAGCCTGCGGCTTTCCAGTCTTGCGATTCTTCCGTTCCACAAAGCCACTTCGGTATGAGTCCTTGATGTGAAACGAGCCTTTGGGAAAGAAGTCCACGAACAAGTGTTTGTAGAGTGCGAACTGTTGCGGGTGGACCTCACGCAACAGCGTGACTTCCGATTGAAGAATTTCGAGTTGCCAGTCTTCCAACGGGCATGCGGGTTGGCCGTTATGCCAAATCTCATCAGTATTGCGCTGATTTTGTTCGTCGGTTACTCTACATAAAGCAGATGATGGATCAGTCATCGAATGTACTCAAAGTAATGCCCCGCCGGAGCCAGCCACGGTTCCGGCGGGGCTTTGTTGTTTAATCGTCGAGTTCGGCTCGCTTGTGGCCAGCAGCCTCCAAGGCACTGGCCGTCTTGTCTTTGTCCCACACGTAGTAATAGCCACTTCCACGGCCAGTATTGGTGGTCGTCACAAAGTTCTCATCGAACGCCTTCTTGCTCGGCTTCTTGTCCTCGGTGCGGAGTCCGCATTCCACCAGCCACTTGCCAGTGACATGGCTTGTTGTTCCAAACATTCGTCCAAGCGTGGTCAGGTTAGCCCATTTGTAGTTTGGGTCAGTCATCTTCTAGTTCCTCATCTATTTCTTCTGCTCTCCGTCCGAAGTACGCCGCCATCGCTTCAAGTTCGTTCTTTGTGTAGGCCCTACGGTTACTCAGCCTGAACTTCGGTTCGGGGAGTTTGCCGCAACGATGGGCGTAAACGATCTTGTGTTCGGCCACTTCAAGCAGCCGGGCACAGTCAGACATCGAGAAGAATTGGTTCATGACTTTATCTAGTAACTTGAAATCGAATTTCGCACGGCATGCGACAAGAATCTTGAAACTAGATTGCCCACGACGAATCACGAAAAATCGGTTTTCGAGATCGGGGGCCGTATCGAAGCCGATCAGCGTTTGCGGCTTCGGGATCGCAAGCGTGCGATGCCAGTTGGAGAAGGTTTGAGAAAGTTGAGGGTATTCTAACGCAATCAGGATGGGCCACTAAGAGCAATTTGGTTTCGCCTCATCCAACGAGCCTGAACTTCATCCTATCTACGCTGAATGACAGGACGGCTCCCTTCAACTTCGACTCCAGCATTCGCTTTTTACATTCCGAAATCGACGTGTAGAATGATGCGGAGCAAAGGGTTGGTCACCCTGCCCAGCTTGGCAAGAGCGACCGTAGAGAGCTTGCACTTCGGCAAGTATCCGCTCCACAAGCCACGACTGTCGTCATATCAGGCGGCTGATCTTGCGTGGCGATTCAATCGAAGCCTTGGGCATTTTCGTGCGCCGATTGTCTGCGCACTCCAACCCACCACAAAGAGATGAAGGAAATGTGCCATGAAAATCGAAGTCGCACGGGTTGATGACGACTCAATCAATCTGGTTTTCGGTCCTCCAAACGAATCGATGTGGCTGATGCTCTGCATCGACGAACATGAAGCGGTTGCACTTCAGACGCAACTCAACGCCTTCGTAAAAGGTGAAGCGGATGAATCCGATACAGCCGACAGCGGCGTGCTTGTCGATCTTCCGATCTACGAACAGGAAATCGATCATGTGTCGATTTCGATTCGGAATGCCTACCTGGAAATCCACAGCGACGACGCACACGAGCTTTGGAAAGAACTGAGCCACGTCCTGCATATTCAGGAAGGCTAATGTCGTCCGATGCCCGTGACTTCCAAACAAAGGAGAACCGATCAAATGGTTGCATTGGAACAACTCAATCACATCAGCTACGGCCCGAATGATGCTGAATTGAACATCGCTGGATACACCGTCGCTCAGGTCGAAGAAGCGCTCTGGGAAGTCTTGAACCTTGAGCCGGGCTTGCTGTGCTACGTCGATAGGAATTTGATCCTCGACAAAGAAAACTTCGTCCTCGGCATGGGCTTGACGGTCCTTTTCTGGAGGCCGTTCGGTTTCAAGGGGTCGGGAGGTTCGCTTTCCGAGAGGCAAATCGTGGCCTTGGAACGAATCGCCGTGGCTTTTGAGCGAGTTGCCGACCATTTCGATCCGCCGAAGCGAACCACGGTCGGCACTCGCTACATCGCCACCCGACTCGGAATTTCGACAAAGTGGGTCGGCGACCTTGTTCGCAAAGGCGAGATTCCCAAATCCTGCATCTGTCCCAAGGCCGGTGAAGGGAAGTATTGGCGATTCTGGAAAGACAAGATTGACGATTGGATCGAGGAGCGGTAGCCAGACATGCCAAGGAAACCCAAAAAAGAAAAAAAGCAGATCACGATCATCGTCGGTGGCGTTCCTCGCTCAGTGACCATGCATCCGCCGAGTGGACGTGAAAAATCCTGGCACGTCTATTGGAAGGGATTGCCAACTCGCCGAGCAACCAAAGAACGAGACTTCGACGCCGCCGTTCAAGCTGTCGAACGCATGCTCTCAAACGGTGGTCAGCTTCCCGATTCTAAATTCGCTTCAATGTCTGATGATGAATTCGTCGAGATTCAACGCCGACATTTCAAGCGAACCAATGCGGCACCAGAAACTCTGAATGGCTGCCTTGAAGCAATTTCAGCGTTCCAGCAAATCACAGGCGTCTCTCCAATCTCCCTTGCCACAGCCGACGACTGTTCCCGTTTCCAAGACGAAGCCGTGAAGTTGCCCAAAATCTGGCGGGTGCAGTACGCCAGCGACAAGCAACGAGAAAAGAAACTGTCTGATGACACCATCAAGCGACTTTCAGTGGACACGGTGTTGAAGTGGTCCACTGCCCTGCAAGCAGCATTCGAGCGAGCGAGCGTCAATGCCGGTAAAAAGTGTATTCGTAACGTCGTAGCGCCAGAGAAACTCCTCACAGGCAATCCGTGGAAAGACTTCAACTGGATCGAAAATAACAATCCAGTCGATGTGCGCCAGTTTGATCCCGATGAATTGCTGAGCGTTCTCAATTACTTTGAGCAAAACTTTTCCACGGTGACCGTCGCCCCCTTGTTGGCGCAGACCTTCCTGTGGTCTTACGCCCGCCGCAGGGAAATTTCGTCCCTCAAATGGAGTGAACTGAGACTCACCGCTGATGAGGTTCACTTCGACATCGTTGGAAAATGGGGAGTCCGAAAGTGGTTTAGGATTCCCAGTCGCCTGTACGAGGACCTTCTGCGAATCAAAACGGAAGGCGATTATGTCTTCGGGGCGTATCCCCAGCAACTTCGGCAGCACTATCTTGATTATGGGCACAAAGGCCACGCAGGCAGAGTCAGAACCGATTTTGATCCCAGCAACTTCGGCGATTGGTTTTACCACCGCATTGCTGATTGGTCCGAAAGCCTGCCGAATGGGAGTGCCTGCGTTCACGTTTTTCGCAAGACCGGCTTGCAGGGAGCCGTGGACGGTGAGGCCGAGAACGAAAAAATCGCAGAGGATGCCTGTGTGAATGTACGGGTGATGACCACCCACTACACAAAGGAAAAAGAGCGACAACTTCGTGCCAAGAGTAATCGCATGTTCGAGCGAATCGCAACAAGCCTTCCGACCGAAGTTCTGATCCGGTACGGCTACACTCCGAGGGTGATCGATCCGCTGGTTGCCAAATTGGAGCAGGCGTACCGGCAGGAAGATTGGGCCGAAGTGGAGCGGCTGAGCGGTGAACTTCGCCGCCGAGATCAGGCAGGCTGAATTGGCTCGCCCCCGGCAATGCGGTCATCCATGAACGGCAGTCGTCACCCGACTGCCGTTCGTTTTTGCGCCAGCGAAACCCTCGACGAACCAAAGGTAGGTACAGATTTGAGGATTTTTGAGGATTGCAAAATGCGAAGCGGAAGTGCCGAAAACGAAAAAAGCCGTAAACCCTTGTGGGTCACGGCTTTCTGAGTACACCCCAGAGGATTCGAACCTCTAACCTTCGGTTCCGTAGACCGATGCTCTATCCAATTGAGCTAGGGGTGCAATGCTGTTTTTGGTTTTTTTCCTGATGTGATGTCAGGTTTGGCCATATCACACTGATTTTCAGATGTGATTGGCTTGTTCGCACGCAATAATAGCGGGGGCTCGAATGGCTGACAACCCTGTGGACCTTAGAATCCCCACCAAAAACCGCTGGAAGTTTTTGCTATTCTTTCTACGGCTGCCTTGGACAATACATCCCTTTGCGACAGTATCGAAATTCCCGGCTAAAGCTGTGGACACTGACTGAATGCAGATTGTCGGTGAAACTGTGAACAGACCGACCATGTGGCTGGGGTCTGGGCCCACCATGAAATCCTCACAGTTTCGCAAGTTGGCGGATGTTGGGGTGGGGGAGGTTCCGTGATTGCGTCGGAGAACTCCAGACTGGCTGATTCGCGTCGACGACACGACGAAGCCATTGAGGTGGGGAGCATTCCGATTCAGGTATCAATTCTTGAATCCGTCCGGTCGTTGGGCTCCTTCTGAATGCGTGCCCGGCGACACTCGCGGCAGCGTAGAATCGACGAACTTGTCTTCGATGTCAGCAGAATCCTCGCCGACAGACGGTATTGATGATCGCAAAGTATCTCTGCAGGGTCGGCGACAGTTTCGATTTTTTTCCGCTGGATGATCAGAACGTTATTGGTCCAGTTGCTTCACCTTGATTGCTCTGCGATGGCTAGGTGAGCTTTTGCGAATGACGAGACTGTGGTGAGTGAGCTTTTTGATACGGGACTCGTATCCCGCGATGAATTACCTGCCGACGTGCCGCAGCGTTGAAATTCCTTGGCATCCACACCGATTGACTGGCCACGGGAAACGGCTGCTTCATGGTTCACGCTGCGTGCTTGAAACCACAGTTACAAACGGGCATACTGACGACGATGTTCAGATCATCACACGTTCATCGCGTTGTGCCGAAAAGGACAAGATCATTGGCATTTGACTCCGAATTGCCAACGAGGATGAGTGCCATTCTGCACTTGAGATCATCGAACTTTCGAAGCCGTCCATTGACGAAAAACTCAGACATCATATCGGCCCAATCACGGAATCAGTTTTGCGACGTTGTCCGTGATTCCGCTTTGATTGCGATCAATGAGATTGAGAAGGTGGACCTCAAGCAATGGTTGCGAACCGAGCTGTTTTGACTGTGAAGGTTTATCGATGCCAGGTTCCGAAACTCGTGATTCCGCATCAGCAGCTGACCTCTCAGATCGAGTTGGCAGTTGGAGTCATGTCGCAATTCGAATGCGGTATGAAGACGCAGCCGGCACATCTCACCGATCGGGTCTCGTGAGGAGTGTTCACTCTGGCGTGAACTACCCGAGTCCTGCCGCCCTGTCTTCGACTTGGGAAAGCCTTGGTGGGCAGAATTATCTGCTGAGCACGAACCGTCAAGATTTGGATCACTGGACCTCGCTTGCGGAATTTTCCACGCAGCTTGGGAATTCGCCGCATGGCGATGGCCCGTCTCAAGCCCAACTTACCGCGTTGGATCAAATCGCGTCTGCATTGATCGATCTCACCGAGAGATTGCACGCCGAACAACGTGGTCTTGGCATGCTGACGGCTGAAAATGCGGTCTGGAACGGTGTTGATACGATCCACCCGATGGACCATGGTTTTTGTGTTCCTGAGAACGCGTTGATTCCCCCCAAATGGATGCGTGAACCGCCGATAGGTCATGTCTTTTGGGACCAACCGATCGAGACACAACAATGGACGGCCTTCGCGGATCAACCAATCGATCCTGAGGCGGACGTTCGACTGCTGATTCGACTGCTGCAATTCTTGATGCTAGGAGTTCGGTCGAACGACCTGATCAAATTAGAAGAAATCAAAAGCCATCATCGCACCAAGTCGATGCGTTTTTGGAACAACATAGTCGATGTGTTCCGTGATCCTGGATCAGATGCCGTGGAAAAGTTACGTCGAGTCCTCTCGCAAACGCCGCCGTCGGCTCACTTCACTAAAGCCGTCATAACGCCACCGCCACATTCGCCATCGCGTGGACCATTGATCTTGGTGGGACTGGGATTCGTCGCACTCATTGCACTGCTCATTGGTTTGGGTATTCAGTTTTGGCCGAAGCCACCGGCTCCACCGGTTGTCTCAGATCTCAATAGCGAAAACATTCCGCCACCTGAGCCACAGGGTGATGAAGTCCCCGATGGAACAGAAGTTGACGACTCGCTCGCTTCTGTTGATCTGGAGTCGTCCGCCCTTGTCGACTTGACCGAGAATTGGGTGAGTATCGTCAAGGAGCAGGGCGGGGCAACCGAACTTTCCGATCCCGAGAAAGTATCGCTGGAAAAACGTGCTACGGAGATTCTTGAGCGTTGGCAACAAGATTTCTCGTCCACTCGCAACGACTTCGAACAGGAGTCCAAGCGATCTGCGGCTTTTCAACAGTTGACCGAGCAACTCACCGTGATGGAGGAATTCGCACGGGTCGATTTGAGTGAGTTCTCTCCGGAGTTAGCCGCCGAACGGCAGAAGTGTATTGAGTTTTTGCGAACGCTCATCAACTACCCGCGACTTCGAACGGCTCGCGAATTCAATCGGCGATTGTCGGACCTTGGCACATTGACCGGGCCCCCCGAACCTGAATGAGAACACTCGGAGATTGAAGGTTCGGGTAATGTCCCCAATGTCTCGCTTCGAAATTTCACTTTACGCTGCTGCTATCTGACGTACTGCTATTTTTGTTGCCCCAACTTGAGTCAACGGAGACAGAGTTCATGCTCGCAAATGCTCGTTCTGGACGTTGCGTTGAAGGTCCGCTCCGCGTCACGATGATGCTCGGTGTCCTCGTAGCCACGCTGCCTGCGTTTGGACAAGATCAGCCGGAGATCGACCGTGCTCCGGTTCCAGACACTCCTGCGACCACATCGGTACTGCCATCGACGACGATGGTCATGGTCGTTGAAGTCGGCGGAACGCGTTTGATGACCTCGGGCATTCTGGAGGAAACCATGAAACGAGCCGCGATTTATGGTGATTGCAAATTCGATGAAAAACCGGGCAATCCCGGTGCACGTCAAATCTCGCCGAAATTCTTCGACGAATTTCAAGCACTGCTCGCTCAAACGCGGCCAACCGAACCTGAGAACGAAGACGCCGATGGTGTGCTCATCGGGCGAGACTATCAAATCTCACAAGATGACAACCTTGATAGTTACCGACTGATTCTCAAAGAGCCGGGCACGTTCCTGAAGTCCGTCAAAGTCAACTATGTTGGCAAGGCTGACGACGATCAAAACTCCGACACTTTCACGCCGGATCAGGAAGCGGTCACATCGCTTGGCTTGGATGCCAAGGATCGTGAACAATACCGAATTACTCTTCCGAACGTTCCGGCATCGTATACCGTCGTGGCGTCCGAATTTGGGAAGCCGGACCAAACCTACTCAGGTGACTGGCCGGCGATCAAGAAGTGCTTTTCCGTGACATTCGAAGGTTTTGTCGGTACTCCGGCCATGTTGCGAAAGGGCTTGCAAGACGAACGCATCAACGAATACGTCGATCGGATTCAGGAAGTTTCCGATACTCGGTTCTTCGTGGCGTCGATCGGGGTCGATCGCACAAAACCACTTCCGAATCGCACTCCTGGTTATGTTCTAGTCGAGGTTCCAGTGAATCGGCCGGCGATCACAGACGTCTTTGTCAAGCTTCCGTTGTCGGCAGAGGACACGCAGAAATCGCTTAAAGAATGGAATGATTTCCGGACCTACGATCGTGGGGAGTTGGTCTTGAAGAAGCGACGTGAGGAAACGCCCGACGAACCCCAAGAAGACGAAGAACTCCCGAATGTGACGTTAAAAGCTGGCATGTCCCCGCAATGGTACCGTTTGACGCCTACCATTCGGGATAACGGTGGCGGTCGATCGCAAACCGTCTATGTCCGACGGTTCGAGCTGGGAACCGCCCCGGAACGTCGAAAACTATTGGAGAGCTTTCCAGGCATTTCGATGATGGTGATGCTTCAATCGGGTGAAGATGGATTGGAGACCATTTCGACGGATGACAACAAATGGGTCACGGGGAGTCGGATCGAAGATGACGAATTCGACGACGTTAAGAATGCCAATCCTGATGAATCAACAACCGAGACAGACAACTAGTTTTGACTAGCTAGTGACTGGCTTCTAGTGGGCTGTTACTTGAACACGGCTTTGATTTGTGTCTGTCTCTTCTCTCAACTTGCGAGCCCTAGTATTGCAATGCTGAATACCCTCGAAACTGCGGATGTCCGTTTGCTGGAGGGAGCGGATCGCGACAGGATCGTGCGACAGTACAATCGTGTCGTCGAGCAGTACAATATGTTCCAGACCGCCTTTGGTGATGAGTACCAAGACGACCCGGAATTGATGGCGGCGAAGAAATCACTCACAAAACTTCGGCGTGCCATCACTCGGGAACACTTCCAGATCGCCTTCATCGGCAAAACCGGTGTCGGCAAGTCCAAGGCGTTGAATTCGATTATTGGTCCCTCATCGGATGGCACGGATCCGTTTCCGAGTAGTGCCGGGAAGAGTATCACAACGGCGGTCACGCGGTTGCGTTACGCGGAATCCGAGTCGCTGTCGCTTCACTATATGGATGAGGAACAATATCAGAAAAAACGGGATTTTCTATGTCATTGCACCGGATTATCACCGGAATTGAGTAATCAAGAGTTGCTCGTCAAACTCGCGGAACACCCGGCGATTCGTAGTGACCGGGGTGCGACACTGGCCGATGGCGAAAGCATCAATCCAGAGGATGTTAAGGCCCTCAAAGATTTGATCAAGACCGCCGAGTCACGTGCGGCACTCATCAATAGCCCGCCGTCCCGCGATAAAGACTTTACCGACCGAGAACGGTATGTCGCGAATGTTGTCGGAGCGGATACCGGGAACTCTCTGCTCTGGGATGTTCGCCTGGGAATGCCGGTGGATTTTCTCACGAGCAATGTTGAGCTCTTCGATCTTCCTGGTCCGGGCGCGGCGAGTAAAGTTGACGGATGGACCGCGAAAGAGCATTTGGAGAATGTGCATGCCGTGCTGCTGTTGGCCAATCCGGAGCGAATCGAAACCGAAGTCGAAACCTGGCTGATGGAGCAGATGCGGTCCTGGCATGGGCGTCGGCGGAACCGCCGGATTTGGTTGATCATCACTCGATGGGACAACCTGATGGAAGACGGTCTGGAAGGATCGGCGAAGATGCCCAATCCATTCGATTCGCTCGACCAGTTCCTCGAGCGTTACGACATGGATATTTCCCGGGTCTACATGATTTGTGCTGCCTGGGCGAACGCTTCACAGGAGGCCGTTCACCAGCATTTCGCCGCTCGATTGCGAAATGCCGACAACGATCCACTCCCATCGCGATTGCAATCCGACGAACGGGCAGGAATGCGTCGGGCGTTTTTAGCCTTGTTCAACAAGGGCGGTTTTCCGGCGTTGCGAGAGTTGCTGCGGAACTCAATCGCTACGTCGGTTCGGGACGAACTGATCGAGGAAAGCCGACGCGAATTGGGCACGTTGCGACAAAGTCTGGCCGCTCGCTTTCGACGTGCATGTAAACGGGCCACTACCGACGATCAGGATGTCGCGATTGCCCGAGAAGCATCGTCAAAACTCCAGCTAACGCTTTTGGATATCGAAAAGGAACGTGAAGAGTTCGAACGGCAGGCTGTCAGACTTCGTGACGAATTACGAGAGCGATTCCGTGAGCTTTGGACATCGGCGGAGGCACACGATCGATTTGCCAATGCCGACGAAAAATTTCGATCTGACACGAAGGAACTGGAATCCACCCTCGCGCAAACGGTCCGTGACGAAATCCTCCAGACGCTCTACCACGATTGGCGACCAAGGTTCGAGGAACTTCCTGAGGTGGAACTGCCAACCGTCGGCGACGAATCCGCCACGCCCTTGGAGATTTGGGATACGCACCTGCAAAGCGATCAAGAAGCCGATGTCACCGGCATCCCAATGTTCCCGTCCTTTCTGGATCGGACTTTGTTCGTGGGAGGGCACGAGAATTTGGTGCGAGATCTCGCCAAGGGGGTGCACTACGAAGCCATGTTCCAAGAGAAGACACGCACCGTCGCGCAGCAAGCGATTCACTCGATTCGGTCCCACCTGTTGGCGAGAGCCGGGACGATCGAACGGCATGTCCGTGACTTGGTCCGTGCCGAAAACGTTTCTCGTCAATCCGACGCACCGTGCACCAAACTTCAAGCTCGGATGGATGAACTCGAACAGGATGCAGAATAACCCTTCGAAGCCAAACTTGGTTTGAGATTGACGGTCAGATTCCCCACGACACTTCGACCGTTTGCGTGTGAAATGAACCTCAGGCTCGGAAAAAGGCAAACATGATCAACATTGAAACCATTGGGGTTCACGCGTTGACTGGCAAGCGTCCCTTGCCGGAAAAGGAAGTTCGAATTCGACCTACGCTCGACGGGTTCGACGCTTCCAAATATGTGATGTGTATTGACGATTGGTCGGCGGCGTACCCGTATTTGTCGCTTGAGTTTCGTGTCGACAATCAACCGGTTGAACCGGGTCAGGCCACTTTTGAATCCGCGATGGACACGATCGGCCTCGGTGGCGAAATTGCATTTCCTGGCGGTCAGACAATTACCTGTGTGCTCTCGAAAAACAGTGTCGTCTACATCGATGGCTACTTGGACACCGATCATCCGGAGTTCTGGAAGGAATCAGAACGTCTTGATCGAGACGCCATCGGGTTTCGAATTGAGATTGATGCCATCCTGATTTCGGCTGGTGAGGACGAAGCCACAGAGCAGGGGGGCATTATCATTGATGTTCGACCGGCTCATGCGGTGCAAAGATCCAATGAATACATCGGGCTCGATGTCGGTCATCATAATAGTTTGCTAGCGGCATGCCGAAGCGGTGAACCGACGGACCAACCGCGGATGATCACATCGCCCGGACCGGGTGAAGGATTGCCGACTAGCACGAACATGCCTCATCCGATTTTATCGGTCGTGAGAATCTATCATGTAGATCGGTCCAACCAAATCATGGATAATCCGCACGACAAACATGATGTGGATGAACTTCTCGCGGGCATGAATGCCGTCGATTGTGAATTCGGGTCCGTCGCCCATCAGCGAAGTCGAAAATCGATGGACGGGATCGAATTGGCGGCCAAACGGATGGCGGCCAGTCCGGACTGGAACGAGTTGAAACCCTATCGAGTGTTCCGCAAATTGTCGGGGGGAGACGACCGGATCAGTCTGCCGCTCCCAAAGCGTTTGCCTGCGGAGTTGCTGGTTTCTCATTTGCTGCATCAGTACCGGATGGCAACGCAATCGCTGCCAACTCGGTTGGCGATTTCCTATCCGACAATGTATTCCGCCCGAGAGATCGAACAGATTCGGGAGGTCGTACAAAGAGCGTGGCTGAGACTGCAACCCGAACAATCACCAAAACCAAGACGCTTGGGTGAAGCTGGCGAAGGCAGACTGATCGACAGCGATGGCGTGCAGTTGATGATCGACGAGGCCTCCGCCGCTGCATTCTATTATCTGTTCGAGCGAATCCTCTCACAACCTGGGCAGTTTCCTCGGTTTCGTTATATGTACCCCCGTGGGCTGAATATGCTGCTGTTCGATTGCGGGGGCGGCACTACCGATTTGGCCATCGTCCGAGCACGAGTGAAATACGACCCCCAAAAGGCGAACAACTCCCATGGCGAGACCGACAGCGATTCTCGCAAGTTGGTCCTGAGTGTTCGCGGTCGCATGGGAATTCCTGACTTCGGTGGCGACTACATTACTGAGCAACTGTTTCGATTACTCAAAGCGGCGTTGGCGGCAGCCATCAATCAAGATCTTCCGCCAATGCCAACCGGCACGGGTAGCAACGGCTTCGCTCAGTTGTCGAATTATTTGACGACCTATGCCGATGACGTCGAACGCATTGTCGGCACACGATTCGAACTGACCCCGGCGGGAACAATCGCGACGAACACCGGGGTCAAACACCATCAACGAGCGGTCCAACTGTGGCAGATCGCAGAGCGGTTCAAAATCCAACTGGCGAAAGAACCGAATGCCAAGTCCCCCAGTGAGATTCCGGAAGAGGAATGGTTGTCCCTTTTCCCAGATTCCGAATCCAAGGAACGACGGCAATGGTCGGAGGGTATCCGGATTTCTCGTTCCACGCTTGATACGTTGATCTATCCCAAACTCAAAGAGTTGGTCGAGTCGTGCAATCAAATGATTGACGAAAAGTTAGTTCGCAAAACGGATCGAAACTTTTCCGACGACGACTACCCGGAAGAAATCGAGTGGGTCGCGATTTCCGGAGCCGCTTCGCGGTACCCGCTCGTCACCGAGTTGCTTCGAAGCGAGCTAAACGTTCCCTTCATTAATTCCAGCGATGAGGAGTTTCGGTCGCAACGACTTCTGATCGATCAGGAGCACTTGAAATCAGCGGTTGCGGTCGGATTGGCGCGTGTTTTGGCCGTCAACGACAGTGGCTTCGGCGTGACCATCGAATTCGACAGTAATCTCGCCCGACGTTTACCATTCGACGTGACCTATCACGATCCCGGTGGCGGTGGATACCTACCATTGTTCCGTGAGAACACCTGCTTCGACGATCTCCCCGGTCCCGACAACCCAATTTCCTTAGTTCCCGAGTATCGCACAACTTCCGAAACCGAGCGATCCGACGGTGAACGCGGTGCGAGACTCGTCCGCTTGTATCGCCGATTCCCAGGACAAAAAACCGATCACGAATATCTCGAATACGAATTCCCAGATGGAACCGATGGGGAGATGCAAATCTGTTACGACCCTGATGCCATGGGGGGCCGCGATCAATCGTCGCCATTCGTGATGACGAATACACGCACCGGCGTGCCCGGTCGATGTCGCGAGAGTTTCCCACCCGAGCAGTACTTGCATCCGGTTCAGCGAGGAGACCTCTAATGAGCGACTTGCGATCCGCGGAAATTGTCGCCGGTGTCTGGTCCGCCGCTTTAGAGTTGCGATTGCAATTCCCTCGGTCGTCAGACGATTTGCCGGACACGGATTCGCTCGGAAACGAATCCTCTCTCACGACGCGACTGCAAGAACACTCCAAAGCGATCCAGGAACTTCAGCAGCGAACCGCTCTCACGCTCGCATCGCGTGAACCAACGGCGGCGGCCTATACGACGGAACTTCAAGATCGAATTCAAGGCCGACGCCAGTCACCGCACGGCCGAGTCAATCTGGCCGAAGTTTGGTGCCGACAAGCAGACCTGTTCCGGAAACTTATCCCCAACGAACCGACTCAATCGCCGCCACCATTGCCCCCCGTTCCGCGAACGGAAATCAGTGATCTTGTCAAACATGGAGATCGGCTGGCATTGGTCTTGGAGGAATCACGGGCCCGCCAAACAATTTTCGATCGGGCGTTCGCCAAAAGCCGACTTGAGTTTCACGAAAGTTTGCTTGAGTTCATTCACGACGCCGTTGCCATTCTCAAGGAGCAAGACCAACCGCCCCCCACGACTTCAGAATCAGCGAGTGATCCCCTTTTCTCGGAGAACTCTCCCTTTACACAAGCTGGATTCTGGCCGGTCCCGCAGATCGCACGCTGGCTGCAATCCAGTCAATCCGAGCTCCCATTTCGAGATACAACCTTTGCCGGAGCCAATGCGCGAGACGATGTCCTCATTCCCTTATTCGACTTGATCATCAATACAATTCGGGTGGCAGGTGCCAAGGGATCACAGAGTTTGGTGCGAAGTGTCGTCAATTTGTATTTGTCCTCGTCGTCGACGAAACCGCCGCGTCAAACGAACGGACACACAAGTGGAGACGAGCGAAGTCGGTTTTGTCACATGGTATCGGTGTTTCACGATCGTTGGCCCCGAAAGAAGAATTCCGCCACGTTATCGAGAATGCTCAGCGTCTTGCAACGTCCCCAATTGACTGACGCTTTGATTCCCGAATTGACATTCGAGGGAGCACTGAATTGGGCACCGATTGAAAACCCAAACGATTTGTTCTTGATTCCCGTCGACAGTTCCGGGCAGTCAACTGATGACGTCACCGACTGTCCCGTCCAGTTCGGAATGACCGGTGGCCCCCCCGCTTGCGCTACTTTGAAAGACACCAATACGATTCAAATGCTGCTACGCTTGCAACCACTAGCCGCGTATGTCAAAGACGATTGGCTATCCAACCAAACGCATCGAATTCGAGTTCATGCGGTAGCCGGCCAGGGCATGGCACGGTTCTCGAAAATGGTCGCCATGTTGCAGGATGATCCCGCTCGAACGCACGCGATCGTGGAGAAGGTCCGGCGGGATCCCGAGTCACTGAATCGATTCAGGACACTGATCAGTAGTTTCTCGAAACTGAAGCTCTATCCAGAATTACGAGCTGACGGCAATGTGAAATGGTCGGATAAGATCCCCAACTATCCTGGTGCCCGCTTGGGCGGAAACGGCAAACGGGTTTGGCAGACCTGCGAACCGAGCGTAACATCGGTCGAGCGATTCGCCTTCAGGAAGGAAGATTGCCAACTGACATATACAAGCCCGCTACCGACCGAGTTTCAACCACTCGCGGAAGCCCTTTGTCATCTTGAATCGAAGCTCGATCCATCGATTCTCGACCGGCTTGAGGCCTTTGTGATCGCCATGAAATCGGAATGGAACCCAACCACGGGTTTTCCGGAAGTCTCCGAGGCGATCGAACGACGGGCTGCGGAGTTGGTCGTAGCAATCAATGGCATAATGAAAGACAAGACCGACCACACCGACGAATTCTTGCCATTGTTGCAGGCACTCACCGAATCGAAGTCCCTCCCCAGAACGGTTCGGTTCCTGCCAACTTTGTTCGAAAAAGGCAAACCGTATCCCGCAGAGCGTGAAGCAGACTATGTTCGCGTGCAATATCGTTTCTCGAAGCGAGTCCCCCGGGGGACGGGCGAGACACTCCGGAAGGTTGGTCTTCACACGAAATCCTTGCCGACGTCGCAAGGAAAAGTCACGGTGTCCGCCGGTCCCGAACCCACCGGGTATTTGGAGTTGCAACCGTTCAACCAACCGCTTCCTGAACCATTTGAGAGCGAGCGGATCACGCGTCTCTTGGGGGACCTTCCCGAATGGATCGTCAACGGCACCGAAGAAGAATCCCAATGGGCTACGCTCTTCCGCTTACTATGGCCGGACCTGAACAACGTGGACCTCGCTCGAGAAATCCAGGAGCACAGTTACGTCCTTGGACTTCGCCAGGTGTTTGAATCTGCTTTGGAACATAGTAGCCTGACAATGTACGCTCCCAAGCGGCGGGAGCATTTGTGGCGAGGTGACGGGAACGATTGGTCGACCAATGAGATGGAAATCAAGAACGAACATGAGGTCCCCCAAAGCCCGCGAATGTCGGTGCTTGTACGGCCGTTGCTGACATTGAAAAAACGACGATCACCGCCAAAGGAGAAAGCGATCTGCTATGCGGAATGCTGATGAACCCAACGACGTCGCCGTCGCGTCTGCGGCTGCTCCATTTACGGAACCGATTCGTGGTTATTCGGTGTGGCTCATTCTGTGCGCGGCAGTCGTCAGCGGAGCGGTCTGGGCGTTGTGTACTCAAACCGATTCGACTTGGAACTCCGTTGCGAGTCCGGCGGCGCTTGTTGGCCATGCGGTCTTTGCCGCCTTGGCGTGTGGAAGCCTCCTCGACTTTCGGCGGCGGCAACGTGACCGCCATGCACTCATGCGTGTGCACAAGACGAGTGACGACGAACGGACATACTGGGACGAAATGTTCCACTCCTGCCTCGACGCGACCGATTACCACGCCGTCGCGCGAACATGGACCGATGATATTACGAAACGGCAATCACTGCTCATCTTACTCGCGGTGATTCCACTATGTTGTGGTGCGTTGGCGGGGCTACAAACACTGAATCTCACGACGCAGGGCAGCGCGTTACTTGGATTCTCCGAAGTTTTTCGCCCACTGATCATTGGAGCCGGCGAAACCTTGGTGCTCGCGTTGGCGATCGGGACCAATCGATGGCTGTGGGCCAACGACTTCGCCACCTGGTGGCGAGTCCGTGAGAATCGGCAGGTCTCCGAGGAACCGACTCCAACGACAGTTAGTGTTGACTCGCTAACACAGGAACGCGATCCACTCAAAGATACGGCTGATGCCCCCGAGACAGTTGCCCCAACATCAACACCAATCACGAAGACGACCGCTCCGGAAATCGAGAAACGACAAACGGCTCCACAGTCCGAAACACGCGTCGATCCCGATCACAAGGCCGCCCCCGTTGACGTTCCCCTTGACGCCACGGGCTCTTCTCCCGCCTCAAACGAGAGACCAAAACGGAGCATTTCCTTTGCAACCCGCGGGCCGAAGGTCTTGACCAAGTCTGATGTGGAGGAGACATGACTGACAACACTCAAACTCCCCCGCAGTCGTCCTTTTGGCGACATTTCCCTGGTTTCTTGGCGTTCGCGGGATTGATGTCCGTGGTCGTTTTGGGTATCTCGGCCTGCATCGTGACTGCGAGCGCGATGGCGTACGTGCAGACCTACTCGCGGGTGCACCCCGAAGTCTCTTCCGTGTTTCTTCTTGTCGAACCACCGACGCATTTGGACTCCCAAGCCGAGGTTGTTCCCGTCACGCTTCGGCCTGCCCCTTTCTTACCATCCGACACCGCGACTGTTCATTTCGAGATTTTGGAAGGTCAGCATTTGTTGGCCGGGTTTCCATCATCAGTCAGAATTCACGCCGATCAACCGACAACACTTGCCAAGCTCAAGCTGTCAAACACGCCGACTTCCCACCAGGTGGAGCGATTGCTCCGAGTTCGAGTGCGGTGCGATCACCCCAATGTCATCTGCCAACCAGAAGATTGGCAGGTGAGAGTACCTCCCGTTCCGCTGCATCGTCTGAGCCCGGTGACAATTGAACTGACCGGCCCACCAATCGTCGAGGAGTCCGCGTCGCATATCGCGGTTCGTGTCCGGGCGTTGGAGTTGGCGAATGACCGTGTTCTGAAATTGCAGCTCGCGACATCAGCGGACGGGCTCATCTCGCCGCAAACGCGACAACTTGAGTTCACCGGTCGAAAATCGGAACACGAAGTCCGCTTCCGAATCCATCGACGGCCATCGCAGATGGAAGAAATCGTTTTCGAAGTCACTCCATTAACTCAGCAACCGATTCATTCCAACGGACTTGCGGTACGGCTTTCCCCTCAAGCAGCCCCGATGCCGTCCAAACCAGTACCATTGCCCACGCAACCATTTCAGATTCAGCTCAGTGAAACTCGGTCGACGAACGACGCGGATGAAGTCCGGCTGTCGGTCCGTGGAGCCGACTTGCCTCCGGGCAAAACAACCATTGTCCAGATCAAACACAATTCTAAGTGGCTTCGCCCCACGTCGCAAGAAGTCCAACTAACCTCAGATCAAACCACCGGGCAGACTTCGTTCAACATTATCGATCGTCCCGCGATCTCCCCTGAGACAGTCGCGTTTGTTTCTGAATCGTCCCAGACACATCGTGCCGGTCGTGTATCGGTGGAGATTGCACCACAGGCGTTTCCAACAGACGACGTCCTCGTTGTGATACTGGATTCGCATGGCTTCCAAGACTTCAATTCTGCTCTGAAGAGAAAAGGTTCGACGTTGGATGCCGAGTTGACGGCCTTCGTCGAGTCGGCTGGTGCAGATATTAGTCAGACCGTGATACTCCGTCCTGACGCCGACGCTATCGCTTGGTCATCGGGGGAATCGCTCGGTGGCGACGAGAGCTATTCACTGAGTCAGATCCGGGAAGCATTCAACGATTTGCAAACGTGGCTTCAAGCTCGTGAAGTGCGTGCGCCATTGTTAGTGATTTGGTCGCATCCTTATGGACTGCGTCTCAACCAGGGCCAATCCATTCCATACCCGCATGTGGAGTCGGCCCCAATGCGATTGGTCTGGGCTCGGCCGTCTAAATCAGCGTTCACCGACATTCCCGACCAGTGGAAAAAACGATCAACGAACGCTCAAGCGTTTGGTTACATTCAGGCACCAGCATTTTCACAAGCCCTACTCAACACACTAAAGACAGCCCTAGACGAGATGCGTCACCCATAGACTGCATTGCGAACAACGGAAGACCCACTGTAGTTTCCTATAAACCGCAGACATACAGTCGTCCCGACTCTTTCAATGAATATCACAATAGGCTCCAGTTCCATCGGTCTTGGTAGATCTCTCATTTCGCTTACAACGGAATCTCAATTGAGTTCGAATCAGCAAAAGAGCCAACTTGATCCAACGCAGCAGTCTTCACTCAACATTCGAGTGTTGGCGGGCTGGGCTGTTGGGTTGATTGTTTTCCTATGTATTGGATTTGCCGTCGCGTTGAACCTGCAAGTCCTGATCGCTGCGAAGTCCGCTAACAGGCCGTTACAGCAGCCAAACACGCCAACAAAGACACCATCGCTAGACCTGCCATTTATGCAGGAACTCGAGCAACTAGTCGATGAATCAAAACCAAGCCAGAGCCAGAGTAATCGTGAGCCAACATCAACTCCGGAAAGTGAGAATCCCCAATGAATCGGTCGCCCGATGTTGAGGCGTTCTGTCGCGGTTTTCGACGGCGAGCTTGGATGCAATGGTTCGCAGTCATTGGGTTGTGCTGTCTAGCGGGTTTGATGGTGGCAACGGGACAACAAGCGAATTCCACTCAGCATGCGTTGGCTACGGTCACCCAGGAAGTCGCTCGACACCGTACCGCACTAGCGACAATCCACACTCAACAGTCCGCTGTTTCGACGCGGGGTGGGGAACTCGTACAAGAGATCAACGACGATATCCAGCTAGCACGTCATCAAGAAAAAAAGCTGCTTGCTGACGTGAAGGCGGCCAATCAAGAGATTGTTGGCCTTAAGAACCAACAAACTCAGATGCAAAGGGAGTTCAAAGAACGAAGTGACCACATTTCTCAATTCATGCAGGCCAATCGTGACTTGCAAATGAAACTAGCGACGGCAGAAAGCGAACTCACAGTTGCCCAGAACAATCAGAAAACGGCTGAAGAGGAAAAAGATCAAGCCGTCGCTGATCTCACTCGAGCTGAAGAGGCTATCAAACGGACTCGCATTGACTACGGTCAAGAGATCGATCCAGACTTGACGACACTATTGATTGCCCTTGATTCCAAAACGATGCCGTTTTCTTTTATCGAGAGGCCACTAACTGATCTGTTTACCTGGCACAACTATGGTCCTCAGGGAACATCAGGACGATTGTGTGTTCAACTGTGCCGCGTTGAAAACTCCTCAGAACGGTATTTCTATTCTGTGCCCCCGCCTGATAGAGTTTCGTATGATGAAATCGACGCAGCATTCCGATTCACAAGTCGCGCGAATGTGGAACCCGCGGAAGTTGTGCCGGACTTGAACAAACGGCTTCGCACGACGACCGAACCCATTCAACTCATTTTGGTGGTTCCTACGACGGCTAACGTTCCGAAATTTGACGAGTCTTGGCGAGATATTCATCGGAAAGCTAAGCAAACTCACGTGCTAGTTTTGGGACCATCGCTCGCCCCACCAAAACTCGAGGAATGGGAGCAGTTCTGCACCAAAATGGGTAATGGTGATTTGCTTCATTGGAAAGTCGATTTGCAAGACCCAATCTCCACTAGCCAAGCAAGGGGCAAGTTTTCAGATTGGGTCAATCGGCAGATGATGCGAAAGACTCCTGGTCAACTCTAGTCCAACCAAGGCCACTCACATATGAAAAACTTGGTTTCTGATATTCGTTTTCGACAAGCATTGTGGTGCATCGCGTTGGGATGTCTATGCGTGTTGGAATCGCCCCTCGTGGCGGAAACCTTCGACAATGGTTCACCGGAACTACCAGCCGACGTTGGCAACCGCGTGCTCGTTGGCCGAGGTTCCGGTCGGTTGGCGCGACGTTACTGTATTCATCATGGTGCTCCTCTCTACCAAAGCCAATCCGAGTCATCGACTGTCATCGGTCGCCTCAGCTACCTGGAAGCCGTGAATCTCGCGGAGGAGTACCCCGAAGATTCCAACTACCTCTTTGATCGAGAGAATCGAGAACGGAACAAGGACTGGGCCCTCGTTGTCGAACCGGTCCGTCGCAATGATGTTCGAATCGGCAAATACATCGGTTGGATTCCACGGCGGTATCTGTCGGACCACTTAGAGGTGGAAGCCGACCCACGAACCCGCATTGCGAAGAAGGCGGCGATTGTCACTCCGCAAAGCTACTTGAAGAATCTAGCATCCGGCGAGAAACCCCGTCCCGTTCAACCAACGCTTTCGATCCCGAATGAACCGAATCATGTTGAAGGTCTTCCCGAGTTCACGCCTTTGGAAATGCCGCTGTATCGTATTCTCTTCATCTACGCGGAGTATGGAGACTGGGTGCTCGTTGGGTCAAAACCAGATGTTGATCCCCTTGGGACGCCTGACGAATGGAAGAAAGAACTCGTGGGTTGGATTCCTAAGGAGCGTGTTTCTCGTTGGGACTCGCGGGAGTGTTTTGAATGGGATCGCCGTGCGTACTCCGCCCGCAGCAAGTCCATGGGAACAATGTACACATCGGTCCAAGCAGCGATTTCTCGCGATCCCGAAGGAAGCCTCGCGGGAACTGCTCCGCTGAACCGGCGTGGTGAGTTGCAAACGCTCGATGCCGCCGCAATGCGGTTTCACTTACTAGCCGGTCCCGAAGATGCGTATCGACTTGGCGAACAGAATCCCGAAAAATGGTCCGACTCCAATAACTCGCTGTATCGTCTCGGGGTGGTGCTCGATACCGATGTGGAACGCAAGGCCGGAGACATTGAACAAACCAAGGACGAAGTCGGCAGCACCGAAGTCCTGTTTGTCATCGATCATACTGAGAGTATGGATTTCATCTTCAATCCGGTCGCCGAAATCATTACGCGGATCACTGATGAACTTAAACGTCAGCGTGGCGGTGGCGATGTGCGGATGAGTGTGTGCTATTTTTCCGATCACGACAGCGACCCACGTGAGGCTGTGGACACCGGTCTGCTCCCGTTGAAATCCATCATCGAAAATGACGGTTCCTGGGGAAACTCGCTGGCTCAAATCGTGCGTGATGAGAAAACAGTCTCCGTGGTCGGTGTGGCCTCGAACGCCGAGGAATTGGTTTTCGACGGAATCTACTACGGAATTCAAAACGCGGCATTCAGTGAGAACGCCCGGAAACTTGTGTTCCTGATTGGTGATTGTGGCAACCGTAGCATCTTAGGCAGTGTGAGTGCGGAAGATGTGGTCGCACAGTTGATTCCAAGAACTGGTTCCCCTGCGGAACTTCATGTGATTCAACTCAAAGATCCGAATAAAACCAAGCTGTCGGCACATGGGGCATTTCAACGTCAATTTCACGAAGACTTGCGGGAACTCTATGCGGAACGTCTTCGCGAACGGCTAAAAGCCAGTGTGCTCGAGAGTCTCCAAGCCAACAATATTAAACTCACGGTCGATCCGTTCTACACGTTTTCAACACTGCACGTCGACGCAGCATTTAAAGCGAAAGATAGTCGACAAGCCAATGATTCTCGTGCAGCGGCAGCGCAAAAGAAGCTCAGTACCGGGTTCCGAGATGCCGTCGTACCGCAACTGGAGAAAGCCCGGGTGCAAGGAGAGATTCTCCGAGATGCCATGCGTGTTGTGCTTGCTCAGGGAGCAAAGAAGGGCGTGGACTATTTCAACGCCGATGATCAAGCTACTAAGGCAGATAAAGAAACTCTACTAATCAGCCAGGCATTGATGAAACAGATTTTGGGTGACCGTGGTTTGAGTGACTACGGAGACGATCCCGAACCGTATCTTCATTTGTACGCATGGCGTTTGAACAAAGCCGGCAAACCACAACTTCGGCATATGATCTACGCTAGTGAGACCGAAATCAAAATGGTCATTCAGGTCCTCAAGAAACTTGGCTCGCAATACGAAGCCGCCCGCCAGCTCGATCTTGATGTGATTGTGCAAGAGATCCTCAGCGTTCAAGAAGGCACGGTCGGCCGAATGATTCAGGGAGTCGGTACGAACACCTCTCCGAAGGACCAAGCCCGGCGACTCTTTGAATTTCTGAGTTTCAAGTCACCGGCGTTTGAGCAAATTCTCAATGGGGATGCCAACGACTTGATCGATGCTGACATGATCGCCGAACTAACCCTGAAAGCCTCACTCTTACAAGATGTGCTCGATGGAAACGGTTCGACCTCGAACGATTTCCAACGGCGGACAACGGACTCGGTCATTTGGGAACGCAAAACTCCCGTCGACGAGTTGAAATCCGTGACTCGCGGCTACCGCCGATTCGGCAAAGATCAAGACGAGTACTTCTACCTGGATTTCGAAACGGAGTGGCCATGACGTTCATTTTACGGAATGTCGGTTTCAGCTACTCCGATTCCGATTCTGAACGGAAGGTCGAAGTGCTTCGCGGGTTGTCGACGGAGTTCGCCGCTGGAGAACGCATCGCGATTCGGGGGCCTTCCGGTGTTGGCAAAAGCACATTGATCTCCATCTTGGGACTCCTGACAGGGACCAGTGACTTCACCGGTTCCGTAAGTTTCACCGGAACTGATAGCAACGGCCAACAGATCACGTTCGACTATCGCAGCAACTCCGTGGACACCCAAGCCGAGCTGCGTCGCACTACGTTCGGATTCGCACTTCAATCCGGCTACTTGATGCCCCACCTGAGTGTGGTGGAAAACATCGCGGTGCCGCTCGGGTTGAACGGTGTGCCGAAAACGGAACGCCGAGAACGTGTCGAAGAAATTCTTGAGCGGCAACCCGATCTGCGGAAAAAGTGCGATTCGTTACCAGGCCAACTTTCGGGTGGACAACGTCAACGAGTGTCTGTTCTGCGAGCGCTCATCCACCGTCCGATGGTAGTGTTCGCCGATGAACCGTTCAGTCAACTCGACGCCGAAAATCGGGAAGCCATCCTCGACACACTCGTGGAGTGGCAAGCGGGAGAACTTCCCGGTCAGAGCGGCGACGGAGAACGTACGCTATTCCTCGTCTGTCACAACGACCAAGTCGCGTTGGAACGGTGCACCTGTTGGTATCGGCTGGGAGCCGAGTTCCTGTTCGTGGAGGAACGCCCCGAGACGCCGTGACGATGTCGTCGCGGGAAGAATTCCCTCGATACTTGTATCGCGATTGCTTCGAAGAGCGAGTCGAGTCCAACCTCAATGCCCTCATCCTCTCGACAAGATTCCAACACCGAGCGTACCACGATGACGAAACAATATCTCAAGTGGTATGCAGTCTGGGACTTGAACAGTCCGGCGTCACTGCCTGTGACGCGAGTCGTGCGGACGTCGATCCAGTTGGCAACCGTCCTCACAGTCGTATCCGCCACCTTTGCCATGGCGTTGCCACAGATCGAGGAACTCCGCCTCGATTCACGACCGTTCGCAAAATCACTCTGGGTCGGCACGCCACAGGTGCGGTCACGCTTGATCACACCGGATCGCCTGGACCGACTCAACCAAGAACTGGCGTTACGCATCGAGGAAGGCAAGTATCGAGTGACACCGTTTCATGGTTTCGAACTGCGGTTCGCCGAACACGAGCCGCCGGGCATGCGAACGCAGTTCGGGTGCGTGATGAAACCAGGAAGCATGCTACAAGAACGTTTCTCACCTTCGTTCGCGGAGACGCCTGGTTCCGGACTCATTGTGACAGCACGACTCTTGGAGGAATTGGGATACTCGTTGGATGATCCTCCAGAGACTCTAAAGGCGGAATTCGGAGACAATGGCCGTCCACAAGTGTCACTGCCCATCCAATTGATCATCGACGAAGAACCCCACTACAACGTGCGTTTCTTCATTCCGCATGCGGAATACGAACGGATCTTCGAAGAGGGTCATTTTCCGATGATTGGTCGTCAACGTGTCGGCCCGATCGACGATCGCTTTCCGACGGCTGCCGAAATTAACGCAGATAGCATCATTCCAGAACAGATCGAGCGGGTCAAAGTTGAGGAACAGGCCAAGTCTTACATCTTGATTTCCGATCCGCCGCGAATTCCTCGCAAATGGGATGCAATCATCGGTCGACTACGTCACGAACTTCGGATGTTTCCAGACTTCGACTTTCCCGAAGACGAACCCATCCTGCCCGATGTCGAACCGTTCGAAATTACCCAAGAGTCGCCGGTGTTCAATGAGGGGTACGATCTCGCGGAAATCCGAGTGGACTCGCTGTCCGATCTCCAGGCGGCAGCCGAAGCCTGCGAAGCCGCAGGGTATCCGGCCGACGAAACCTTGGTCAAGCAATTGCTCGCGCTCCGCGAGAACGGCTTGGTCGCCCGAATCGTGGTGGCGATCGTGGTGTTTCTTCTCGCCATCAATGCGGCGTACATCACATGGGGCATCCAACAACTCCGATCAAGAATCAAGCGGCCGGAAGTGGGCATGCTCAAAGCGATGGGAGTCTCGCATGAGATGTTCCGTTCGATGTTGTGGACGCAAACTTTCTATTTGATCCGCGTGGCCGTTGGCGTCGGGATTCTTGTCGCAGTGGTGCCGTTGATTGGTCTCGGGGCGTTACTCGTTCAGCAATGGGAGGAATGGCGAACACTCGCGGAATGGTTTGGCATCTTGGGGTTGGGAATTGGACTGTTGATGAGCAGCTTGATCGGTCTATCTCTGTTTCGAGCCGGTCGTGCAGACCGCGACAAAGACGCCACAGCGGTCCTCAATCTCAGTTGAACGAGGTTGCAAGAACCATCGGAACGCAAGTTCATTGTGAAATCTTAGAATTCTCGGTGGACTTTGAAGGAGTTTCACTGGATCATACATGCACCCCATTCTTCCAAATCACCCCAAATCACCAGAGGAAGAGATGATTCGACGACTTGTGATGGCCGCGCTCATACCAGCCAGTTCGTTGTTTGCCCACAACTACATCGCCGCCCAGGGACCGGAAACTGCCGCACCGGTCGACAATGCCGCGACCGAGGCGGCTGCGGACACAACGCCAACGAACGAAACGACACCGCAGTCCGGTGTCAAGCAGATCAACTCTTGGGCTGAAGCAAAACCGAATGAACTTGAAGACAAAATCAACGATTGGATGCAAAACCCCAGCCGTCAAAATGAACCGTCTTTCGCGACACTCTTTAAAACTCCCCCCGAAGTTTCAGTGGCAGTGAATGCAGATTCCTTCCCTCGTTTGGATGTCACTTTGACCGGCAATTTCGACAAGTCGGCGGATACCCCAGAGAATCGTGCCAAGCTCGGCGACAGCATTGTTGGCTTTCTCAATCAGCAGAATTACTTTGCGGATGCCTTCCAAACACAGCTGACAACAGACAACATGTTTGAAGCGGGCAACGCCAAGATGATTGAGATTCAACTTCGCGACAACAATCAACCGCCAAAATTAGTTTCTCGTGGTCCGTTGCGTGTGCCAGTGGATGAACCGGTTGACCTTGCTCTTGAAGCCACCGATTCCAACACGAGCGACACACTCACATTTTCGGCGACCGGGTTGCCCAACGGCTTAACATTGGATCGCGAAACCGGCATGGTCAGCGGGACGGCAACGACCGTCGGTGATTACACAGTCACCCTGAAAGTGACCGACGATCGGGGTTCCGAAGACGTTGTCGAGACCCAACTTTCCGTGGTCCCTGGGACACCATTCACGGCTCCCAAAGGACTCTCGCACAATCATCGCGCACTGCTGGCATGTCTCGGGTTTATCAACGGACCGTGCGATCAACGAGCGTTCCCTTACACGGCGGAATCCTGCCTGGAGTTGGCGACCAAAGCCTACGCCTATGGCATGTATGCCGATGCCGTTGTCTATGCCAAGCACGGACAGCTATGGGAAGAAACGAATCCGTCGCTGATCTATCTTCGAGCAGCATCAAGCCTGGCCCAAGGCAAGTCCGACGACGCCTACGCCGCACTGAAAGAATTGAAGGCTGTCCCTGCGGATGGCTATTACACGCGGTTGCGTGAGCGACTTTCCAGCCCGACGACCATCGCGCTCGATATGGCAATGCAACAAATGAACGATTAATCGGTTTACGGTCGACCGACAACCTTCCAAGAAAGACGCGACGAAGATTTGCAGCCTGTTGTGTGGCTACGAACGTCTTTGTCGCGTCGTTTTGTTTCCGTCTTAAGATCGTTGAAAGCGCGAGACGGAATGGGATAACACGGGCGTGATCACACGACTTCAAACGAGGCTGCGACTTTTCCGTGGGTTTTAGTCGCCGGATCGAAGCGTCCGAAGTTTTTTGACGAGAGCTTCGAGTTGTTCGGGCATCTGGGAGGCGAGGTTACGGGTTTCGTTGGGATCGTCGGCAAGGTTGAAGAGTTTCTTGCGTTCGAATTTGCGATTGGTAATGAGCTTCCAATCGCCGACGCGGACCGCCATCTCGTCCGGTGTTCGCCAGTAGAAAGTTCGCGGTGTCGGCTTTGCGTCCGTCGGTTTTGAAAGTAGCGGCCAGATGTTTTGGCCATCGAATGTGAGATTATCTTGTCGGTGTTTCGCTGCGATTGAAAGTAGTGTGGGGAACCAATCGACGATGTGCGTCGGAACATCGAGAGTTTTCCCCGCTGGAATTTGATCGGGCCAGACCGCGAACGAGGGAACACGAATCCCGCCTTCGTACAAATCGGTCTTCCATCCCCGGAGCGGTTCATTGTTGCCCAGAGTCGTGTGTGGCTCAAAAGTTCCGCTGTACTGACTCTTCGGAGCCGACCAATCTTTTTGGCCGCCGTTATCGGACACGAAAACGATCAGCGTGTCCTTGTCCTGTCCGGTCTTCTGCAATGCATCGGCAATTTGACCGATGCCATCATCCATATGTGAAAGGCTGGCGGCGAACAGTCGACGCCACGGGTCGTTGAAGGTGTCTTCGGAATACATTTCGAGCCACTTTTTCGGCTCCTTCAGTGGATAGTGCGGAACGCTGTAGGCGACGTAAAGAAAGAACGGTTTCGCTTTGTCTTCGGATGCTTCGATGATGCGAACCGCCTCATCAGTGATGAGGTCCGTCGCATGACCTTCTTCACTGATCAGCTCATCGTTTCGATGCCAAGTCTGATTGCCGTTCTTGTAAAGATGAGTGTAAGGGTCGATTTGACCACGAAGATATCCGTAGGTTGAATCAAACCCGTACTTCAACGGTCGTGCTTCCGGGATCGCTCCGATGTGCCATTTCCCGGAGATGTGTGTCGAATAACCAGCTTCCGCTAGGCTTTTGGGCAATGTCTGATTAGTTGGCAGCTTCTTTGCGTCGGCAAGCGGTGTGAGAATTCCAAAACGGCTTGCATAGCGACCGGCCATCAACGCCGCTCGTGTCGGAGAGCAGGTGGGGTTCACATAATGCTGGGTAAGTTTCGTTCCGCTCTGGGCGAGTCGGTCGAGATTCGGCGTTTTGATGGACTCGTTGTGATAACCGATGTCGTTCCAACCTTGGTCATCGGAGATGATGAACACGATATTCGGTGGAGCCGCCTGGGCGACTGTTGGTATCCAGCATGGCCCCGCTGCAATAACTACGGCGATGACAGTCAGAAGTTTGCGTATCGAAAGAGTCGGCATGAGATCAGGTTTTCAAATCGAGGATGAATGGTGGTTCAAATCGAAGTGTTCCTATCTGACCATGCTGGTTTCGGTTTCGCAAGCCGATGGTGTGGATTCAGCGTGGTGAACTCTGGTCAATACATAAGAAAACCCCGCGAGTGCTGAGTTGCAATCGCGGGGTTGAAAAAGTTCGTCATTCGTGTGATCTATTCGTTGGTCCCTTGTGCGGGGAGCAAGAATGGATTGTCGTCTTCAAGGAGTTCGCTGGACTCCGACGTCGGAATTTCTTCCACCACAGCAAAGTCTGTTTGTTCGAACTCGTTCACTGATCGGAAACCATCCTTGGATGTCGTTTCTGGCAGTTCCAGTGGAAGCTGTTCGACGGGCTCCTCGATGATTTCCACCGGAGCCGGTTGTGGTGTCGCCGGACCTTCGGGAAGTTCGGTTTCGAGGATTTCCGTTGGTGCTTGGTCCCAGGACGTTTCGTAGTTCTCCAGTTCCGGCGGTGGCATCACAAGTTGTGGGGCAGGGCCTTCGCTGACAACCGTGCCCGGTCGGAGAAGCCAATTGAACCGCCAAGGTTGCGTGCGGAGTTCCCATCGCTCTTGCGAATCCTGATAGGCTTTCTCTGGCCATGCTCCCTCTTCGAGATAGATTGCGTTGTAGTCCAACAGCGATCCCTTCTCGAAGTGAACGTTCTTGATGGCCAACGAATACTCGACGACCGATTGGTAATAGGAAGTTTCTGCTTCGGCCAATCGTCGTTGAGCTTCCAACAGCACGTCCAGCGAGGCGGCATCGGCATCGTAGGCAGCTTCGACAGCTTCGAGGTGCTGCGTCGCGGCCAATCGTCGGTTGTAGTTCGTTTCGACGACCGCATAGGCTCGAGCGGCATCAGAGATGGCGTTGCTCAGGTCCAGTGCGACCAATCGTTCCTGCTCACGCAACACAGATCGTTCTCGGGCAAGACGGAGTTCCGCGTTTCGCACTGCCGAATGAGCTCGACGGAATCCCAAGGGAATATTGAGTTCCAAACCGTATTGGTATTCCTGAAAATCGCCATTGAACAGGTTGTCGTAGGCGTTGTTCAACTCACGATTTCGGAAGCTGCTGTCGAAACGAGCTTGTCCAGCCGATCCCACACTCGAGGCGGCATCTTGGTGCTGCTCGAACAAATCACGTCCGAATCCACGCCAACGATATAAGCCGACAACATCCAACTGAGGCAGCAGGAAGTTGCGAGCGGCTTTCAACTCCAGTTCGCGACTACGAATGACCCAACGCTGTTGCCGAAGTTCAACTCGTCGGGCAACGGCTTCCGTGAGAGCTTGGTTCCAATCAAACGCAACTGGTGCCATGCTGGGTTCGTCCGCTGGACGCAAGAGTTCATTTTCGGTGATCGGCAAACCGATCATGTATCGCAAGCGACGCTCGGCCACCAACACGCCACCGTTTGCTCGGAACGTTCCACCGCTACTGCCGTTGTTACCCCGAGTCGGTTGCAACAGTCGGCCGTTGAGCGAGTTCTGCACCTGCTCTTGGAAGCGGAAATACTGTTCGCGAGCCTGGGCTTCTTTGTCGGCTTCGCCACCTTGTCGACCGGCTTGATACAACGCATGCACCGCACGCCAAGTTTCCAGAGCTGAGTCACGAGCGGCGATGCGGGCATCGAGTTCACGATAGGCGTAGTAGAGATCGAGATAGACGTTTTCAACATCGTTCACCAAGGCCCGAACGGATTGCTCAAACTCGGCTTGGCTAATATCTGTATTCACGCGGGCGATCATCACACCGTTGTAAATTCCCGGTGTATCGCTCGGCCCGGCGATGCGGTTGAAGTCAACTCCCGCCCCTTGCAAGAGCGGTTGACGCATTTCCGCTTCGTATTGCACCGTCCAAGCACTACCGAACTGGTTCCCAGGAGCGTTGTTGGCGTCGTAATCGGTGATGTTACGAAGTGAGAACTCCGTACCGACCGCACTCAACTTGGAGATCTCCCCCTGGAAGATCCCGATGTCCTGTTTCAGGATACGCGTACCACCCCCGAAGAACTGGTTGTTCAAAGCCCGATCGTTCTTTTGAATCGTAGCGCTACCGGTAAACTGAGCATCAAAGGCACTCAATGCCGCAGGGACACCGAACCGCGGATCAAGCTCTTGAATGGCCGGATCGTACACGCTGCGTGTGCTATTCGGCGATTGCAGCACCAATCCACCGAGGTCTCGAAGGACCTTTGAATGAGTCAGAGCCATTTGAATGGCGTCTTGCAGTTTGATTTCCCGGAACTCCGGATCGTCGTCGTCGAGCGTCCTCGGAGCGACCGTCGAGAGCACGACTTCCGGTTCGGCAACGTAGGGATCGGTGTAATCGACCCGAGTTGCAGCGTCCTTGTAGTATTGCCAGTCGGCTTCCTGATGCACGACTGACTCGTTCTTCCAAGGCAAGCCGCAGCCGCACAGGGTCGTTAGCCCCACGAGAAACGCCGCGAAGACAACCTCTGCCCCCCGCGTGGGTGAGCACTTTGCTTCGGTTGCCTCGTACCGTTTCGAGGTGGGCGAACCTGCAATTTGTGAACGCGAACGGTCTAACTTGCGTTTCATGGTCAAACGATCCTGGTCCGTGGTCCGCTCGATTCCGGCCGTCTCCGTTCGACTGGCCTGCTGCGTTGAATCATCACTCCACCAATGACGAAGTAAGGTCCTTGCCCGCATAAACTTTCGACTGTCCAATGGGAAGGCCCTCCTGCCACAGTAGTCTCTCGGCGGTCGGTCAACGCAGAACGATAGAATCACAAATGCAATTCCGCCTGTATCCTTACAATCGGCATAACCTGAACATTGCACCGGACGAAGTCGGCGGAAAATTCGAAATTTTCGGATTGACCGACGCCGTTTCCCACAATCCACGTCACGAACGGCTTGTTTGCTCAAGCCCACAGTTCGGCGTGCCGACGCGAAGTGAGAAGGTGAGAAGTTTAGGGAACCAACGGTGACATCGAATCGCCAAATTCCGCTGTCCTTCTGTCCTGACCCGCTTTGCCGTTGGGTACAACCGGCGTACACTGCAATAGCAATTCATGCTTCAACAAGGCAGGTGATGACTCGCAGCGATCCGTTTGTGACGGGGAATTCCCTCCAAGAGCTTTGAGTTTTGACTGCTTGGTAGAAATCGCAAGGAAGCCGGTGGCCATCACCTGTCTGTGGCCAACACAGGCGTAAGGACCAGGAACGGTCTGGGAACAATGTCGAACGAAACTGCTCCAGAACAACAATCCCCCGCGTTGGCCATCGAGGATTTGGTCGACGACCTAGCCGACTTGGCGGTTAGCGGAGTCAGTTCGGAAAGTTTCTATCCCCAACTTCTCAATCAAAGCGTCATGGCTTTGGGTGCGATCGCCGGCAGCTATTACACCGTGTCCCCGAGACGCCCGACCGGTTCCCCGGATCGTTGGGAAATGGCTTGCCAATACCGATTGGCGACGGAACCCCAATTGGCGGAATTCGTCCAGCAGCCAGCCCATCTTCGATTGTTGGACTTGGCCGACCGCACGGGAGAATCACTCTCGCTGCCACCGAACGCCTCTCCCAACGAGTTACCAACCGGACAAGCCGCGAATCAAACCGAAACCTTTTTGCTGATCTGCCCGGTCATCGTCGAAGAAGAAACCGTGGCATTGATCGAAGTGTTTCAGCGTCCCAACACTTCCCGAGAAGCTCGCGTGGGGTTCTTGCGATTCCTGCAAACGGTCTCGGAAATCGCCGGCGATTTTCATCGGAACCTTGAGTTGCGGACGTTGCGGCGTCAATTTGGCACTTGGCGACGATTTGAAGAGTTTGCCGATACTGTCCACGCTCATCTCGATCGAGACCAAGTTGCCTATCATGCAGCGAACGAAGGACGACGGTTGATCGATTGTGACCGCGTCAATGTCGGGCGGATGCGGGGGCGTCGGTGTCAAATCCTGGCAGTGAGTGGTCAAGCTCATCCAGATCGGCGTTCCAATGTGCTGCGACGGTTGTCCGCCGTTTGCGAGGCCGTTGTCAAAACAAGGCAGCCACTCTGGTGGAGTGAGGACACCGACGAAGCACCGCCGCAGATCAAAAGTCTGTTGAGACTGTACCTTGACGACTCGCACGCTCGATGGGTCGGAATCGTCCCTCTGCTGGAACCGCAGATAGACGACGAGCATGCCAAGAAACGGCCCCACGTGCTAGGTGTGCTGATCGCGGAGCGATTCGATGGCGAACACGATGCCATACTTACGCAACAGCACACGGAAATCGTGAGTCAACATACCGCCGTCGCATTACACAACGCCGATGTCCATCAGTCGATTCCGTTCTTCCCGATCTTGAAGACCATTCAAAACACAGCTTGGTACTTTCGGTTACGTCAACTCCCAAAGACGGCGTTCGTCGTCGGACTTCTCGCTGCGGCCATCTTAGCGTTGGTCCTCGTCCCGGCAGAATTAACAATCAGCGGAGACGGCGAACTCCAACCCCAAACCCGCCGCGACGTGTTCGCCCGTTCGAGCGGCGAAGTCGAAACGATCCATGCGGAACACGGTAATAACGTCACTCTCGGACAGGAACTCGTTCGACTGCGGCGTTCGGAACTCGACCTGGAAATCGCCGAGGTCACCGGGCAACTACAAACGGATCTCGCTCGTTTGGCCTCCGTGCGTTCGTCGGAATTGCGACGCCAAACCGGTTTGTCCCTCAGTGAAGCCCGCATTCGCAAAGAAGAATTAGCGAGTGAAAAGGCGGAACTTCAAGCGTCAATCGACAGTCTGAACGAGCAACTGAGCATCCTCCGCCAGCAAGAAAAACAACTGATTGTTACCAGTCCAATTTCCGGTCAAGTGTTGACGTGGGATGTCGAAACCTTGCTCGCCGAACGCCCTGTTGAACGCGGTCAAATTCTGATGACGGTCGCCAATGTCGATGGTCCGTGGGTGGTGGAAATTCGAGTTCCAGATCACGACATTGGGCATGTCTTGGCCGCACAGAAAGAAAGTCAGGATGGACTGCCGGTGTCGTTCATTTTGGCAACCGATCCCGCCACGACGTACTCCGGGAAAGTCATCAAGACGGCCATGAACACCGAACTCGACGAAGAAAACGCGGCTACGGTGCTCGTCACAGTCGCCATCGATCGTGAGCAAATCCCGAATCTTCGCCCCGGTGCGACGGTTGTTCCGAAGATCGCATGCGGGCAACGTCCGGTCGGCTACGTTTGGTTTCATGACTTATGGGACGCAATCCGTACGTACGTCATTTTCTAACGCGCACAATTCTGCCTTCCCGAACTCTCAGGAGCGAACCATGTTGACTTCAAACCGACGCCAAACAACGGCCATCCTCGTTGCCGGTGTGGCTTTTGGCTGTGTCGCCCTGCGAATGGGCCTATCCGCTGACCCATTCGGGCCACCGAAAGATCAGTCCCGTAAGGTGGCGAAAACGGAGTCCAACACCGAAATCGTTATTCCCGACGCCCAGGTTTCCCTTATCGAACAAGTCGAAGTGCCCGCGCAAGAGTCCGGCGTACTCTCGACGATTATCGCACGCGAAGGGATGACAATCCGCGAAGGGCAGGTGATCGGACAAATCGACGACGCCGAATCTCAACTGGAAAAACGACGGGCCGAGATCGAAATGGACATCGCCCAACGCGATGCCCGAAACGACGTGCGCGTGCGGTTGGCGAGCAAAACCGCCGAAGTCCGCAAAGCAGAACTGGCTCGTTCGGAAGAGGCCGCCGACAGAGTCCACAATGTGGTCTCCAAGACCGAATTGGAAAAACTCCGACTGGAAGTGCAGCGAAGTCAGCTGGAGATCGAACAAGCCAAGCATGACCTGGATCTGGCCGAGTTGAATTTTCAACTGAAGCAGAACGAACACGCCCAGGCCGCCAGATCGGTCGAACGTCGCCGCATCACAGCTCCGCTCGATAGTTTCGTGGTGGAAGTCAATAAACGTCGGGGCGAATGGGTCAAGCCGGGGGATATCGTCTGTCGTCTGTTGCGGTTGGATCGTCTTCGAGTGAAGGGCATCGTTCGATTGGCCGACGTCTTGAATAACCCCACCGGCCAACCGGTTGTGCTTGAGGTCACATTGGCGAGCGGCGAAGTGCGAAAATATCCCGGTAAAGTGGTCTTCGTCAGTCCCGAGGTCAATGCCGTCAATGGGGATGAGCTGGAGCTTTGGGCCGAAGTGGAAAACACGGACCAAAATCTGCGCCCCGGTATGACCGGCCGTCTGATCATCAATCGTGATATCGCTGGCTACGATGCCGAAACCGCTGCCGCCGAGCAAGAACGACAGTAAGTCACTTTGTGCGGAGTAGCCACGAAATCAACTTGACCGAGTTATTATGGCTGTTTGGTCACCGTCCACATCCAGACCGATTTCGGTGCGTCGCCGCGCCGACATCACCGCCCAACCATTGGAATATGGTGAACGGCGACTGTGGGGGTTGAAAGATCCGGTCTCGTTGCGCTACTACCAACTGCGTGACGAGGAATACCAAATTTTTCAGATGCTCGACCGGCCGATCAGTCTCGAAGAAATTCGGGATCGATTCGAGCATGAGTTTGCTCCTCGACGCGTCAGCTTGCATCAGTTGCAATCTTTTCTTGGAATGCTTCATCGCGAAGGGTTACTGGTGTCCAGCGCCGTCGGGCAAGACCGGCCGTTGCTCAACGAACATCAGAAACTCAAGCGACGCGCCTTCTGGTCACAATTCGCCAACCCACTCGCGATCCGATTCCGCGGTTGGGATCCTGACCGATTTCTCGACCGACTCACCCCGCGACTTTCCTGGCTGTTCAGTGCTCCGGTCGCGATTCTTTACTTGCTGCTGGTCATCTCTGCGCTCATTCTGGTCGCGGTTCAGTATCAAACGGTCATGGCCCGACTGCCGGACTTCGAAGCATTTTTTGGCTGGCGAAATGCCATTCTGCTGGCATTGACGATCGGCTTCGTCAAAGTGTTCCACGAATTCGGACACGCCGTCAGCTGCAAGTACTTCGGTGGCGAATGCCATGAGATGGGCGTTATGCTGCTGGTTTTTTCGCCATGCATGTACGTCAACGTTTCCGATGCCTGGATGTTGCCAAGCAAATGGTCGCGAGTTGCGATCAGTGCTGCCGGAATCGTTGTCGAAGTCGGACTGGCCAGCATGTGCGTGTTCCTGTGGTGGTTTAGCGAACCTGGTTTGCTCAATGCGTTGTGCTTGAACCTGGTGTTCGTGGCGTCGATCAGTACTCTGCTGCTGAACGGGAACCCGCTCCTCCGCTATGACGGATACTACATATTGGCGGACTTGCTCGAAGTTCCCAATCTTCGTCAGCAATCCGAGTCGCTAGTCCGTCAGTGGCTTGGCAAGTTCTTCTTAGATATCCGACTCGAAAACGAGCGTACTCTGCCAGACCGCAAACAGGTCTTGCTGGCGACCTACTTCGTAGCGTCGTTTGTGTATCGTTTTCTGGTCGTTTTTGTCATTCTGTGGTTCCTCAACCGCACGTTGGAACCTTATCGTCTGGAAATCTTTGCCCAGTTGTTGGCCCTCGTGGTATTTGGCGGAATGATCGGCCGTCCGTTGATGTCCACGATTCGATTCCTCCGTGACCCCAATAGGACTCACGACATGAATGTCATCCGTCTCTTGAGTCGCGCGAGCTTAGTTATTGGTTTGATCGTCGTCACGCTGATGATCCCGTTGCCACACCGGATACGTGTGCCAGTCGTGCTACAACCAGCTGATGCGAAAGCGGTATACGCGACGGTCGATGGGCGGCTCCTCGATTTCGTTGAACCGGGAACCGAAGTCAAAGCCGGGCAGGTGATTGGCCACTTGGAAAACCTTCCGCTCCGGCAAAAACATGCGGAACTGAAAGGGCAGGTTCGACGCCAGAAACTCATTCTGAGCAATTTGGAGAGCCGTCAGTTCTCCGACCCCGAATTGAAGCAACAACTCG
The DNA here is from genome assembly GCF_011634775.1 of Thalassoroseus pseudoceratinae. Lineage (NCBI taxonomy): Bacteria > Pseudomonadati > Planctomycetota > Planctomycetia > Planctomycetales > Planctomycetaceae > Thalassoroseus > Thalassoroseus pseudoceratinae. Next base: position 729,075 of record NZ_JAALXT010000001.1, read on the forward strand.
AATCCACGCGGACCGCGGTGGAGGATCTCACCGAGCAACTGCGTCGATTGGAACAAGACATCGCGCGGCTGACGCTCATCGCGCCCGTCGCGGGCACGATTCTGCCACCGTCTTCTGTGTCGAACCAACCGTCTGCCGGTGAACTTTCAACGTGGTCAGGCTCTCCACTTGATGAACGCAACCGGGGCTGCACGTTACGGACGGGAACGACCATCTGTCGGATTGGCAATCCAGAGCACCTCGAAGCGGTGCTGATCATCGATCAATCCGATATTGAATTTCTCAAACCGACGCAGAAAGTCCAATTGGCACTCGATGAAACCCCCGGCGCCATATGCCATGGCGTGGTGAAGGAGATCGCGGAGATCGACCTGAAGGTCGCTCCTCGGGAACTCATTCGGCACGACGACTTGCCGACGCGAACAAATGAGAATGGGCAGTTGGAACTCGTGAGTGCCGCGTATCAGGCCCGTGTTGAGTTGAAACCGACGGATTTCTCGCTCTTGATTGGCACTTCCGGGAAAGCCAAAGTCAATGCCGACTCCCTATCGCTAGCTGCACGACTTACCCGTTACCTCAACCGGACCTTCCGCATGGACTGGTAGTGTTGCCTAGCAACACCATCACAGTTTATTCCAAGTCATCGAGGTCTGGACCGCCATCGCTGATCGGAATCGCTTCTGGCGTTTCTTCGCGAATTGCAAACTCGCCTTCTTGGTCGAGATAGATTTTGTCAGCCATGATCTCGGCGACAACGATCTGCATCAGATTCTTCGTAGGGACATCGACCAGCGGACGGGCCCCGCGATTCAAAGCGACCATTCGTTTTTGAATCAGCGACGACAACTTGAATCGTCCACCCAATTTGTTGACGATCGCTTCTTCTTTGAACTCTTCCAACATTGTGTTTGCACTCTCAGTTAGAACAAGATGATTCCAAGATTTGTGATATTTCTTTGACGGCAGCATCGAGATCGTCGTTGACGACGACATGACGATAGCGGTCGGCGTATTCCACTTCTTTCAACGCGGTCTGCAGTCGCTTCTTTAGCATCGCTTCGGATTCCGACCGACGCCCACGCAAACGCCGTTCATACTCTTCTATTGATGGCAGTGTCAGGAACACGGTGATGGCGTCGGGATAAACCTCCATCGCCGCGATTGCTCCTTCCACATCGATCTCCAAGAACGCCCATGCATTCTGTTGGAACGCCCGATCCACTTCCGATTTCAAGGTGCCATACCAATAACCGGCTCCGTGAACTTCGGCGGTCTCAAGAAACTGGTTCGCCTGCCGAGCGGCCTCGAAGTCCTCTGGCGTCATAAAGTAGTAGGCGACTCCGTCGACTTCCCCCGGACGGGCTGGCCGCGTGGTGGCCGACACGCATTTCTGTAACGACACTGATGACTCGGACAACAACCGTTCGACAATCGTCGTCTTGCCACTCCCGCTTGGGCCGGACAGAATCACCACCTTGGGTGAATTCGATTTCATGTCCGACTCGGCCTGCACGGTTCCAACTCCTGATCGATCAACTCTATCTGTCCCAATCAAAACTCGGAGAAATCACTCAACGTTTTGCAAGATTTCCCGAATTTTCTCCACCACAGCCTTCATTTCGACAACACAGTGGGCGATCGATACATTGTTGGCCTTGGAGCCAATCGTATTGATTTCGCGGAACATCTCCTGGGTGAGAAAGTCTAACTTCCGTCCATTGGACTGCTCAGCCGCCAAATAGTTCCGGAACTGCTCCAAATGGGACCGCAGTCGGGTCGTTTCCTCGTTGATGTCGGCTCGCTCGGTATAGATGCTGATCTCGCGGATCACATCGCTGGCGTCAACACTGACGTCGGTGTTCTCCAGCAACTCCCGCACACGTTCCAGCAAGCGATCGCGTAAACCGACAACAACTTCTGGCGTCAGATCGATAACTCGAACGAGTTGCTCCTCAACCTGACCGAGGTTCAGCACCAACTCTTCCTGCATGGAACGACCTTCGGTGACGCGAAAATCGTGCAGACGCTCGATGGCTTCCCGAAGGACAGCCTCGATCTCCGGCCAATCTTCTTCGGGGTTTCCCGTTTCCGATTCTGACTCTTGGATGACGCCCGGCAAGGAAAGCAGCTGAAACATTTCCGTTGGAGCCGCCAGCCGACTTTCCACTGAAATGGACTCGAGTTGCTGCGTATAGTCTTCGAGCATCTCCCGGCTTACCCGAAAGCGATCCCGCTTCCGGAGGGAATCGACCCGAAGAGACACATTCACCGTGCCCCGCGATACCGTTTCACGAACGAGCTTCTCGATTCGCGGTTCCAAGGTCGAATACCCGTCGGAACACCGCACCATCACCTTGAGATAGCGATTGTTAACCGTCCGCACTTCCGACGCAATGACGAAGCGTTCAGTCTCTCGCCTTGCATCACCAAAGCCAGTCATGCTTAGCAGCACTTTGGTCCCTCATTTACAGTTCGTTCACGCGTAGGAACTGATCGCAGACGATCGCGGTTAACGTTAGAGTCCACAAGCCCTGGTGTGACCAGACGATCACTCAGTGCCGTCGCCAGAAGACTCACCGTCGGCAGGTGCGGGCGTTTCGTCTGAATCAGGCTCGACATCGTCGGTCGGCTTTGCGGGTTCGGGTGGCTCCGATCCCGGATCGACCTCTTCCTCTTCACCGTCACCAACACTGCTGACGCCTGGCTCTTCGACGTCCGACTCGAAGTGCTCGGAAGCCCCAGCATCTTGAGCGGATTCCAACGCGAAGCGACTTGCCCCTGCGAGAACCACCCAAACGATTGCCATAATAGCGGTAATCTTTGTGAAGACATCACCCGCGCGGGTTCCGAATGCACTTCCACCACCGGCACCGCCGAAGGCACCTGCCAGGCCGCCACCTCGCCCACGTTGCAGCAAGATGACAATCATCAGCAGAATGCCGACGACCATCAGTAAGATCATCGAAAGATAGGCCAACACCATCGCCAACTGCCTTTTTGTCGAATTTGTGTCCGTCCAAACGGTCTAACCGAGAAGCCCGACTACGAAAGCCCTTGAGCTGCTTGGATGATTGCAATGAACTGATCAGCTTTGAGACTCGCTCCACCGACCAATGCACCGTCTACATTGTCTTGCCCGATCAATTCCGCCGCATTATCCGGCTTCACACTGCCACCATAGAGGATTCGCGTACTATCGGCAATCTCAGCCCCGTAATGCTCGCGTAACCAGCCTCGAATGTGAGCATGGGCCGCTTCCGCCTGCTCCGGACTCGCGGTCCGCCCGGTGCCAATCGCCCAGACCGGTTCATAAGCGACCGTCAGGTTCGCGAATTGACCACCTTCAACGCCGGTCAAGCCACCTTCCAACTGCGTTGAGAGTACCGCATCGGTGCGACCCCCGTCACGGTCGTCGAGCTGCTCGCCCACACAGAAGACAACATGAAGCCCAGCTTCCAAGCCGCGATGATTCTTTTTGTTGATCACTTCATCGGACTCACCTAAGACATGGCGACGCTCGCTATGCCCGAGGATCACTTGAGCACAACCGACGTCTTTCAACATATCGGCACTGACTTCACCAGTGAATGCACCGGAGGGTTCGTACCAAAGGTTCTGGGCCCCCAATTCGACTCCGCTGCCAGCGATTGCCTCGTGAATGGCGGAGGAATACGGAAAGGGCGGAGCAACCATCACGTCGACAGAGCCACCACTTGGCACAGCCGCGGCAACTTCCTTTGCCAACGCCACACCAGATTCTTTTGTGGTGTTCATTTTCCAGTTGCCGGCCACAAACAGACGTCGCATGGACTTAATGCCTTTCAATACAAAAAACCGCAACGGCGTGAACCGACGGAAGAATCCCACACCGTAGCAAACGGAAAGGATAGGATACCTCGGCATCGTTGGGAACCATCACGATGCCGACAACTGCGGGAATCTGAAAATTAGTCGCGTGGTTCCGTTCTGGGATAAGACCCCAAGACCTTCATGGTGACCGCGATCGCCTCCAGAGCTGTCAGCAACCGCTTCACCTTGGCCTCTTTGACGTTGCCTTCGAAATCGATGAAGAACAAATATCCTTCTTCATCACGCAACGGAAAGGACTCGATCCAGGTCAAGTTAAGTTTATTCTTCGCAAAGACTTGCAGGGTTTCTGCCAACGAGCCTGGCTTGTGAGGAATCTGCAACAGCAACGACGTGCGGTCGTCACCGGTGGCCTCGACCACGCCATCCCCGATCACGGCAAACCGGGTCACATTGCGAGAACTATCTTCGATGTCCTCGGCGATGATATCCAACCCGTATTGGACAGCCGCCTGACGACTGGCGATCGCCGCCGCCCCGCGACCTTGCTTCGCCAACTGAGCCGCCGCCGAGGTACTGGTCACCTCATGGGTTGCAGCATTCGGCATACTTCGAGACAACCAGTCCCGGCATTGCGACAATGCCTGAGGCTTGCTGTAGATATCGGTGATCTCATTCCGCGGACACGTGGCGAGCAGATTATGATGGACACAAATCTGCACTTCACCGCAAATCTTCAACGGCAAACGCCGAAACATGTCGAGCGTATCAATGATTCGCCCATCAGTGCTATTCTCGATCGGCACCAGCCCGTAGTCGGCGTGCCCGCGGTTCACTTCTTCGAAAACGGACGCAATTGTGGAGACAGGCACCAACTCGGCCGATTCCCCAAACCGTTCGACCGCAGCGAGATAGGTAAAACTAAATCGCGGTCCCAAATACGCCACACGTTGCAACTTCACTTCGCGACGAGCGGCACTGATCACTTGCCGAAAAACCCCTCGAACCGCCTCATCGGGGAGCGGACCGGAATTCTTGGACGACAAACGCTTCCAGAGAGCTTCGTCGTCCTGTGGAGCGTAGAATGCCTCCGCCCCTTGCTCCTGAAGCAGTCCGGTGGTCAATTCCGCCCGTTGATTGATCAACTTGAGAATCTCAACGTCTAACTTATCAATCTGCGACTTGACTTTGGCAGGTGTTGACGTTGTTTTTGCCCGAGACGTCTTCCGACCCGTTTTCTTGGGACTCGATTGGCGAGTCGTTTTTCGTGCACTCGTGGATGAGGAAGCACGTTTGCTTGTTGCCGTCTTCTTTGCCATTGGAATCTTTCCAACTGGTCGTCGATCAGTACGTGTCGGCGTCAATCGTTAAAATTTGGCGGAACCAGGGTCGTTGTACTGAGCCAAACGATGGCTGTCAAGAATCGCATCCTTTTCCGCAGTCAGGACTTCGAAAAACCGATCAGAAGCGGCTGAATCGACTGCCAAATTGACACCACAACCAAGATCAAACATTCACCACCAGAATGCCAATTTGTCACCCAGCGGCAACCGCCGGGAACCCTCCGAAGCCAACTTACGACATAAACCCATTCACAAAATTAACTTACAGAAAACCATACACCAAAAACTCGTGTTGGCACACTGATTGCAGACGTATTTGCCCGACGAGTGAGTGAATCCAACGTCTCAAATTTAAATTTTAAGATATCTCCCGGTGAATTCAGTCCGCACTCTGCTGTCAGGACCGCGAATGAACATGGACCATCGGGGTTTCAGGACTGATCGCGAAAGGTAAGACAATGGCTGTACAGAATGAGAAGGTAATTGGAATCGACCTGGGAACCACGAACTCCGTGGTATCGGTCATGGAAGGTGGCGAAGCCAAGGTGATCGCCAACCAAGAAGGCGCCCGGACCACCCCGAGTGTCGTTGCCTTCACGGAAAAGGGTGACACACTCGTCGGCGAGCCGGCCAAACGCCAAGCGGTGACCAACCCGCACAATACGATCTACTCGATCAAGCGGTTCATGGGCCGACGTCACAACGAGGTCCATTCCGAAGAAAAGACCGTTCCGTATAACGTCGTCGGTGAACCGACCGACTATGTGAAAGTCGGGATCAAGGACAAGGAATACACCCCGCCGGAGATTTCGGCGATGGTGCTGCGAAAATTGAAGGAAGCGGCTGAAGACTATCTCGGACACCGCGTCAACAAAGCTGTGATTACGGTCCCGGCGTACTTCAACGATGCCCAACGACAGGCCACCAAAGACGCCGGTCAGATTGCAGGTTTGGAAGTTGGCCGGATCATCAACGAGCCGACCGCGGCTGCCTTGGCTTACGGTCTCGATAAGAAAGCCGACGAAAAGATCGCCGTCTTCGACCTCGGTGGCGGTACGTTCGATATCTCCGTGCTGGAAGTTTCCGAAGGCATGGTCGAAGTGCTCAGCACCAATGGTGACACGCACCTCGGTGGTGACGACTTCGACGAAGTTCTCATCGACCACTTGGCTGACGAGTTCAAGAAAGAGCAGGGAATTGACCTCCGCGAACAACCGATGGCGTTGCAACGTCTGCGTGAAGCGGCGGAGAAAGCCAAGAAGGAACTGTCGTCGGCTCAAGACACCGAAGTCAACTTGCCGTTTATCACGCAACACGAAGGCGAGCCGAAGCACTTGCAGCTGACGATTTCGCGGAGCGAGTTCGAGCGTTTGATCGATCCGCTTGTTGAGCGGTGTCGCAAACCGGTTACGGATGCGTTGAAAGACGCCAAGCTGTCGCCGTCCGACATCGACGAAGTCGTGCTGGTCGGTGGTTCGACTCGTGTGCCAAAGGTCCAAGAGTTCGTCAAGAAACTTTTCGGTGGTAAAGAACTCCATCGGGGTGTGAACCCAGATGAAGTCGTCTCCATCGGGGCAGCCATTCAAGGTGGGATCATTTCCGGCGATGTGACCGATGTCGTTTTGCTCGACGTCACACCATTGTCGTTGGGGATCGAAACCGAAGGTGGCATTCTGACGAAACTTGTCGAACGCAACACGACCATCCCGGTCACGAAGAAGGAAACATTCTCGACAGCTGCCGACAACCAAACCGCGGTCACTGTTCGGGTTTTCCAAGGCGAACGGGCCATGGCGAACGACAACCGTTTGCTTGGCCAATTCAATTTGGAAGGCATCGGGGCGGCTCCGCGAGGTGTTCCGCAAATTGAGGTCGCGTTCGATATCGACGTCAACGGGATTTTGAACGTCTCCGCGAAGGACGTTTCGACAGGCAAGGAAGCGAAAGTCCGCATCGAAGAAGCCGGTACGTTGTCGCCGGAGGAAATCGAACAAAAGCGGAAAGAAGCCGATTCTTACGCCGAGGAAGATAAACAGAAGAAGAAATTGGCTGAAACCAAGAACAAGGCATCAACTCTGGTCTATGAAACCGAAAAGATGCTCAACGAGCATGGTGACAAGCTCGATGAAGGTTCCAAAACCGCCGTCGAGTCTTCGATTCAACGCGTCAAAGAAGCCGAACAAGGTGAAGACGTGGCTGCCATCGAAAGTGCCATCAGCGGATTGGAACAGGCCGCTCAGGCATTGGCCCAGCACATGCAAAGTGCGGGCGGTCCTGAAGCCGGTGCCGCTCCTGAAGGACAACCCGCCGGAGCGACAGCCGGTGACGATGATGACGTGATCGACGCCGAATTCGAAAAGTCCGAATAGTGGTCGGTCTCATCGCAAACGAAGTTTGGAGAACGGAATGCCGCTTACGGGCATTCCGTTCTTTAAATGCCGATAATCAAGACCTGTTTTGCGACTAGTTGGGCAAAATCTTAATGGGTAACGGCTTGATCAGTTTAATGCCTTTGCAGGCAAGTTCGATTTGATAGTCACCAGAACGTTTGAAGCCGAATAATTCGACGGCAACCCGTTGGCTGCCCTCGTCCAACGGCTTCGGTTTAGTATGCTTCGCTTGCATAATGACTTTGCTGCCATCAGGACGGACAAATACGATTTCGCTGAGCACGGACTTCTTGGCAGTCTCCGGGGATGCGGGAATCGTGTAGTCGATGGTAACCAAAAACTTTTGGCCGATTTTCACGCCTTTCTTCAGATCGAGCGGTTTCCCTTCCAACGTGGTCGTTGTTTGCCGTTCGACCTTCGCACCGATCGAGCCTTCCTCCAAGTCCGGAATGTTCGCGTTGCGAATCGGTGAATCGGCATCTGAGGCAGATTCAACGCGAGAGCAGCCGCTTGAGCCCAAAAAGACTGTCACGAAACAGACCAAAAAAACTTGAAAAGGCATGATGATCGCCAATCGTTGAGAGTCTGAACATAATCTTGGGACGCTTTGACTGGTGTCGTTACACTACATGGACGCAACGAATTTGATGTTGACGCTTGATCGGTCGAGGCCACCAACTGTGGCATCTTGTTTCGCTCGAATGTGTGCGTTGCCAAGCGGCCAGCCATTCGGAGAGTTAGGTGGGAGATCCGCCTCCCAGTCTTCGTCATCGACATCAGCATGAATCGAACTGAGAACGGGCGTTTGGGTCCAACTACTCCAGTGCCCACTAACAATTTCTACCAGTACTGGTTCGCCGTTGTCGTGCGCTTCACCGCCTTCCACGGTGACTGTCGCGTAAATCCCAAACTCATGATTGTTCGTTGGATTATTAATGTCCTAGGCATACGCAACTATTGTAGGAACACCGAATACCACCAGTCCCAAAATCCATCGAAAACAACTCATCGCAATGTTTCCTTCGACTTTGTACTTCAAAAACTCAGACACGGGAACAACTTCCCCGCCAGCGCGCGAACCGATCGCCCGCCAAACGTTTCGATCAATTGTTTCAGATGAGAAAGCCACATGTCCGTCCGCGAACAGTGACTGAGTGCCGCCGGCGTGATAACTCCCCGCTGTATAGGCATTGTTGTATATGTCTCCACCCTCTGCCCCGTTCTTGCAACTGGGTGAATTGGGCGGGAGGACATGGTTGTACAACCCATAGGACACGTTTCCATCCAACCAGCTAGAGCCCAATGTCCCCGGATAATGCGTCGAGAGGTTCGGAGCCTCTCGGCAGGCATCGGCGAAGTCGTCGAGTTGATTGGCTTCGTTCAACTCCGGCGAAACGATCCACATCGTTTGTCGCGACTCGGCGGGTTCGGCTAGATTGCCCGAATGAATTACCACTTCCGAAATCGCCACCGTCGTCGAGAGCCCGTCGGTGACATCTCGGGAACGAACTGGTCCTTGCTGGCCAACATAATCCCAGAACGGCACATCATGACGAAAGAAGCCGTTGTACTTGTATTTCTGAAAGCCGGTGGAAAAATTACCCGCATAGCTCGTGCGGGGCGGATCGCCGAGCGGGTCGCTGGGGCAGACGTAAATTTTTGGACGTTTTAACGAGTACGCGGACCACTGTTGCGAGGTGACTGAGCCGGCGGCATCATTCAAGCGACAATATTCCGTCCGCAACGGTTTCTCATCCGTATTTGGCAAGATCGTTACCAAATAAGAGCGTCCGCTAACAATCGGCGGAAAACAGGCATAGGAATCGTGATAGTTGTGCAATGCGATTCCCTGTTGCCGTAAATTCGATGCGCAGGACGTCTTCCGTGCGGCTTCACGAGCCGACTGCACAGCGGGAATGAGCAAAGCGAGTAGAATACCAATGACGGCGAGAACCACTAGCAATTCAAGTATTGTAAACCCGTGACGCCAAGAGCAACTTCGCGTATTGAAATGCATGTTTCTTCCTTTCAATGCAAAGGCTAACGATCAAATATTAAGTAGCTGTTATGTAGCGAATAACTTTAACCAGTTGTCCAGAGACTCGAATGGAAGTTGATTCAACTAGCTCTGACTGACGCTTTTCTGCAGTCGAGTGATACGAAAGGATCGATCATGGCGTTTGATATCAACAAATGTACGATCAAAGCGGCTGAAGCGATTCAGCGTGCTCAGGAGTCGGCGACCGAACGCAATCAGCAATTGGTCCGCCCGATTCACTTGCTAGCGGCATTGATCGACGAGAACGATGGAGCGGTGCGTCCGCTCTTGCAAAAAATTGGGGCGAATGTTTCGCAACTCTCGTCCGTGGTTCACAGTGAACTCGAACGGCAGCCCAAGGTGAGTGGCAGTGGAACGCAAACGTCGATCGCACCGGAGACGATGAAGGTCCTCGAAGATGGACAGCGTCGCGCCCAAGCGATGAAAGACGAATTTATCTCGACCGAGCACCTGTTGCTCGCCCTAACCACGATTGACGACCAGGCCAAACGGCTACTCGATATGCACGGGGTGGAAACCGCGGATGTTGAATCAGCCATTCAAGAAATCAGAGGAGGTCAGCACGTGACAGATCAAAACCCCGAAGACAAATACCAAGCTCTCGAAAAATACGGTATCGACCTAGTCGCGCTGGCGCAACAGGGGAAGATCGATCCGGTTATTGGCCGCGATCAGGAAATTCGCCGCGTCGTGCAGATTCTGTCTCGCCGTCGTAAAAACAACCCCGTTCTCATCGGTGAACCCGGTGTCGGTAAGACGGCGATTGTCGAAGGACTCGCCCACCGTGTGGTGCTCGGTGATGTCCCCCAAAACTTGAAAGACAAGCGAGTTGTCGCGCTCGATATGGGTGCGCTTGTCGCTGGTGCAAAGTTTCGCGGGGAATTCGAGGATCGCCTGAAAGCGGTGTTGAAAGAAGTCACGGAAGCGGAAGGCCAAATCATCCTGTTCATTGATGAATTGCACACCGTCGTCGGGGCAGGCAGTGCGGAAGGTTCGATGGATGCGTCGAACCTGCTCAAACCGGCTCTTGCGCGAGGTGAGTTGCACTGCATCGGTGCGACGACGCTCGACGAGTATCGCAAACACATCGAAAAAGATCCGGCTCTCGAACGCCGTTTCCAGCCAGTCGTCGTGCAGGAACCGAATGTCGAGGACACGATTTCGATTCTCCGCGGACTGAAGGAACGGTACGAATCCCACCATGGAGTGCGAATCACCGATGATGCTTTGATCGCGGCGGCTTCGCTCTCGGACCGTTACATCACCGATCGTTTTCTGCCGGACAAGGCGATCGATTTGGTCGACGAAGCGGCATCTCGGTTGCGAATGGAAATTGACTCCATGCCGGCGGAAGTCGACGAAGCCACTCGTCAGCTCACACGGATGCAAATCGAAGCTCAAGCTCTTGCCGGCGAAAAAAGTCCGGAGAGCAAAGAGCGGCTGGACGAATTGCGGAAGCAAATCGCCGATCGCGAAGAAGTCGTCAACCGACTCAAAGCCCGTTGGGAAACGGAAAAGGCATCACTCTCCGGGATGAAGCCGTTGCAGGAGGAAATCGAGCGTTTGCGGACCGAGTACGAGCAAACATTCGTCAGAGCTCAGCAAACGTTGGACAACTCGTTGTTCATCAAGGCCCACGAGATCCAGGAGCAACTCAAGGCCGCCGAACAAAAGCTGGCGGATCTCAACCAAAAAACACAAGAGTCCGCGGACACCGACGGCACACGACTGCTCCGTGAGGAAGTCACCGACGAAGACATTGCGGGCGTTGTCAGCCAATGGACCGGCATTCCGATCTCTCGCATGATGCAAGGCGAACGTGAGAAGTTGCTGTTGATGGAAGACCGAATTCACCAG